>JAXFBD010000001.1:0-17343 GCA_034118545.1 Blautia sp.
ACTCTCAAGACAACCTCTCTGGCTATCTCTCGTTTTTACTGTTTTGAAGATTCTTCTTCGCTTTATAATGAAGTCCGATTCACTAAATTCGACCTTCGCTTCCGCTCGCTCTCATTAAGTTCCTTCGGACCGCACTCGCACCAAACTCAGCTTTGCTTCGTCAAGTGCTCTGTGTGTAAAGAATTTTCGAGAATCGTATGTGTTTCACTGTTCAGTTATCAAGGTTTTTACTGTCTCGCAACAGCTTATTCAGATTATCATATTCAAATCCATTTGTCAACAACTTTTTTTGATTTTTTTCAAATCCTTTAAATTGTTGCATTGCTCTCGCTCACAGCCAGATTATATTAACATGTACTATTTTCTTTGTCAACATATTTTTATGATTTTTTTCATTTTTTCGCACACAAAAATATATCGCGGTTTTGTCCGGACTCTTTTTTCTTGTTTTCCTCCCGCCGGGTCCAGACTTCCCGCCTTTTCCCACTCCTTTTTGGTGTTCTTCTCTCTTTTTCTTCCCTCCGGATCCAGAATACACCAAATTCTACTCTGTTTGAGTGGACCATTTGATTTATTTCTCCTGAAAAGCAATATATATAACAAACAGGGAGTCGCTCAATTTGCGCCACTCCCCGTTTTATTTATCCATTTCCGTAAAAAATACTCATAAATATTTTTATAAACGGATTATATGTATTTAACGTATTCAGAAAAATATCTTTTTCCACCAATTCCATACCTCTTTTTCCCAGCTCCGAATTGCACAGCACCGTCAATACCAGCAGGATGATCCAGATAAAAATAATACACTTGATTCCTCCCACCAATATTCCCGCTGTCTTGTTTACTCCTTTAATAACAGGCAGTCCTGCAATAATATTCAGCGCATAATTTATTGTATTAATACATATGGAAGCAAGCAGATATGACAGCAGAAATGAAATCCCATTCACCACCGCAACTGCAAGATAGTCTGCCACATATTCCTCAAAGCCGGATGCCGCCAGATACGTATATCCATCTGACGTGTTGTTCTGAAGAATTCCTTCTTTCAAAACATCAGGCAGAGCAAGGCTGTCCAGAATTTCATTTTGCTCATCCCGGCCTGCCGCATTCCCGCCATCCTGCCCCTGTACCAGTTCACCGCAGGCTTCACGAACCTTTTCATACACAGGTGTGTTTTCTTTTAAAAATGTATTTACATAAGGATTAATTGCCCACACAATTATTATAGACATAACCACAAAAAACATGGATACCATTTCCCTAATAAACCCATTGCGGTATCCTGTATAGCAGGAAAAGGCCAACACTACCGCCGTTGCTGTTCCAAGCCAGGTCAAGGTCATACCATCCTCCTTATCTGAGCTTAATCACATGTACACCCGTGTCCATTACCAGAAGATATTTGTTCCATCCAATCTTAAAGAAATCGTTTACGGTGCCATCAATGGAGCCCATATATTTTTCTTTTCCATTTTCGCTCATAACGCAGATCTGAGAGCTGTTATACATAATAATATTGCCATCGCTGATTTTAATGGTCGTATAAGGAATATTAAAATTTTTTGTAAACTTCAGTTTTCCGGAAGTACTATATACCTGCATTGTATACTGTTTTTCCTTATCATCATTTTTAAATACCAGACCAATAGTTTCATCATCGTAAAACGTGCTGACGATTTCTTTTTCCACTTCTATATTTTTTTCTTCTTTAGGGATCTGTTTCCCTTTGTAAAGTGTAAGTCCGTCATCACGGACAGCCACCGACTGACTTCCGTCAAAATAAATTACCTGCGGAACCACAACACCTTCATACTCATAACCGCTGACAATTCTGTCATCCTCTGTCTGTCCCACATCCCCAAAGTTATAAAATGCCACATAGCTTGTGGTGTCTCCGCCGTCAACAAATTGATAAGCAACCATCATGATCAGTCCGTTATCAGAAATCGCCACATCCATCGGATATCCAGGATCTTCCATGGTTGTCTGGTTTTCTGCAATAAGACTTCCATCTGAACCATAAAAGTTAATCCATGTTTCATCCCCATTATCCAGAATGGCGGCTACCAGTCCCTGCGAAGAAACTTTTGCTTTTACAATTGTATAAGAAGTCGTCACACTTCCTGTAATCCCCTCTTTATCCATGATTTCCATACTGGTTCCGTCACGGTCAGCAATCACTGCCCATCCATCATTGACATCTGCCACGGGATTTTCCATTGAATATGTAACATTCCATAAAACTTCCAGGTTTTTATTTACAAGCGAAACACCTTCCGGACTGTAACGCAGTATTTTCCCATCCATTTCTGTATATTTTGTGGATATAATATCTTCCTGCTCACTGGTATGCAAAATCTTATAGTCATTATACGTGTGTTTCTCAATATAAAAAACAACAAGAAAAGCCACCGCTACCACTGCAGCCGCTGAAATAACGCCTTTTCTCAGCATTTTCCTTTGACGGCGACTGAGACGAACAGAAACCCCTGCTGCCGTATTGCTTCCCGTTTTTGCTGTCTGCCTCTTATTTCCGGCTGCCTGCTGTGCTTTCTCCTTCCTGTTTTTTTGCTTTCTGCGTTTCTTACGCATTTTATTAATAAAATTTGCCATATATTACCTTGCCTTATTTTTTTATAGTAAAAGTGCTATAATGAACACTTTCGTCCATTATAGCACAATTATTCACGGCAGTACAATCACTTGTCCGGGATAAATAATTTCTTCCTGAGAAATACTGTTTAATCTGCAGATTTCTTCTATAGCATCTACTGAACCGTATTTCTCCATACTGATCTGATACAGCGTATCGCCCGGACGTATTACATATGTTTCCCGTCTGACTGATGCAGAAGTTTCTGTTTCCGAAGTGTTTTCGGAAGCATTCCCGGTATCTGCTATCCGGGTATCTGTCTGGGAATCTGTCTGGGAATCCGTCTGCACATTTGCCTGAGTCTCTGTTTCCTCTGCCTGCATGTTTTCCAGCGCTTCTCTTCTCTGCGCTTTTCGAATATCAGATTCCTCCTGATATATCTGCTGGCGCCTTGCCTGCGCATCACTCTCCGCAGATGTTGTATCCACTTCAGTTCCGGAATTCTCGCCCCCACTCATTGATTCACTTTGTTCCGGGGAGGATTCCCGGTTTGCCTCGCCAGCATCTGTATCTGCTTCGTTTATATCAGTTTTAGTCATATCTGCTGTCCCTGTATTTTTTTCCTCTTCCGTTTTCTTTTTATCCGTTTCCACTATGCTTTTCTCTTCTTCATCATCAGACACCAGCGCTGTTTCTTCAATTGAAACAGCGGCTGTCCGGTCATAATCACGGTAAAAATTTATCCCGACTGCCAGTACCGCCAACGCCAGACAAGCTGTGGCAGCATAAGAAAAAACAGAAGGTTTTTCTTCTGTTTCCTGTGGTTTTTCCTTTTCTTTTCCTTTGATAATTTTACGAAATTTTTTTACAGCTTCATCTTCTGTTTTCTCCTGCGCTTCTGCCCCCGACTTCTGTCTTTTATCCACCATATAGCTCTGCATCTGAGGATTTTTTTCGTAATAAATATAATATCCTTTCTGGCGTATCAGACATCCGTTTTCAAGACGAAAGAAACCATCTTCGCCCTCTGCCGAATCCATCAGCATCAGTACCTTATCTCCTCCAAAATATTTAAGATGTACCTTTGTAAATAATTGTGCCGTCTCTGCCCCCCATTGAGCATTTCCAAAGAACCATCCAACCACTTCTTTCTCCGGAAAATACTGTTCTTTCTCTTTTTGAATATTCTGCCAGTTCTCCTCCGTAAATGAAATATGCTCTGCGCAAAGTTCTTCCATCACCACCGAGAGTGCTCCGGAGATAAACAAAAAAGCCGTTCCGTCTTTCCATTTTGTCTCTCCCATCAGTATGGCCAGACAGCCGCTGTCCTTTCCCTTTTCTTCCGCCTCTTTTGACATTCCCGACAAAAAGGTGAACACATAATCCTCCATGTAAATACGGTAAATATCTGTAGGAATGCCGATCTGACGCACATTTCTGGGGATATGAAATATCTCCTGATTCTCATCTGCTTCCTGTTTCTCGTCTTTATAAACGACTTCTATCATTTTACATCACCCCTTCGTGTATCAGAGTAACACAAAGAAAACGCGGATTTTAGCAGAATAAAAGAGCTGTACTCCAGAATTTAGCGACATATTTTGCACATGCATATTTTACATTTTTTCTGGATATGCTGAATCAAAAAACCGGAGAATCCATATGAATTTCTACATTGATACAAACCAGAAAAATCCTTCTTACGAGGTTTCACATCGCCTGAAAAAATGTACATTTATGAGCCTGAAAAAGCATTCGGAAACCGTCATTTTCTGCATCGGAAGCGATCGTATGACAGGTGATTGCCTGGGGCCCTATGTAGGCCGGCAGCTTCTTCCTTATCAGGACAGCCGCCGCCATGTATACGGAACTCTCAGTAACCCTATCCACGCCTGTAACCTGGAAAGAGCACAGCAATGGGTTTCTCTGCATCATCCCTTTGCACTGATCATCGCAGTGGATGCAGCTTTAGGCGAAAAAAAGCACCTGGGTCATATCGCCGTCAAAAACGGTCCTGTTTACCCAGGTGCAGGTGTTCGAAAAAGTCTTTCCCCCGTAGGAGATATCGCTGTTACAGGAGTGGTGGGAATCTCCGGTTTTCTGGAACAATTCTCACTTCAGACTGCCCGTCTCTCCAGTGTTATCACACTGGGCGATATCATAACCCAGGGCATTCTCGATGCCTTTTTCTGAAATATTATACAAATTCTTTAATCTGTTTGTAGATTCCTTCTGCGTCAAGGCCATATTTCTCGAGAAGCTGTGCCGCAGGACCGGACTCACCAAATACATCATTGATTCCGATACGTTTTACCGGAACAGGAGCTGCTTCTGCCAGACATTCACAGACAGCACCGCCAAGGCCGCCGATTACAGAATGTTCTTCAACAGTAACAACTTTTCCTGTTTCCTTAGCAGATGAAATTACCAGTTCCTCATCAAGAGGTTTAATTGTATGCATATTGATAACCTTTGCATAGATTCCTTCTGCCGCAAGTTTATCTGCAGCTTCCAGAGAAGGAGCCACACAAAGACCGTTTGCGATGATTGTAAGGTCTTTTCCTTCACGCAGAACGATACCTTTTCCAAGCTCAAATTTATAATCCGGATTGTCATTGATAACCGGAACTGCAAGACGGCCAAATCTCATATATACAGGACCTACATGTTTGTAAGCCGCCTCTACAAGGGCTTTTGCTTCAATATCGTCAGCCGGGCTTGCTACAACCATTCCCGGGATTACCCGCATCAGAGCAAAATCCTCACAGCACTGATGAGTAGCGCCATCTTCACCTACGGAAATTCCGCCATGAGTAGCACCGATTTTTACATTCAGCTTCGGATATCCCACAGAGTTACGAACCTGCTCAAAGGCACGTCCGGCAGCAAACATGGCAAATGTGCTGACAAAGGGAACCTTTCCGGTAGTCGCAAGACCTGCACCGATACCTACCATGTTACACTCCGCAATACCACAGTCAATGTGACGTTCCGGAAATTCTTTTTTGAACACACCGGTCTGGGTAGCTGCAGCAAGGTCAGCGTCCAGAACTACAACGTCATCGTATTTTTTGCCCAGTTCAACAAGGGCATTGCCATAGCTGGCTCTTGTAGCAATTTTCTTTACTTCTGACATAATGCTTCACCTGCCTTTTCCAATTCTTCCATTGCCTGTGCGTACTGCTCATCGTTAGGAGCTTTTCCATGCCATCCGGCCTGGTCTTCCATGAAAGAAACACCTTTGCCTTTTACTGTTTTCATAACAATGGCCACAGGCATTCCTTTTACTGTTCTTGCCTCATCAAAAGCTGCTTTTAACTGATTCATATCATTTCCGTCTTCCACATTGATTACATGGAAGTTAAATGCTTCGAATTTTTTGTCAATTGGATATGGGGAGCAGACATCCGCAACACGGCCGTCGATCTGAAGTCCGTTATTATCCACGATCACCACAAGATTGTCCAGTTTTCTGTGGCCGGCGAACATGGCAGCTTCCCAGACCTGCCCCTCCTGAATCTCGCCATCGCCGAGAAGAGTATATACTCTGTAGCTTTCATTGCTTAATTTTGCAGAAAGAGCCATCCCTACTGCTGCTGAGATTCCCTGTCCCAGAGAACCGCTGGACATATCAACGCCCGGAATATGCTTCATATCCGGATGTCCCTGCAGGTAAGAACCAAGATGACGAAGTGTTTTTAAATCCTCCACCGGGAAAAACCCTCTGTTTGCCAGAGCGGAGTAATATCCCGGCGCAGTGTGGCCTTTGGAAAGTACGAAACGGTCACGATCTGCTTTTTTCGGATCTTTTGGATCAATATTCATTTCTTCAAAATACAAATAGGTAAATAAATCTGCTGCGGAAAGAGATCCGCCCGGATGTCCTGCTTTTGCCGCATGAACAGAAGTCACGATACCTTTGCGGACTTCATTGGCAATTTTCTGAAGTTCTAAGATTTCCATTCTGGTTTTCCTTTCTTTCTTATTTGTCACCGAAAACTGCTTTATAATCATTCTGGAATTTAACGATTCCGGCATCTGTCAGCGGATGATGAAGCATCTGCTCAAGAACCTTGTATGGAACAGTTGCAATATCGCCGCCTGCAAGAGCACATTCTGTAACATGGATCGGATGACGTACACTTGCACAGATGATTTCTGTATCAATATCAGCTACAGCAAAAATTTCTGCAATCTGACGAATCAGGGAAAGACCATCTGTGGAAATATCATCCAGTCTTCCAAGGAACGGAGAAACATATGTAGCACCTGCTCTTGCAGCAAGAAGAGCCTGATTTGCTGTAAAGATCAGAGTAACGTTTGTTTTGATTCCTTCTGAAGACAGAACCTTAACTGCCTTTAAGCCTTCACCTGTCATCGGGATTTTTACAACCATATTCGGATGGATTTTTGCGATTTCACGTCCTTCTGCAATCATTCCTTCTGCATCTGTTGTAGTAGCTTTCACTTCGCCGCTGATCGGTCCGTCAACGATTGTTGTGATTTCTCTGATTACTTCATTGAAATCTCTTCCTTCTTTTGCGATCAGAGATGGATTTGTGGTAACACCACAGATAATACCCATATCATTGGCAGCTTTGATTTCCTCTACTTTTGCTGTGTCGATGAAAAATTTCATGTTCATTTCCTCCTGTTTTCCTGATAAAATTATGTACCCGTTTCTGATGGTTTTATTATACCAAATTCTGTCAGGAGGTCAAGATGGGATATTTTTTATTAATAATTCTTTTATTAATAAAATCGTTGATTATTAATTAGTCTCCTGATATTTCCTGCATTTTCAGCAGAAAAATCATATTCTTCGTTGTTATTTCTTTGTATTATGCTTAATGCGGCCAAAATTATTAATAATAATTATCTTCTTCGCATTTATTTATTTTTTTCTCTGGAACGTGAGTTTTTGTCGGTTTTTGCATAGCCGGTGGTGCGCCGGACGATTACCTTAGGCGTATATTCAATATTATAAAGACTGGTAGGCTGCTCATCGAGATAATACTTATCATTGGTACTGATCTTCCGTATGATAATATCACAGGCATCCCGCCCCTTAAGTGCAACATAATGATCAATGGTCGTCAGTGAAATCCTCCGGATAGAAGAATAAAACACATTATCGCACCCGATCACCGATACATCCCTTGGAACATTCAGACGTGCTTCCCGCAGAGCATCAATGGCGCCAATTGCCATCATGTCATTCTGTCCGGCAATCGCCGTGAACTGTTCCCCTTCTTTCAGCAGCTCCATAGTCAGCTCATAACCCATGGTATACTCAGAATCCATGCGCGGAAGCAGTCTGTCTCTGGATTCGTCTGCTGCTTTAATGATCACATGGTCTTTCAGGCCTGCTTTTTCGAATTCCGTCACAAACCCGTTAATCCTTTTGGAACGCTGCCATTGCCTTCTTGTAAGCGGCGGTGTAATAAAAGCCACATTCCTGTGCCCCAGATCCAGAAGGTGCCGTGCCATCAGTCTTCCCACTTCAGTATTATCCTGGTTGATGGCATCCACCGTTGTGGTTTTTTCTTTATTACTGATAATTACAAGGGGAATTTCCCCTGCCAGCTCCTCCACCCGTTTCATGAAATCCGGATGGGGATTGCAGGTATAAATAATTCCCTGGGGACGCATAGACAACATCATCCGCAGATACCGGTCTTCCAACTGCGCATCACGCTGTGTATTGCAGATAAACACCCCATATCCTTCTTCATTGGCAACAGCTTCTATTCCCTGAAGCAGAAGAACGTAATAGGGACTGGTCAGAGTGGGGCAGAAAACAACGATCAGCTTTTCTTTCCTGCTTTCTTTCCTGTTTCTGCGGCGCGGAAGCTGGTATCCCAGTTTTTTTGCAGCCTGCTCCACTTTTTCCACCGTCTCTCTGGAAAAAGAAACGTTATATTTGCGGTTCAGCACCATGGAAACTGTGGCCTGAGATACCCCCGCCTCTTTTGCCACATCCACGGAAGTTGCTTTCTTTTTTGCCATTAAAGCTCAACCCTGCCTTCCAGTGCACGGAGCAGCGTAACCTCATCAATATATTCCAGGTCACCCCCCACCGGAACTCCGCTGGCAATCCTGCTCACTTTTATACCGGTAGGCTTGATCAGTTTACTGATATACATTGCTGTCGTCTCACCTTCAAGACTGGAATTGGTTGCTATAATCACCTCTTTGACATCCTTTTGGAGGCGCTGCATCAGCTCCTTCAGACGGATATCATCCGGACCGATTCCCAGCATTGGAGAAATTGCCCCATGTAGCACATGATATACTCCTTCAAATTTGCCCGTTTTTTCATATGCCGCCAAATCCCGGGTATTTTCCACAACCATGATGATTCCGTGATCCCTTCGGGAATTACTGCAGATCGGACAGATTTCCTGATCTGTCAGCGTATAGCAGCACTTACAGTACTGCACATTTTCCCTGGCATTCACAATTGAAGAAGTAAGCTGCTCCACCTGCTCCTTCGGCATATTCATGATATGAAAGGCCAGCCGCTGGGCAGATTTTGCCCCGATTCCGGGAAGATGAGAAAGCTGCTCGATCAGTTTATTGATATGACTGCTGTAGTATTCCATCAGAACGGAAAGCCTCCGCCCATGCCGCCTGTAAGTCTGGACATTACAGCCGCACTTTCTTCCTCTACCTTTCTAAGTGCCTCGTTCGCCGCCGCAACGATCAGATCCTCCAGCATTTCGATATCATCCGGATCTACTACCTCTTCCGCCAGCTTAACCTTCGTTACTTCTCTTTTTCCGGAAATGGTGACCTCAACGGCCCCGCCTCCTGCAGTCGCAGTAAACTCCTTCTCTTCCAGTGCCTTCTGATTTTCTTCCATCTGACGCTGCATTTTCTGCGCCTGTTTCATCAAATTATTCATGTTTCCCGGCATTCCCGGAAATCCTCCACGTTTTGCCATTTTATATTCCTCCTGTTTTCATATTTAATTTCTATGTCTGTGGTTCTTCCTCTACCACCACATCCATGTGAATATTCTCTCTGATTGCCTGATCCACCGTAATCTGCGCAAGATTCGTATGCTGATGCTGATTTGCCACCACCATCTGAATCTCCACATGAACTCCTGTCTGGCGTTGGATGATCTCTGTCAGTTCCTCCTTCGCTTCCGGGTTATCCACATAGGATTGTCCCAGAAAATCCTGAAATTCCACAAAAAGCACGGGAGCTCCTGTGTCACCGTTATACTTGGGAATCGCTTTTTGCAGCATCTGCTTAAAGATCCCGGTGGTCTGCCCTGTGATCGCCTTCCAGCCCGCAACGATTTTCTGAAGATCCTCCGGTGCTGCCATTCTGGGTTTGGGTTGTTCCACGGAAACCTCTGGCGCTGATGGCTTAGAAGCAGCCGCTGTCGCCTGCACCACAGGCCTCTCTTCAATTTTTTTCTCCAGAACACGGACTCTGTCCAGAAGAGAATCCAGATTCGTTTCCATGGCCGGCCTGCACAGCTTAATCAATGCGATTTCTACCAGAACACGCTTCTGGGCCGCAAACCGGATCTGACTGGACAGATCCGAAAAAATCCGGATATACCGCATAAGGGTATCCACATCCGTCATCTGACTTTCTTCCTGCAAAAGCTTCAGATTTTCAGATGAAACGTCTATGGCATCCTCCGGATTTTCGGAAGTTTTTACCAGAAGAAGATTACGCATATACCAGGTAAAATCCCCTACAAACTGTCCCAGCTCCCGGCCTCCCGTAATCAGCTCCTCCAATATCCTGATACACCCTGTCACATCGCCCTTCAGAACCTTTCGCAAGAGCTTGCTGAACACCTCTGTATCCACAGCCCCCAGCACATCCAGAACCTTATCGTAGGTAAGCTTCTGTCCCAGATAAAAAGCAATACACTGATCCAGCAGGCTCAACGCATCACGCATGGAACCGTCGCCGGCTTTTGCCACATACCGGACAGCTTTTTCCTCAGCCTCCACGCCCTCCACATCCAGAAGTTCCTGAAGACGGGCTGCTATGGTATCTATGGAAATCCTGTGAAAATCATAACGCTGACAGCGGGATAAAATTGTAACAGGAATCTTATGAGCCTCCGTGGTTGCCAGAATAAACATCACATAGGACGGCGGCTCCTCCAGAGTCTTAAGCAGCGCATTAAAAGCGCCTGTAGAAAGCATATGGACCTCATCAATGATATAAACCTTATAGTTTCCCTCTGTGGGACGATAGGCAACCTCTTCACGGATCTCGCGGATATTATCCACACCGTTGTTGGAAGCTGCATCAATCTCTATCACATTCATGGATGTGCCCGCCTGAATAGCTTTACAGGTAGGACATTCATTACAGGGACTGCCGTCCACAGGATTCTGGCAATTCACTGCTTTTGCAAGAATTTTTGCCACGGTGGTCTTACCGGTTCCTCTGGTTCCGCAGAACAGATAGGCATGCCCGATTCTGTTTGCCTTAATCTGATTTGTCAAGGTAGTCACAATATGATCCTGGCCTTTTACATCCGAAAAATTATCCGGCCGGAATTTTCTGTAAAGAGCAGTATAACTCATAAGTGAACTTCCATCCCCTTTTTCTCATTTCATCACAGACGCCGCGGAAAAAATTCCCGCGGCGGTCATTTTTAACATTATTAATAATAAAGGATAACATGACCCTTCGTCAAGGCTGATTCCCCAATCAGTCACCAAAGCTGATTCCTATCTGTCTTGCCGCCTTTACGGCAGGATCTTTTACAGATACCATCTTCAGCTTGCCTGCACATTCTTCCAGAGGCACGCGTTTGATTTTTCCGTTTACAATACCAACCATAATGCCGTATTCCTCATCCAGAATTGCCTGTGCAGCGCCTGCACCGATCTCAGTAGAAAGCACGCGGTCATATGCGCATGGCTCACCGCCTCGCTGTGTATGCCCCGGAACGGTGACACGTACCTCTGCTCCGGTCTCTTTGAAAATCTGATCTGCGATCTCATAGGAAACAGACGGATACTTCTTCGCACGGGCTTCCAGTTTTTCTTTGTATTTTTTCTTGGAAAGCTGTGCATCTTCTTTGGAAATCGCACCTTCTGCCACTGCAAGAATGGTAAAACGTTTACCTGCTTTTGCACGTTTCCGGATTGCTTCGCAGACCTTCTTAATATCATACGGAATCTCGGGAATCAGAATTATATCCGCACCGCCTGCAACACCGGCATGCAGTGTAAGACTTCCTACTTTATGTCCCATAACCTCCACAATAAATACACGTCCGTGGGAGGATGCAGTCGTATGTATGCAGTCAATTGCATTTGTAGCAATATTCACCGCACTCTGGAAGCCGAATGTCATATCTGTTCCGTAAATATCATTATCAATGGTTTTTGGCAGATGTATGATATTCAAACCTTCTTCGCGAAGCAGATTGGCCGTCTTCTGCGTTCCGTTTCCGCCCAAAATAACAAGGCAGTCCAGACAAAGCTTATAGTAAGTCTGCTTCATAGCCTCAACCTTGTCCAGTCCTTTCTCATCCGGCACACGCATAAGCTTAAAGGGCTGTCTGGATGTCCCCAGAATCGTTCCGCCCTGGGTAAGGATACCGGAAAAATCCCTGGAAGTCAGCATACGGTATTTGCCATAGATCAGACCTTTATAGCCATCATCAAAACCATATACCTCCAGCTCATCCACACTGTTGGATAATCCCTTTACAACACCTCTCATGGTCGCATTTAAAGCCTGGCAGTCACCGCCGCTTGTAAGCAAGCCTATTCTTTTTATCATAATGCCCTCCGTTCTGTTCTGTGCGCTTTTTTCGTGCACAAACTGTTCCTGATAAAGTATTTTGCTGATAATTATTATATAATAATCTTTTTTTTCTCACAATAGAAAATCTCACAAATCTTAAATAGGATAGAGGAAATTTTGACGGAAATAAAAAAGAAAATCCTTTACCTTGACAAATATTCCAAAACAGTCTATACTAAACAGCGCGCAGCCGGGGAGATAGCGGTGCCCTGTACCTGCAATCCGCTACAGCAGGGGTGATGCCAATCTGAGGACTGCTTCTTGTGGAGCTGCCCTTTATAAGTGGCGTTGACGTCTGGGTCTTACGCAACAGGAATCCGTGAACCGTGTCAGGGCAGGAATGCAGCAGCACTAAGCGGAACCTTCTGTGTGACGTGAGGGTGCCTGGGCCGAGTTAACTGTAAAGGTAACGTCTGGGAGAGCTTTTCGAAGTGCGGCGCGCGTGAAAAAGAATAATAATACCCCTGTATGATTTTCTCATACAGGGGCTTTTTTCTGTTTCTTTTTTTCTCTTAATTCTCTGAAAAAAGAAGACAGCATCTGTGAGCACTCTTCCTCCAGGATTCCCCTGGTAACCTTTACTTTATGGTTAAAGCCGTCCATTTCCAGCAGATTTAAAACAGAGCCGGCGCAGCCTGCCTTAGGATTCATACTGCCGATCACCACTTCATCGATTCTGGACTGTACCAGAGCTCCGGCACACATCTGACAGGGTTCCAGCGTCACATACATGGTGCATCCCTCCAGACGCCAGTCTCCCAGCTTTTTGCTGGCCTTTCGAATGGCATTCAGCTCTGCATGGGATAATGTGTTTTTGTCTGTATTTCTCCGGTTATATCCCCGGGCAATAATCTTTCCTTCGGAAACAATCACACATCCGATGGGCACCTCTTCCAAAGCCAGCGCTCTTTTTGCCTGTCGGATAGCCTCTTTCATATAACGTTCCTGATCCGTCACCATTATCTTCCCCTTTTTCAAAACTCTCAACGTACATTATAGAGATTTCGCCATACTGTGTCAATTTATTCCAGGTTATATTTTCCCTTGCATCCGGCAGCTGTCTGAGGTATCCTACAGATAAACCTTTCATTCAGACCGGAGGATCAACCACATGAAAATCTGCGGATTAACCAAAACAACCCTGCTGGATTACCCCGGGCGCGTGGCATGTACAATTTTTCTGGGAGGCTGTAATTTTCGCTGTCCTTTCTGTCACAACAGCGGCCTTGTGCTCACACCGGATGTTCAGGCTGAATACACTATAGATGAAATTCTGAAATTTCTGAAAAAAAGGAAGGGCGTTCTTGACGGCGTATGTGTGTCCGGAGGCGAACCTACGTTCAGCCCGGATCTGCCGGATTTTCTTTCCCAGATCAAAGAGCTGGGATACGATATCAAGCTGGATACCAACGGAACCAGACCGGATGTCCTGAGCTATCTGATCCGGAATCATCTTGCAGACAAAATTGCCATGGATATCAAAGCCTGTCCCGAAAACTACCCTCTTCTTTGTGGTATGAATACTCCGGATATGGACGCTATAAACGAATCTGTGAAAATTCTAATGCAGGAAGCGCCGGACTATGAATTCCGTACTACTGTAGTAAAAGAGCTTCATACCAGACATGATTTTGAAAAAATAGGCCAATGGCTGTCCGGTGCCCGTGCTTATTATCTCCAGGCATACAAAGACTCAGCAGAGGTTTTGCAGCCTGGATTCCACAGTTACTCCCGGGAAGAGCTGGAGGATTTTCGCAAACTTCTGTCAGCCTCTGTTTCTCTCGTTGAAATCCGGGGTATCGATTAATCGATACCAATACCCGCCTCTTCCCTGTGCCAGTTCAATCTGACTGCTTTCTCTGAATTCCGGAAAGCCAAACATTCCTGCCATGAAAGCCTCCTGCTGGTTATATCCTCCCGGAACTCCCAGCAGGTACTGGCCATTCTCTTTCTGTGCCAGAAGAAGATGCCCGAAGTGATAATAACCATGCTGCAAAAACCGGTTATTTCTTAAGGCACAGCTTTTGCGTCCAAGACATGCCAGATCCTGCAGACGAATCCTTTTACACCAGATAAAATCCCCATCTCCAAAAGGACAGAAATCCTCTCCCATCGTCACGGCATTCTGCTTTTTCTCGTTCTCCTGCATCATCCGGGGTTGCGACTCTGCCTCGTTCTCCTGTACCATTCCGGAATATTGTTCCTTCTCTTTCTCCCGTATTTCTGTAATTTCCACCTCACAATCAGAGACTGTTTTTTCGGAAGAAATCACAGTCTGAGATTCCGTCTCATTCTGCCCGGTTTCAGTCATATCTTCCGCTTGCAGGTTCTCAGGGAATTGTTCCTTCTGCTCCTCTTCCTGATATTTCTCCTCCCGATGTTGTTTCTTTTGCCCTTCCTCCTGCTGTTTTTCCTTTTGTTTTTCTTCTTGCTGCTTCTCTCTCTCACGTTCCTCCTCTTTATTTTTTGTTTTCCGCACTTCTTCTTTAATTTTTTCTTTTACCGAAACATCCTCCTCTTTCAGTATTTCACTGCTTTTTTCCGGAAAATCCTGTACCTTTTCCAGTTCCCGAACACGGAATTTCACTGGAGATATGGGCTGATCATCCCATTCTGTTCCAAAAAAAGCCCCCATATCTGTTTTTAAAATCATACCTCCCAGTTTTTCCAGAGACACACCAGAGCCCCCCATACTCTCTGCATCTGTTTCCAGAAAACACTCCAGTTTTCCATTCGTTGTCTCTTCCTCTCCCAGAAGTATGCCATCAATCAGTCCGTCTTTTCGTACCAATCCATAAATCCCGCAATTCGAACCTGCTGCCAGGCCCATACACTGCAGATGCACCTCAATAACACATTTTTCATTTCTTACTTCAATTTTTACAAAACCGCAATTACACCCCTTCCTTCCCTTATTATACTCATATACATACGCAATAAATCTCCGATATCCTGCCAAGAAATCCCTCCGTTAATCTGCTACAATATATTCTTTAATGCATATGATAAAAAAACAAAAAAAATTCAAATTAGTTATTGACAAACCATTCAAAACTTTATATAATAACTCTTGCAGTTGACGAAGCGTGGCTCAGTTTGGTAGAGCGCTGCGTTCGGGACGCAGAGGTCGTGGGTTCGAATCCCGTCGCTTCGATAAAGAAAGAGGATGCCGAAAGGTATCCTCTTTTTTTATCGCAATAACACCATTTAACCCCACGACTTCTGACGGACCGAATGCAGGCGTTCGGGCGCTGAGGGCTCACGAGGTCCGGGGGACCTCGCCGGAGCAGCCCACGGCAAAGCCTTTACTTTTATTTATGCAATGCTGATTGTATTTTTTACTGTAATTCCCATAACGATATTGTTCTTTTGTCCCCTGCAATATATAATTACCGGTGATAAAAACACTTGAAGGAGACCCGTTATTATGGACAGTTTCACAAGAATGCTGAACGCTCAGCTAATCCTTCTGCTTTATATGGCCGTAGGCATATTCTGCATAAAAAAGCAGCTTATCGATCAGCATACCAAGAAAAAACTCATTGATATTATTTTAAAAATCACACTTCCCTGTATGATTTTTGAATCATTTAATCAGGATCTGACACCAGAAATACTAAAACAGGTGCTGGCCATTTTTCTGGTTGCGCTTTTCCTCTCTATCCTTGCTTATTTCCTGGGAAAAATCCTGTATAACCGTTATCCGCCGGAGAAAAAAAGCATTCTTCAATACTGTACGCTTGTTAATAATTCCGGCTTTCTGGGAATGCCCATGGTATCTGCTGTATATGGTGCCGAGGGTCTTTTTGCGGCATCTATATTCATTATTCCTGCCAGAATTTTTATGTGGACCGCCGGACTTGCCGTATTTACCGTATCAGATTTCCGTACAAAATGCAAAAACATTTTTCTCAACCCCTGTATTATCGCTGTATTCCTTGGATTATTCCGACGTATGACAGGACTGTGGATCCCCGGATTTCTGGATACAGGCATCAATAACATCGGGGCAATTACATCTCCATTGTCTATGATGGTAATAGGAACCATGATGGTGGGCGTTCCCTGGAAAAAGCTTCTGGAACCAAGCATTTTCTACCTGTCTTTTGTGCGCCTCATCGCACTTCCTGCCATCGCTCTTATTATCCTCCATCTTATATATATGGATTCTACACTGATCGGTGTTGCAGCCATCATTACGGGTATGCCCGCAGGAAGTACCAGTGCACTTCTGGCCTCAAAATACGGTGCCGATGAGGATTACGCTTCCCGCTGCATCATTACTACCACCATACTGTCTCTTGTCACAGTTCCTCTTCTGATGCTCTTCATATAAGTTTAATCAGAACACCCTTGATAGAATCCATGTTTTTTCAACATTTGATTTCCTATCAAGGGTGTTCTTTCTCAATGGTTTATCGTTTTATCAGCAGTACTGCAAAGTCATTGACATTTGTGCCGGTGGCACCTGTCATGATCAATCCATCTGTTTCTGTTAATGCATTATAAGCATCATTTTCCTGTAACACCGAGAAAATATCCAGTCCTTTTTCTGCAAGTATACCTGCTGTCATATGATCAACATATCCGCCTGCAGCATCTGTGGGTCCATCTGTTCCGTCACTTCCCACACTGAAAACTGCTGTATCTTTCAGTCCCGAAATTCCCGCTGCCGCAGAAAGTGCAAGCTCCTGGTTTCTTCCGCCTTTTCCTTTTCCGGTCAGATGAACGATCGTTTCACCGCCGGCAATAAATGCCATGCTCTTTGTTGTATTCTGATAAGTTTTTGCAACAGCTGCAAGAAATGCTCCCGCCTCTCTTGCCACACAATCAAGCTGATCTGTCAGGATCACTGTTTCATATCCCAGCTTCTCGCATGCCTCCTTGCCTGCCAGGCAAAGATTGCGGACGCTTCCTGTAATCTGCGTTTCTACATTCGAAAG
>JAXFBD010000002.1:0-2562 GCA_034118545.1 Blautia sp.
GTTTTATTATGTGCCAATATTAATGTAGGCTTGTTCAAAGCCTGGATGACATTCGCCATGGTGAATGTCTTACCGGAACCGGTGACACCAAGTAAGGTTTCACACTGGTTTCCTTCTTTAAATCCCTCCACCAGTTTGGCGATTGCCTGGGGCTGATCGCCGGTGGGGGCGTATTCTGATACTAATTCAAAATGATCCATAAAAGTCCCCCTCCTGATAACTAATATCAATAATCGAAAACACTTTAGAGTATTTGATAGAAATATCTGCGGAAATATCACTCAGCTTATCTTCAAATAAGCGTAATTCTTGATTATTTCCATCTACGAGTACCATTACATCTATGTCTGATTCATCCGTATCTGTTCCCCGTGCAGTCGAACCATATAAAATCACTGCTTTGAGTTTATTACTGTACGCTTTTTTTAACAAATCTACCAGTTCCAGTAACATTGTTTGCATTCTCTCGCTCTGCATTATTTCCACTGTTTCTCAGCCTCTTACATTCTATCCAGTTCTCTTCACAGAAAGCATTATATAAATTCTATATTCTCTCTTTTAAGTAATATCTCCTGCTTCTGTTTTTCCCAAACTCACAAACAATACCTTTCTCTACCATTTTTTTCAATACTTTTCTTACTCCCGATGCAGATAATCCTGTGATTTTTCCGGCATCCGCATTGGATATTTCTTCCTTATCTTTCAAATACTCTACAATTTTTCGTTCATGCTCAGAACATTCTTTATCGCTACTTTATCGCCACTTATCGCCACCTTTTTTGGGGACGATAAAAATAAACTTGTTCGTGACGCATCGCCATATCTTTCTTCAATGATTGGCTCTACCCATCCTTCCTGCTCCCATGTATTAAACTCCCCATAGAGCTGCGCGGCCAGGGTTTTATTGTGTGCCAGAATGAGGGTCGGCTTCTGTAATTGCCGGATGATATTTGCCATGGTAAAAGTCTTGCCAGAGCCCGTAACCCCCAGTAAAGTCTGGCATTGGTTGCCTTCTTTGAAGCCCTGGACGAGTAGCGAAGCGGATTGTGAATGTCCTTGTTCTTTCATAACTGCATTTTTCCTTTCTGGTGACCCGTAAAAAATTCGCCTGTATGCCGGAAATTCGCAAAACCGGTTATTCAAAATCCCGGCATATAGTCGAATGTCATTTTTATTTGTTTTCACAGATTACTTATCGTCTATGAGCAACCTGTAATCTTCTTTCGTAAAACGGTGATAAATCGTATGTCCCATCTCGATTTTCACACAATAATACCATGCATCCGGCTTTTTATCCGAAAAATACAGAACATAATCAAAGTCTGATTCCGGCTCCATCTTCTTACATACGTAATTCCTGCTGAACCTTGCAAAAAATCCAGCTATATCTTCAATCGACAGGCAATGGTTTTCCCGGAACAAATCAATGATTCCCACAAGGAATGGAGGATCAGCCACCTGTTCGTGTACATACGCTGCTCCCTTATCAGGAATACGCACCTCGATTCTGTCGTCTTTGCACAGAATAAAAGTAAGTGTTCCAAGAACAGTATCCTGAAACTCTTTTTCCATCAGGCAAACTAAATCTTCCCCGTCCATAGGCTCAGTCTGAACCAGCTCACACAAAGATCTGACCGGAAAATACAGCCGAATTGTTTCTTTGATGTATCCCAGTTTCAGCTGTGCTTCTTTTATCTGTTCTGTTATATTATCAATGAATCTGTCTTTGTTCATGCTAATCTGTTGCTGCCTTTCTACTGTTATTAACTCGCCATTTTCTTCAACAGGAAATAACCTTTGCTTATCGTAACATACTACGCTGTGTTTTACCAGAAAAACCGTTCCTTTTCATTTTTTCCTGCCTCCTGTCTATTAATTTCCTGCGAAGTAAAATAGGCTGCCGCAAAAGAATTTACGACAGCCTGTTATATTTTGTATCAATATACTATGATCTGATTTCCTGCCTCATGAACCCGATATAGGAACCGGCAAAGGATACCAGCATCAGGGCAATCAGTCCTACCAGATGGGGCCATATGAGCAGCAGACTCTGTCCGAATGACAGATATCCGGATATCGCGCCCTCCAGCTGCTGCATAGTAACCACATTTACTGATCTTACTGACGGATTCATAATCGTGGATACTGCTTCACTGTACAGATAGTATGGAGAAATTCTGTTCAGATTTAATTCCAGTGTATAATTGCTGAAGGAATTAATAAGCACATTCCACTGTGTATCTACCGGATAAACCACATTTGCGATAATATTTGCCACCATGCTCATAAAAATAGTAAAGAATATCCATATGGCAATGACAGCCATTGCAGATGTGGCTGAGTGCCTGCACACAACTGAGAAAAAAATGGATAATCCCAGCCAGAAAAAAATATACACGCAGGTAAAAATCAGGAACACTGCGATGCGGAAAACTTCCTCTGCTTCAGGAATCAGTCCTGTTGCCAGCACTCCGATACTTCCAATGGCCACTCCCATGGAAAATACCATAATCGCGATAATGGCTGCGCCTGCAAGAAATTTCCCCACAATAATGGAATCTC
>JAXFBD010000003.1:0-2400 GCA_034118545.1 Blautia sp.
CCTCCGTCGGGTTGTCGACCGTCTTGACGAGGATCACATGCGCATCGCGGGACGTGCCTGTGATGAAGGACACCTCGATCTCCGCGAGAAGGCGTGCGTTGAAGGGGAACTTCAGCCTTAAAACGGGTGTTGTTCCTTGAATCATACCGAATCAATCCAGTTGATTCTATTTAAGTAGGGTTAAAATGGTTTTGGAGGTCAGTAAACCACGGATGTCCTGGCCGAGAGGCCCCCGTTGAAGGTCAGTTCCTGATACTCCACCCTGCGGGGTGTGGCATCGGAGAACCTTCCGGGGAAGGACACCATGTCCCCGACCTGGAGGGCGGGGTCTCCCCTCCACTCCACATCGAGCTCGGAGTTGTACAGATTGGCCACGATACGGTCGCAGATGACCTTGGCCTCGCCCTCCGTCATCACGAGGGGGTTGTCCACCCTGAGCATGTTGAGCGATGCCGAAGAGGTCGTCCTCAGATCCGAGACGTAGGATTGCCTGCGGTCCTCTCCGTATGTCACGGAGACCATGTTGTACGTCGAGAGGTTGGTCTTCTTCTGTGGGTATGAAAGCATCCTGGACTCCTCGACCGCCCCGTAGGACTGCGGCGTCGTGGTGGTCGTGAACCTGAGGATCCCGTCGTTCTGCGGATACATCTCCAGTCCCATCAGCTGGAGCACGTTGAGCACATCCTCCATGTAGGTCGATGATGATCCGAAGGAGAGATCCCTCGGAGGGTAGATCGAATAGAGGGATGTATCGCACAGGTGTGCGATGAGGAGCCTGTCGCAGATCCTATCTATGGCCTCTCCGATGCTCTCCGTCTGCAGGATGCTCCACTCCTCCATCACATCTGTCATGATGACACGGGGATCGTCCGCGGTCACCCTTGCGGACCCCTCGGACATGTCGATATCCCTGATGTAGTACTTGCCGCAGGGGATCGTCCTATAGCCGGAAGCGGTGGCCACACGGAAGGACAGGAGCAGAGGCTTCCCCACGGAGACCGACTCGTTCTCCCTCGAGGGGGAGTCGAAGTCGAAGATCCACCCCTCGTTGATGACCTCGAATGTCACCTCGTCCAGGGGGCATCTCTGCTCCGTGGCGTCCTTCTCGGAGACGAGCCTGACCTCTCCCCTGATGGCGTTGTTGGAGAGGGTGACGGAGGACCCGAACTCCACCTCGGCGATGCGTGCGTGGCAGTAGGCCTTATCGATGCTCAGGACCCTGATGGTCAGGGTATC
This sequence comes from Blautia sp., assembly GCA_034118545.1. Lineage (GTDB taxonomy): Bacteria > Bacillota > Clostridia > Lachnospirales > Lachnospiraceae > Blautia_A. The sequence goes on from JAXFBD010000003.1 coordinate 1,237, forward strand.
GTACCTATGGGACTGGTCGATGTGGATGTTCTCCCCGGACGAGACCTCCACGGTCTCGCTGTGGACCGTGGAACCCCCCTCGAGGAATGTGACGGTCGCCTTGGTGATCGTCACCACACCTCCGGAGTAAAGGGTGAGGGCCGACTCGTGGACCCTCCCGAATGACAGGGTCACGGTCCAGTCCATGGATCCGTCCGAGCCGGAGATCACATCAGACCAGATGGCCGTCTCGATCGATGGGACGTTGTCATCGAGCGGCGGCATGCAGACGCCCTCCGAAGGGTCTGTGGGGATCCCATCACCCTCGAAGGTGGCCAGTGTGCGCCCAAGGCTGTAGACCGCATCGGTGATCTGGGAGCGGTTGCTCATCGGGAGCATGCCGGCTGTGATGGAGGTCATGTCGTCCGCGGCGGTGTTGTCGATCCCATACCCGACACCGAGGAAGATGTCGATGGAGCGGAGGTCGGATGAGATGGCGGTCTTGTAGTCGGTGTCCGTCTCGATCATACTATCACTGCTCCGTGAGGGTCATGCTGCATGTGACACCCTGGGGTTTGTCATCCCAGACGCCCACCACCGAATAATCGAATGATGAGTCCCGGTAGAAGGATCCTATGCAGAACTCATCCCTCTGTGGGTCGTAATAGCTTACGTCGATGTAGACACGGTCCGAGGTTGTGCCCGAGCCCTTGACGGGTGCGGTCAGGGCGCAGAGGGACTTGAACTCGGCAGGCTTGAGGAAGTTCCAGGACATGGTTATCTGTTTCTTGACGGCCCCGAGGTCACATGTGTGGGTGTACTCCACGTTGCGCTCCGCATGGGAGAATATGGCCATATCGATCACCTTGTAAGATGATGGGATGGGCATGGCGACATAGGATCCTCCCGACTTCACGGAGATGATGGGATCTGTGTTCATGATGTCGGGAGGGGAAAGAGGTTATTTAAGGAGGGTTAATGGAATCACACGACGAGCGTGTCATCCAGGTCGGCATTATTCAGATAGATCTTATCGAACGAACTGCCCCCGATTATGAACGCCCAAGGTCCTTTGGCAACCTCTCCTGGTGTGATCAGGCCCATACTATCTGTGTCTGAATTGCTGAGATTTATATCATAGATCACAGGACCTATGGCCAGGTGGACATTGCTCTCGGATACATA
>JAXFBD010000004.1:0-7312 GCA_034118545.1 Blautia sp.
AATCAAACAGATAGGATGCCGTTTCAAAGAAAATCTGCGCATCCCCCGTCCATCCGTGGCGTTCCCTGGTAGGACAGTCGGTTGGAATATCCAGACTGTTTCCCCTGGTGGACCAGGCTGTCATATCCACAAGACGGTTCAAAAGAGGATTGGAACTTTCAAAAAATCCTGTCTGCCGGATATCTGAATAAACTGCAATAGCAGTAATGTCTTCTTCTGTGATCTCCACATTGGTATCCACTTCTGCATACTGAAACCCAAATACGGCAAATGTGGTTTTGTAATCATTTTCTCCTTCCCGGCAGGTATATTCAATCCTCTGAAGGGGTGTTGCAAAGTCTTTACGGGTGCACTGAATGTTCCTCAAAGTCAGATTTCCCTCGTCATCCAGCAGTTCTCCACATTGAATATGAATCTTCTGTCCTTTTTGGGCCTTTACATGAAATTCCAGATATCCTGCCATATTCTGTCCGAAATCGAAAAGCTTTCTGCCGTTGAGGGCAATGCTCATCTTTGGTACAAACCGTTCCTTCTCCACAACCGGAACATTGTCTGATGCTGCTGGAATTACCGGATGAGAAGTCACCTTTGCAGAGCCTCCATAGGAAGGAATACGGCCTGCTTCTACTATCTCCCCATCCTTATTGTCTGCGAACCGGATGGGTCCGTCATTGCTCCATCGCCAGGTTTCATCTGTGGCGATGATTCTTCTGGTTCCATCCTCATAAAACAGTTCCAGCTGTGCCAGAAGCTTTGTTTCCGTTCCATACTGGTTACGAAGTCCCCATGCACCTGTACTTCCCCTGTACCATCCATCAGCAAGCCAGATAGTAAGCCTGTGACTGCCTTTACCAACCATATCTGTAACATCATAGGTCTGATACTGGACTCTTTTTCTGTAATCTGTGATTCCCGGTGCAAGACAGAAATTTCCGACTTTCCGGCTGTCTATCCTTGCTTCATACAGACCACAGGCAGTCACATACAGGCGCGCCTTTCGAACCTCTTTTTCAATTACGATTTCTTTTAAAAAACAATCAACCGGATATCGTTTTTTTCTGTCCACTTCATAATTTCCTGTGATCCATCTGGCCATCCAATTGGTACGTGCCATCAGTCCCAGTTCAAAAAAAGTCTCCTGTGACCATTCCCCCTCCTGATCATTTTCATCCCAGAGACGTACCTTCCACAACACTTTTGTACGGCTTTTCAGCCTTTCGCCGTTATACACTGCCTGCATGGCAGTCCCTGTTACTTTTCCCGAATCCCAGAGAATTTTTTCATTGTCATCTTTACAGATGATCTGGTATGCACTCTGTCGGATTCCATCCTTGCAGTTCCACATAAGCCGGGGATTTCTGATATCGATTCCCATTGGATTTTTCAGATATTCCGTCTTCAGATTGATTGCATACATTTTATTTTTCCTCCCGTCTTGCCTTGATTTCTTCCTGTTCCCTGTCAATGGTTTTTTCCACGTTCAGCTGCCTGAGAAGGAAAATCAGAATCACCGCCGTAATTACTTCAAATCCAAGGAAGAAGAAAATAAATACATTCTGTGTAGCTGCATTCTGAACCGCTCCGATGGTCTGTCCCGTAGCCTTAACAAATTCCGGTGCCAGGTAACCGGACATGGAAAGACAGAGGTTCATTACACCGCTTGCCACGCCCACACATACAGTTGCAATAATCGTATAAATGGAAGTCGACAGTCCATCACAACGGAAATCATATTTCCACTCAATGTGATCCAGTACATCAGCAAATAATGCCATAAATACATACGCACAGGGAAGTCCCCCGATATTTTTTATAAACTGCCCTGTCAGAACAATTACCATATTTCTGGGGGAAAGGAGACAGATTATGCCTCCAATGGCATACAGAACAAATCCCCACATGGTCAGATTTCTCTTGCCGAATCTTTTTGCCAGAGGCCATACTGCAAAAATTCCTATTCCCATTGGAATTCCACCGATCACCGACACCATTGTCTGGGTGATTCCGTCATTATAAGTACCAAGTACATAATTACAGTAATAAACCAGAGCCACATTCTTAAAACAGCATCCCAGCGTATAAACCACATAGTATAAAATGATGATCACCCAGTACCTGTCATGCAGCACTGCCTTCAACTGTTCCCTTATAGGTTTTCTTCCTGTATTTTCACCGCTGTCCTCCTCTGTGACACGCTCTTTTGTAAAAAGATATTCCAAAAGAGTCAACGGTAAAGTGATTATGGAGAGAATACACATAGTCATGATCCACATATGCTTATTCGCTCCCAGCATCGGCATAATCACCATTGGAAAAATCATGGCAACAATGATTCCTGTGATCATCACCTGAGCAATATTATTAAAAACAGACAGGCCGCCTCTCTGGGTGGTATTTCTTGTGGAAAGCGGCACCATAAGGGTATGGCTCATATTATAAATTGTAAATGCAAAGGAATAAAACAGGTTATAGGAGATCATAACCCAGATCACCTGCACTGTGCTGGATGCATTCGGCACAGCAAACAGCAGAATTCCCGAAACAGGAAGAAGTACTGCAGACAACAGCATCCAGGGACGGGCTTTTCCTTCTTTTGTCCGTGTACGGTCAATCAGCTGTCCCATAACAATATTGGTAACTGCATCCAGTATTTTGGACAGAATAGGGAACACCATCAAAAAAGCACCTCCCCACACCCCGGTAAGCTTCAGTACATCTGTATAATATACGTTCAGATAAGAAGCCAAAACTGCATTCAGCAGCAGTGCGCCCGCGGGTCCTGCCAGATACCCCAGCCATTTTTCCTTTTTTGTCACATCTGCCGATCTGATCCTGCTGGCAGGAAGACGATTCATAATTGATTGTTTCATATACTCTTCTCCTTTGCTTTTTTGTTATGATTTTTTCAGCATTGCGGCAATCCCCTTCAGATAATGCCCGTTTGCCATATGAAGAAGCCCCTTCGCCACAGAATAATTTAAGGAACCCCCGCTGCTGATTACCGATGCACGCAGGGGACAATCCACCGCGCAAGTCAATGTCATACGATAGGACGGATCAGACAGATCTTTTTTGCCCCCGTAACTTTTTGCAATAATGTTCTCTGTCACTTTATACTGAATCTTCATAACCAAAGAGCTGTCTTTCATCTCCAGGCAGGTGTTGTCCATTGTGAACTGTCCTTTTTTCGGTTCTATTACCCCAGGTACCGAATGTCCCATTAATCTTTCCCACTCTTTTCTTGAGGGAAGACCTTCCAGTTTCTCATACCAGCTTTCCTTCTGCCATCCGGGCATCACCAGACTGACGCCGGCTGCTTCCATTTCCTGTGTGAGACGGATATCCCTGCTGGATGCCCCCACCATGATTTTGTATTTTCCCTTCGGAATCTTCCATCCATCCTGCCAGATTGCAAAGCTTCTGTCATCTAACAAAAATGTAACTTCCCTGCTCTCTCCCGGTTTCAGTTCCACACGTGCAAAGCCCTTCAGCTCCTTTTCCGGGCGGAAGATTTCCTCCTGAGGCGCTGCTATATAAAGCTGGACTACTTCCGCCCCGTTGTACGATCCGGTATTGGTAATCTTCACAGAAACTGTATGATCCTGAATCGTCATATCGCTGTATGTAAATTCTGTATAAGACAGACCATACCCAAAAGGATAACGGACATTTTTTTTCGCCTTATCATAATAGCGATAGCCCACATATATGCCTTCCCGATATTCCACATTCTTTTTGCCAAAGGTTTCCCGGGAAATCACATCTTCATAGACAACCGGCCAGGTTTCTGTCAGTTTCCCGCAAGGGACAGCTTTTCCGGTCAGCAGATTATAAGCCGCCTGCCCGGCCGCCTGTCCGGCAAGTCCCATATATAAAATCCCTTTCACTTTATCTGCCCAGGGCAGCTCCATTGCACTTCCACCGAGAAGAACTACAATGGTATTGGAATTCGCGGAAGCTGCTGCTTCAATCATGCGGTTATGTCCCTCGGGCAGCTTCATATGTTCCCGGTCAAGAGCTTCTGATTCGCAGGATTCCGGAAGCCCTGCCACAACAATTGCTATCTCATGTTTTGATGCCTCCAAAGTCATCTGCTTTAAAGACTCTTCTGTTACGTTTCCCTCTGCATCACAGCAGGCTACAAAAGGAGTATTCTGCATGACATCCGTGAGATTTACCTGTTTTGTGGGATTGATATGGCTGCTTCCGGTTCCCTGATAACGCATGTTCTTTGCCATATATCCGATCAGCACCATATCTGTGGAGGATACCGGAAGAAGGTTGTCTTCATTTTTTAAAAGCACAGCTCCCTGCTCTGCAATCTTCAGCGCAAGTGCATGATGCTTGTCCGGATCCACAGGCTGTACCCTTGTCTGCATCTTTTTTCCTTTCTCAACAAGACGCAGAATTCTTTCCACACTCCGTTCAATCTCTTTCTCATCAAGGAGTTTATTTTTTACAGCATTTTCTGTTTCTTTTTCCATAAAACGTGAGCCGCCGGGCATATTCAGATCACATCCGGCCTGAAATCCGGCAATCCTGTCATTGAGCGCACCCCAGTCTGTGACCACCATTCCGTCAAATCCCCACTCCTTTCGAAGGATTTCTGTCAAAAGTTTCTTATTATCACTGCAGTGAACACCGTTGATCTTGTTATATGCGCACATCACCGTATCCGGTCTGCCTTCTTTTACAGCTGTTTCAAAGGCTGCCAGGTAAATTTCACGCAGTGTCCGTTCATCTAACTGGCTGTCACCATTTTGCCTCTTATACTCCTGACTGTTGGCCGCGAAATGTTTCAGACTTGAAGAAGCCCCCGTACTCTGCTGTCCGCGGATAAACGCAGCCGCCATTTTCCCTGATAAGTACGGATCTTCTGACAGATACTCAAAATTTCTTCCGCATAATGGATTTCTTTTGATATTACATCCCGGTCCAAGAACTAAAGAAACGCCCGCCTGCAGCCCTTCTCGTCCTATGGCTTCACCCTCTGCCGCATAAAGCTCTTCATTCCAGGTTGCTCCTGCTGTCACTGCTGTGGGAAAACAGGTTGCCGGAAAAGACTGATTGACTCCGATCATATCTGCCTCCCCTTTCTGGCACCGCAGCCCATGAGGGCCATCCGACATCATAATCTGAGGCACCTGAAACTTTGACAATGCTTTTGTATGCCAAAAATCCTCTCCCGTACAAAATTTTATTTTCTCCTCCAATGTCATCTGTGAAACAATCTCTTTCACGTTCATACCGGCTTTCCTCCCTGATCCTGTCTATCGTTTTCTGCTAAAAACCATTTTTACTCAATCATAATATCCTGCGTTGTATCCTTTTTACTTACCGTTATCATAGCATAGTCTTTTTATTCTATGCTTGTATCATTGTAATGCAAATAGTATAATTGTAATAATATATCCGGAGGTATTTAGTGTGAATATTGATCTGCCATATATTTGTAAAACACTGGGGAGTCTTTCCGGAATTCCTATCCGCATTTTTGAGAATGAAAAAATGACATTTTATTATGATATGGGCAGACTTCCCAAAGATCCATTATGTGTATATTATTCAGAAGTCATGGCTGTTACAGAACATGTCGGCTACTTTATGACAAAGCATTTTAATTACTATGGGATTGTAAATTCGGGAAAAATAAAACTGGTCATCGGCCCTACCTGTCAGGTAACCGGCCGCGACCAGGAGCTTCGGGAACTGGCTTTTCGCGCTGATGTTCCTCCCGCAGATGTGGATGACTTTATAGACGGTATGAAAGAAATCGTCCGGCTTCCATTGGAAAGTGTTCTTCAGATACTGTGTATTTTAAATTACACTTTAAATCATGAAAAACTGGAGTTAAAAGATATTACCATTCATGATACAGAGCAAAATGATCTGCGGGAACTTATAGGACGGGAAAAAGCCGAGAAAAAATTTTCTTCTGTTTTAGAAGAAAATAAAATTACAGAATCCCATAATTCTTACTCTCAGGAAGAACTTCTGCTGCGTTTCGTTCGAAAAGGAGACTCTTCTGCCCTGAAGGACTGGTTTGCTACTGCCCCCGCAGTACGAGGAGGTACTCTCGCCGGAGAACAGCTTCGCCAGATTAAAAATACTTTCATCGTATCCGCAACACTTGTGTCAAGAGCTGCGATTCGAAGCGGAATGAACGAAGAGGAAGCATTCTCATTGAGCGATGCATATATCAGAAAATGCGAACTGTTAAATGCACCCCGACAAATCAGCAATCTTCAATACCATATGGTTCTGGATTATACAGAACAAGTGGAAAGAATACGATTTGGAAAGTCCTCTTCCAAACTGGCCCTGGATGTGTCAGACTATGTCCGTCGCCATCTTTCGGAAGCCATCAGTACAGAGGCCATCGCACGGGAGCTTTTTATCAGCCGCCCTTATCTTGCATCTAAGTTTAAAAAAGAAACAGGGGAAACCCTCACTGATTTTATATTAAAAGAAAAAACGGAAGAAGCAAAACGCCTCCTCCGTTATACATCCAAAACGGCAACTATGATCGGTGCTTATCTGGGCTTTTCATCCCTGAGCCATTTTTCCCGGGTATTCAAAAAATATACAGGGCAATCACCCGCTGAATATCGAAAAAAATATGAATGATATTTCATTCCCATTTTCTGAATCCGGACTTCTCCTGCAGAATACTCCGGGTTTACCTCCAGAACCTTTGCTATGGCTTCCAGCCGTTCTTTCTTGGGCATGCGATGCCAGTCCCATATTTGTCAATCCTTGCATCAGCACTGTTTTCCTGAGCAAATGCTTTTTTTACCATAGCAACAGAAAAAGGACACTCTCCGAAATACGGAAAATGTCCTTCGTCGGGATTAGCTAATTGCAAGTTTTGTCTAATATTGCTGAATGTATTTGAGATGGGTCAAATTCCAGGTTAAAAAATCGCCTTGAACAAAACAATAATCTAGGTTAAATTTTAATTTTCTGAAACGTCTTCCATCCGACTTAACTGCTTGCGAACATCACGTCCACGATACATAATTCGCACTATATACACTGTTTCTGTTTCATCATTCGTCTTATAAAACACCAAATAGTTGTCACCGGAAAGAACCGAAGTCCTCTGCTATGCCATGGTTCTTCCTCATAAAACCGGTTTCTATTCGGCATGGTATCCAGCTTTCGGATAGCGGCCATAATTCGGTCTGTCTGTCCGGCAGCGTTCTCTGGAGCTAACAGTTCCTCTGAAATATATCTGAAAATATTTCTCAGATCTCTTTTGGCTCCTGCTGTATACATCACTTTATATTTCATATACCAAATTCCCGTTTCA
>JAXFBD010000005.1:0-5530 GCA_034118545.1 Blautia sp.
GGATAAATTATATGATGAAGAAAACAGGAGTGATGAAGAAAGGAATAGCGGTGTTGGTTTCGGCGGTTACCATATTTGCAAGTGCATGTACCATACTTGCATATGAGCCATTTCTTTCAACGGATGAGAATGCGACGGAGATTCTGAGTGATGTTGAATCGGGTGCATTTTATAATGATAGTTTTTCAGATTGTTCTGGAATAGACGATTGTGAAGGTGTCTTTATTTATGAAGATGGAACAGAAGTTGTGGACAATGGTGCGGCTTCTGATGAGTCAACGTATGCTCTGTGTAATCATAATATGACAACAGGATATTATCGTACTCATAAATCAAATAGTACAGGTGGTTGTACCGTCAAAGAGTATAATGCAAGGAAATGTACGAAATGTGGCTATTTGGAGATTGGAAGTCTGGTGTCTACAACTACATATGTAGTATGTCCTCATTGATGTTTCTTTGCTCAATCATAAATATCAATGATATATGACTTTATTTATTATGAATTCTGATCTTCATCCGTAAAGGCATTCCATATTATTATCCAGGGCCGGCAGCAATGCCGGCCTGTAATATTTCAGAAGCAGCCCCCCGATTCAAACGTAGCACAGCGCTTAGTAGGGGCAAGCCGGTTTAGAAGAAGATAACAATCCTCTTCTGAAATATTATGCATTCCGCATGGATGCGCAGGGATTCTGTCTGGGAGATGTTAAAAAAGAAAAATAAAAGGCTTTATAGACAAGTCAACCTTTCCGCTGCAAATGGATTTGAAGGATGAGTTTTCCGGTGAAAATGTCCAAATCGCTTGCTTTTCCCGCGCTCAATGGGATCTAAAGAGCAAGAATTGATAAAAAAGATCCAAAAACCCCGCCATTTCCCTGAAAAATGGACCTGAAAGGTATTTTTCATCGCAAAAATTTCCAATCACTCACGTCAGGCTTGCGAAATTGGACATGAAAGAAAAATTCTTCCATAAAAATGTCCAACCACGCACGCCAGGCTTGCGAAAATGGACATGAAAGAAAAATTCTTCCATAAAAGCTCCAAAAAACTCCAACTCACCCGCTTTTTTACTCTTAAAGGATTCCTCTCCTCCAAAACCAAACCCGAAAGAAAATTTCTTTGGAAGAAACTGCATGCCCTGTCAGGTTGACATTACATTTATAAATTCTTATAATATTTCAGAAGCGGGTAACCAAAGAACTTAAGGAAAGAGAGTACTATGATAAAACTGGTGGTTTTTGATTTGGATGATACCCTTGCACCGGTGGGAAGAGGGATTGCGGAGCATGATCTTAAGCGGCTGAAGGAACTGGAGGATATGGGAGTGCGTATTGCCCTGAGCTCAGGCAAGCCGACCTATTATCTTTGCGGGCTTCTGCGGCAGCTGGGACTGAAGCGTCCCATTATGATCGGGGAAAATGGCATTGTGATTCAGTTTGGGGTGGATCTTCCGCCGAAGAAATATTATGTGTTGCCATATCCGGAAGCGGCAGCAAGATCGCTTGCCTTTTTGAAAAATGCAATTCAGGAGAAGCTTCCGCATATGTGGTTTCAGCCAAATGAGGTGGCGCTGACACCTTTTCCAACAGAAGAAGAGGAATTTCGAATCATTAATGAGATTATAGAGAAAAATAAAGAAAGAATAGAAGGTGTGACGGTTTACCAGCATGGTGACAGCTTTGATTTTGTTCCGGAGGGAATGAACAAAGGTACGGGTCTGCTTTACCTGGCGGATCTGCTGGGTGTTTCCATGGAGGAAACAGCAGCGGTGGGAGACGGCATAAACGATTATGCCATGTTTGAAAATGCCGGTCTGTCAGTGGGAATTCGTCTGTCTCAGCCGGAAAAGGCTGTCATATGTGTTGACAGCATTACGGAGGCACTGGACACACTGCTGTCAGCAATACAAGCTCAGAAAAAGTTCCAATTTATGAATCATTAATAATATTTTACAAAATTCTAACAATTTCACAGATTAACTTGTGAATGTTGAATAGTTTTAGTATAATATTCCACAAGTGGGTGACGACCCACTTGTGAAATATTATACGCTTCGCGTGGATGCGCGGCGATTCTGTCCGGAAGCTGTCAGCAAGAGCTGACCAGAATCGCGCCGGGTCTTCGGGAGCGTCGACTTAAATGAACCAATAAAAAGAAAAGGGGGCTTATCAAATGAGCGAAAAGAAAAAAGGCGGCGGTGCTCTGTTGGGTGCGGCATTCCTGATGGCTACTTCAGCAATCGGACCGGGATTCCTTACACAGACAGCAACATTTACCAGTGCGCACCAGGCAAGCTTCGGCTTTGTTATTCTGGTTTCGATCATTATGGCAGCAATCGCACAGATGAATATCTGGCGTGTGCTTTGCGTTACAGGATTGAGAGGACAGGATGTGGCTAACAAGCTTCTTCCGGGTCTTGGTTTTTTTGTTTCTTTCATGATCGTTCTTGGAGGATTAGTATTTAATATCGGTAACGTAGGCGGCGGAGCACTTGGCTTCAACACACTTCTGGGAATTCCCACTTGGCTTGGATATATTCTGGCAGGTGCACTTGCAATCGTAGTTTTCCTTCTGAAAAATGCGAAAGCAGCCATGGATACTGTAACCAAGGTTCTTGGCGGTATCATGATCGTTGTTATTTTTATTGTAATCGTGGTTGTAAAACCGCCAATGGGTGAGGCACTGAAAAATACATTTGTTCCATCCACAGGCGTTCAGCCGCTGTTCATGCCGATCATCACACTGCTTGGCGGAACTGTAGGCGGATATATCACATTTGCCGGCGCACATCGTCTGATCGATGCAGGTATTACAGGTGAGAAAAACTTAAAAGAAATCAACAAGAGTTCTGTTATGGGTATCGGAATTGCCACGATCGTGCGTATTTTCCTGTTCCTTGCAGTACTGGGCGTAGTTGTGAAGGGTGTTACCCTTGACGCGGCAAACCCGGCAGCAGACGCGTTCAAACAGGGCGCAGGCGAAATCGGCTACCGTTTTGCAGGTCTTGTTCTTCTCTGTGCAGCGATCACATCCATTATCGGAGCAGCTTATACATCCGTATCCTTCCTGAAAACCTTCAGCAAGAAGATCGAAGAACATGAGAACCTTGTAATCATCGGATTTATCGCAGTATCCACTCTGATCATGCTGATCTTTGGAAATCCTGCACTGCTTCTGGTACTTGCCGGCGCATTTAACGGTCTGATTCTTCCGATCACCCTGGCGATCTGCCTGATCGCATCTCAGAAGAAATCCATTATGGGAGAGAGCTACCATCATCCGAAGATTCTTCTTATCCTCGGAATCGTTGTAGTTATCCTTTCTGCATATCTGGGTGTTACAACCTTCGTAAGCAAAATCGGAGGATTATTCTAAAATTTAACTTATTTCCAAAGGACATTAGAAATGTTATGACAAAGGGGTGTGATCGTGTGGTTACACCCCTTTTACGCAAATTTTACTTCTGGACAGGAGAAAAACGTATGCAAGAAATTAGAATTTTAACAGCGGGAGATTCCTCCATTCTGATTGAATTCGGAAAGGAAATCAGCCCGGAGATTAACCGTAAGATCACATCTACCGTACAGATGATGAAGGAGCAGCACATAGAAGGTGTTGTGGATGTGATTCCTGCTTTCTGTTCTTTGCTTATCAATTACGATCCCCGTGTAATCAGCTACGGAGAGATCAAAGAGCGTCTGAAAAAACTGGTCAGATTTGAAGTGAAGACCGGTGAAGAGCGCAAACGTATCTGGGAGATTCCGGTGTGCTACGGAGGAGAATACGGTCCGGATATTGCCAATATCGCAGAGCATGCAGGGCTGACAGAGGAAGAAGTGATCCGTATCCATTCTTCCAGGGATTATCTGATTTATATGCTGGGATTCCTTCCCGGCTTCTGCTATCTGGGCGGCCTGGACGAGAGAATCCACACTCCCCGCCTCGCCAATCCCAGGATCAAGATCAATGCAGGCAGCGTGGGAATCGGAGGCTCCCAGACCGGTATTTATCCTCTGGACTCACCGGGAGGATGGCAGCTTATGGGAATGACTCCCGTGAAGACCTACGATCCCAAACGTGAAGTGCCGATCCTGGTGGAAGCCGGTGATTATATCCGTTTTGTTCCCATTGACGAGGATGAGTTTAAACGGATCAAAGAGCTGGTAGACAAAGATGAATATCAATGTGTTGTTCACGAAGGAGAGGTGTAAAATGGGAATTCGCATACTAAAAGGCGGAATGCTTACAACAGTGCAGGATCTTGGACGTACCGGATACCAGAGCCAGGGTTTTTCCGTGGCCGGTGTTATGGATGTCCGTTCCTTCAAAATCGCCAATCTTTTACTGGATAACCCGGAAAACGAGGCAGTTCTGGAGTTTACTCTGATAGGGCCCACTCTGGAATTTACCTCATCAACGATCATAGCCATTACCGGCGGTGATTTTCAGCCTACCCTGAACGGTGAACCGGTGGAAATGTACAGGGCTTTGTACATTAATAAAGGCGACATTCTGAAATTCGGCAGCGCTCGTACAGGAAGCAGAGGCTACATTGCTTTTTCCAGCTATCTGAATATTCCGGTGGTGATGGGCAGCCGCTGTACAAATTTAAAGAGCAGTCTTGGCGGATTTAAGGGCCGTAAGCTGCAGGCCGGTGATTATATCGGTTTTCGTATCAAACGTCGTTACCTGCCGTTCTTTCTTTCAATAAAGCTGGAGCCGGATCGTTTTGACGATGTACAGGCAGAGCTCCGTGTGGTGATGGGGCCTCAGGATGATCTGTTCAGCAAACAGGGCCTGGAGACCTTCCTTACCCAGGAGTATACAGTGACCAGCGATTTTGACAGAATGGGATGCCGTCTGGAGGGACCTTTTATCGCTCCGAAGAAAGGGTCAGACATTATTTCTGACGGTATTGCCTTCGGATCAATACAGGTTCCCGCTCATGGAAAGCCCATCATTCTTCTGGCGGACCGTCAGACAACCGGCGGATACGGCAAAATCGCCACAGTTGCTTCGGTGGATATCCCAAAACTGGTTCAGAGAAAGACGGATCATAAGATACGTTTCCGGGCAATTTCCGTTGAAGAGGCGCAGGAATTGTATTTAAATGAGATCAAAGAGCTGGATGCAATGCGAAAGACCATTCATGTGCCCTGTAAAGAGGTGCTGGAGTGCCGTCTTGTTGCAAAGAGACTTTCCAAGCTTCTGGATGATTAATATTAGTACGATAGAAAAGGAGAATTTCATATGGATTTAGAGAAGATTGAAGGATTAGTGAAAATTATTGAGAATTCTTCCCTGACAGAATTTGTATATAAAGAGGGAGATCTGAAAATCACCATGAGCAAACTGGATAATCCTCCTGTTGTGGCAGCGGGAATGTCGGCAATGCCAGCTATGCCTTCAGGTGCGCCTGCACCGGCAGCAGAAGTAAAAGCATCCGCTCCGGAGGATGATGAGCCTCTGTTTATCACCTCTCCTATCGTGGGAACGTTTTATTCTGCACCGGCACCGGATGCACCTG
>JAXFBD010000006.1:0-7156 GCA_034118545.1 Blautia sp.
GCAATGCTGTTGCCATATGTAGCTTAGCATAAATGGATTTGGGGAGTATTCCACTATTCTCCCCATGCTCCTTGTAACTTATCACCATATCAGTTCATTATAAAAATCTTAGATTTTTGTCTTGACAACTGAGCCACTATACTCATGGTGTCGCCAACGCAATTTTGCTGCCCACCATTGTGGAATATAATGCATTGGCGGATAATGGAAAATACTTAAAAATATATAATTATATAAGCCGGACTCCTGTTTTTGAAAATGAATTTGAGCCGTTTATGCTGGTAGAATTGCTGGAAGAATTAAATGCACAGCTTGGTATTCCGGCATCACTTGGCGAGGTGGGAGTGACGGCGGATAAGTTTGACGCCATGGCAGAGGATGCCATGAAGAGTGGAAATATTGCAGTTAATCCAAGAAGCACTACAAAGAAAGATGTTCTTTCTTTGTATGAAAAGGCATTATAAGACGAATAAGGGAGCACTGACGGGCCTGCGGGTATCTGATAGGGATATCCGCAGGCTTTGTTATGATGTAGGATCAGGTCAAAATCATGCCGGCAGATTGTTTTTATGACAGAAATTGGGTATAATGTAGAAAAATCAGAAAGGGAGAACTTATCAATGAACAAGGTAAAATGGGGTGTATTGGGAACTGCGTATATTTTTGAACGCGATACAGCGAGAGGCATGGAGCTTGCCCAAAACTGCGAAATGGTTGCCATTGCCGGAAGAAGTATGGAAAAGGCGCAGGCATTTAAAGAAAAATATCATTTCCGGAGAGCATATGGTTCTTATGAAGAGCTTCTTGATGACCCGGAAATTGAGGCGATTTATATAGCGCTTCCCAATACGCTGCATTATGAATGGACTATAAAAGCTTTGCAGCATGGTAAACATGTGCTTTGTGAAAAGCCATTGGCTCCTACAGAGAGGGAAGCAAAAGAAATGTTCCAGGCAGCTCGTGATAATAATGTACTGCTTATGGAGGCTTTTGCTTATCAGCACACACCATATCTGAAGGAAATCCGTAAGCTGATCGAGGATGATGTGATTGGTGATATTGTATATGCGGAAGCCGCGCTGATTACTTCTGATTATGACCTCAGCAATATCCGTATGAGAAAAGAAACTTTTGGAGGATGTACATATGATCTTGGTGTATATTCCTTAAGTCTTCTTCAGCGTATGACAGGCATGGCACCGGAAAAAATTCATGCAGCAGCTGTTTTCTCAGAGGAGGGAATTGATACTTATACCACCGGTATACTGGAATATCCTGACGGAAAGAAAACACATTTTGATTGCGGTATGGTTCTTGCAACGGAGAAAAATGCTTTCCTGGATCATTTTGCGATTCATGGCACAAAAGGCTCTGTTACCTCAGTGAATTTCTCATTTAATGCGCACGGCAAATTATCATATCGTCTTTGCACCTTTGACGGAGTGGATGAAGTGCATGAGGTTGAAGTTCGCAATAACTATTGTCTGGAGGTGGAACAGTTTGGCCGTTGTGTAAGAAATGAAGAAACTCCGTACCTTACAGAGGAATTCAGTGTGTCTCTGGCAGGAACTGTTGATAAAGTATTAGATATCATTGGATATTGGAAATAAGAGACAGTATTATGAGTACGACAACAAAAAAATATAATAAAACTTTGCTCGCCTGTTATCTTGGCTTTGTGATACAGGCGATCACATCAAATTTTGCACCGTTGTTGTTTTTGAAGTTTCATAAAGATTATAGTATTTCGTTGGGGAAAATTGCTCTTATTCCTACAATATTTTTTTTAACACAGTTAGTAGTTGATTTTTTATGCGCGAAATATGTGGATCACATAGGATATCGAAAATGTGTTGTTGCAGCGGAGGTGTGTTCTGCCGCAGGCCTTGCAGGCCTTGCGTTTTTTCCGGAACTGTTTCATGATCCTTTTACGGGAATTATTGTCAGTGTCTTTATTTATGCAGTTGGAAGCGGATTATTGGAGGTTCTTGGAAGCCCAATCGTAGAAGCATGTCCATTTGAGCATAAAGAAGCAGCAATGAGTCTTTTGCATTCATTTTACTGCTGGGGATCCGTAGCGGTTATCGTGCTGTCAACATTATTCTTTTCTGTATTTGGAATTGATAACTGGAAATGGCTTGCCTGTATATGGGCGCTGCTGCCTTTGTATAATATTTATAACTTTGCCACCTGTCCCATTGAATATCTGACAGAAGAAGGTGAAGGGATGAAAATCGGCGGTCTGCTTCGTGTGCCTTTATTCTGGATTGCAATTGTGCTTATGATCTGTGCCGGTGCTTCAGAACTTGCCATGGCGCAGTGGGCATCCGCATATGCAGAAGCAGCACTTGGAATGTCAAAAACGGCAGGAGATCTGGCCGGTCCCTGCATGTTTGCGGTCGCTATGGGAATCTGCCGTGTGATATATGGAAAATATGGCAGTAAAATGAATTTAATGAAATTTATGATTGGTTCGGCATGTTTGTGTCTGATTTGCTATTTGATGGCATCCTTGTCATCTGACCCGTTGATCGGGTTGATCGGTTGTATTGTATGTGGATTTTCGGTAGCAATCATGTGGCCCGGAACCATCAGCATAACTTCTAAACAGCTGCCAGCAGGAGGAACGGCTATGTTTGCCCTGCTTGCCATGGCGGGAGATTTTGGAGGTGCATTTGGTCCCGGATTGGTGGGAAATGTTACACAGAGAGCCAATGATGACCTACAAACAGGAATGCTTGCAGGATGTATATTTCCTTTGATTCTTCTTATTTTTCTGGTGCTTATGAAACATTTAGTTCCAACATTTAGTTCACCAACATTTAGTTCAGGGAGCCGAAAATAATTGTAAAAAAAATTAAAATAGTATAAAAGAAGTCTAAAGCACGATTAATACTCCCTGGTCTGGGGTCGGTCTGGGGTCTGGGGGTCTGAAGAGACTGTCTATTTTAATGACAGTGCCCGACAGACCCGACAGACGACACCCACTCTTTAAAACCACAGAGAAACACCCGGTAGGGGAGCTACCGGGTGTTTCGAGGGGAGTATAAATAATTAAATAAGGGGTTATGTAAAAAAAATTTTTGAAGGGTAAATTCTTTTTACAGATATGATTATAATATAAACTGGAAAAAAAAGCAATAATAATTTGCTGAATATTCCCGCAAGTTTTTGGGATAATATACAATGTCATTAAAAAACCGCAATAGGAGGAATATTCAAATGGCAAAAAATTATGAATCTGAAAACAAAAATGCGAAAAACACTACAAGTACCACAAACTCCGGCAGAAATGAGATGAACTCCCAGAACAGCCGAAACAGTAATTCCACAACTGGAACAAGCTCTAAAAATAGCGCCGGAGCAAGCTCCAGGAATAAAACCACCAGCACTTATGAGTCTTCTGAAGACAGATATTAATAAGCCTGATGATTAAGAAAGAATAAGACAGTAAACCGGGTTGCTGCGAAATTAAATTTGCGGCGGCCCGGTTTTTACATATAATAGTATAAAAAAGGAGAGTTGCCATGTTTCCGGTAGAAACAATTTCGGCAAAAATGCTGGATTATTATGTGGGACGCCGTGATTCCTTTATCATAGATCTCCGAAGCAGAGAGGCTTTTCGTGCCGGACATGTAAAAGGTGCTGTGAATGTACCCTATGCAGAAATCGAGGAAGGAAAATTTTCTCTGAAAGAAAAGGCGGGAAGCAAAATTCTGATCCTTTACTGCGACAGAGGCGGGGCCAGTCTGAAGGCGGCAAGAATTCTGGCTGCTCAGGGATGGCATACACGTTCAGTCATAGGGGGATTTGAAGCATATAGGGGAAGAAATCTTGTAATTTCCGGATAAGCATGATAATGTAAAAGAAAAAACAAAATGGATTGATAACAAGGAGACGAAAATCTATGAAATACATGTTTGCATCGGATATTCATGGTTCTGCATATTATTGCAGAAAGATGCTGGAAGCTTTTGATAAAGAAGGGGCAGGACGGCTGGTTATTCTGGGCGACCTGCTCTATCATGGACCAAGAAATGATCTTCCAAAGGAATATGCACCTAAAGAAGTAATTGCCATGCTGAATGAGAGAAAGAATCAGATATATGCTGTTCGAGGTAATTGTGAGGCAGAGGTTGACCAGATGGTGCTGGATTTTCCTGTTCTGGCAGATTACTGTATTCTTGCCATTGACGGTAAAACCTTTTATGCGACCCACGGTCATATTTACAATAAAGATCATCTTCCTCCCATTCAGAATGGGGATATTCTCATTCACGGACATACTCACGTTCTCAAAGCGGAGAAAATGGATGGTTACACACTGCTTAATCCCGGCTCCGTTTCCATTCCCAAAGAGGGAAATCCGCCGACATATGCTATATTGGAGAATAACCGGTTTGCGATTCTTGATTTTGACGGAAACACAGTAAAAGAAATTCAGCTTTGATCTGAAAGAAAGGAAAAACAGACATGGAAAAATGGGAACTGATAGCCCCCTGTCATTTTGGCCTTGAGGCTGTTCTGAAAAGGGAGATACAGGATCTGGGATATGAAATACAGAAGGTGGAAGACGGAAAAGTGACATTTCTGGCAGATGCGCAGGGAATTGCAGATGCCAATGTTTTTCTGCGGACAACGGAAAGAATTCTCCTGAAAGTGGCAGATGTGAAAGCGACTACCTTTGAAGAGCTTTTTGATAAAACAAAGGAGCTTCCGTGGGAGCGTTTTATTCCCCGGGACGGTAAATTCTGGGTGGCAAAGGCAAATTCTGTAAAGAGTAAGCTGTTTAGTCCGTCAGATATTCAGTCAATTATGAAAAAAGCCATTGTAGAGCGTTTAAAAGGCGTATACGGTATCTCCTGGTTTCCCGAGGATGGGGACAGCTTTCCCATCAGAGTGGCTTTTATGAAGGATGTGGCTACCATCGGGATTGATACTTCAGGTGTATCTCTGCACAAAAGAGGATATCGCCAGATGACAGTGAAGGCTCCTATTACGGAGACACTGGCCTCTGCGCTGATCATGCTTACCCCATGGAATAAAGAAAGAATTCTTGTGGATCCTTTTTGCGGAAGCGGGACCTTTCCCATTGAAGCTGCTATGATGGCAGCAGATATTGCGCCGGGAATGAAACGTTCTTTTCTTGCGGAGAACTGGAAGCATATCGTTCCGAGAAGATGCTGGTACAATGCCCTGGAGGAAGCCAGAGACCGGATGAATCCGGATATTAAAACAGATATTCAGGGATATGACATTGATCCGGAGGCGCTGAAGGCCGCTCGTTCCAATGCAAAAATGGCAGGAGTGGAGCATATGATTCATTTTCAGCAGCGTCCGGTAAGTGAACTGCGTCATCCGAAACCATATGGATTTATCATTACCAATCCTCCATACGGAGAACGACTGGAAGAAAAAGAGGCATTGCAGGGGCTTTATCGCGAGATAGGCGAAAGCTATGAGAGACTTGACAAGTGGTCAATGTATCTGATAACCTCATATGAAAAAGCAGAGTGTGCGATTGGCAGAAAAGCGGATAAAAACCGCAAAATATATAATGGAATGCTTAAAACATATTACTATCAGTTTCTGGGGCCGCGCCCTCCCAAGAAAAAGGTGCAGTCCCAAACAGAAGGAAAGGAAGCTTTGCATTAAAATGAAAAAAATTATTTTTGCAACGGGAAATCAGGGAAAAATGAAAGAGGTCCGGGAAATCCTGAAGGATCTGGATGCAGAGGTGCTTTCTATGAAGGAAGCCGGCGTGCAGGCAGATATTGTGGAGGACGGGACAACTTTTGAAGAGAATGCGGTGATCAAGGCAAAAGCTGTCTGCAGGCTGACCGGTGAAATCGCACTGGCCGATGATTCCGGACTGGAAGTGGATTATCTTAATAAGGAACCCGGTGTGTATTCCGCACGCTACATGGGTGAGGATACTTCGTATCATATAAAAAATAAAAGCATTATTGACAGACTGGAAGGAGTACCCGATGAAAAGCGGACTGCACGGTTTGTATGTGTCATTGCAGCGGCTTTTCCCGATGGAACAGTAAAAACTGTCCGCGGTACCATGGAAGGGATAATCGGATATGAGGAGCAGGGTGAGAACGGATTTGGATATGACCCGATCTTTTTCCTGCCGCAGTATGGATGCACATCGGCACAGATATCTATGGAAGAAAAAAATAAGATCAGCCATAGAGGAAAGGCCCTCCGGGCAATAAAGGATGAATTAAGATGAAAATTCTGATCGTAAGCGATACTCACGGCCGTAATGGTAATCTGGAAGAAGCTGTAATGAGAGAGACGCCCTTTGATTATCTGATTCACTGCGGGGACGTGGAAGGACAGGAGTATTATATAGAAGCTCTGGCGGAATGTCCCTGTTATATTGTGTCCGGAAATAATGATTTCTTTTCGGATCTTCCCCGTGAGGAAGAAATATGCCTTGGCGGAAAAAGAATTTTTGTGACTCACGGACATTATCTGGGAGTATCGCTGGATCCCGGCAGGCTTGTTGAAGAGGCGGCATACAGGGGATGTGATGTGGCCATATTTGGCCATATTCACCGGCCTGTGATGGAAAGGCATGGAGAGGTACTGCTTCTTAATCCCGGCAGCCTTTCCTATCCGAGGCAGAGAGGGCGTCAGCCCAGTTATATGGTATGGGAACAGGAGGGGGTTGAGGAACCCAGAATTAAAATAAAATATTTGTAAAAAAAATGAAAAAAAGTGTTGACTTTTCAAAAACGCTATAATATAATATGTCTTGCGTCAAGCGACAAAGAGAAAATTGAATAACTTCCTACAAATGATTTCAGCGGGGTGTGGCTCAGCTTGGCTAGAGCGCCTGGTTTGGGACCAGGAGGCCGCAGGTTCGAATCCTGTCACCCCGACTGCTGTAAACATTTACCGTTTCAGCGTATGCGGGTGTAGTTCAATGGTAGAACACTAGCCTTCCAAGCTAGATACGTGGGTTCGATTCCCATCACCCGCTTCTCTGTTTTCAGGGAACATGTGTCTGTAGCTCAGCTGGATAGAGCAACGGCCTTCTAAGCCGTGGGTCGGGGGTTCGAATCCCTTCAGGCACGCTGTGGTGGGTATAGCGCAGTTGGTTAGCGCGCCAGATTGTGGCTCTGGAGGCCCAGGGTTCGAA
>JAXFBD010000007.1:0-10532 GCA_034118545.1 Blautia sp.
ATTTGACAGTTTTCCAGCAGAAGGGAAGAGCAAAACTGGAGAAAGAGCGCAGTGCTCTGAAGAAAAAATTACGGGAAAAAGAAGAAGAGGTAAAAGAATTAAAGAGTATTAACAAATCTATGGAATACAGACTGGGAAAGATGCTCCTGAAACCGGCTCGAAAACTCCGGAAAATTTTGAAACATAAATAATTATAACAGTCAGCGAAAGGGGATGCTTATGCCGAACAGGGGGAACCAGAATACAGATATCGTAAATCCTTCTGAAATGCCGGAGGAACTGTTTCATATGGAGAACTGGGAAGATACTGTCTGTGCATTGCAGCAGAAATATTGTTACGAGAGAAGTTTTCTTGCAGAAAAACTCTGTCATATTGAACAGCTGAAGTACCGACAAAGAGATCCATCCAAAAGAAAAACCATTGCGGCATATTACCATTCCATTCATAATGGGGGTGCACAGCGTGTGGTGGTTCAGTTATGTAATATCTGGGCCCAGATGAAGGATGAACAGACAGGAGCCCCCAGTTATCGTGTACTTGTTATAACGGACGAGAAAGCCGGGGAGGATTATGAACCGGATTATCCGCTGGTGCAGCAGGTAGAGCATTTGTATGTGCCGAAATATGATACAAAGGAACGTGGAGATTACAGACCGCGATTTCGCAGATGGCAGGAAATTATTACGGAATATGAGGTTGATGCGGTGATAAGCAGTGCATGGACCTTTCCGGGAGCTCTCTGGGATATGCTTGCAATTAAAGGTCATCCTCTGCATCCGGCGTATATTATTCACTGTCACAATTTTATGGCAGTTCCCTTTGGCTTTGTTAACGATATGGCTTTGGAATTGATCTGGAGATTCCGCCTGAGTGATGGCGTGGTAACTCTGTCGGAATGTGATGATATGTATGCAAAGTCATTTACCGATCACTCAAGGTTTATTATGAATCCGTTTTCTGTTTCGATAGATGAAGAGAAAACTGCAGACTGCGGGAATCATAATTTGATCTGGTGCGGACGTCTGGCTTCAGAAAAGCAGCCTGAGGAGGCTGTGAGAATGATGAAATATCTGGCGGAGCAGATACCGGATGCAAAGCTGTATATGGTAGGAAGCGGTTCCGGAGAGATACAGAATCGACTGGAACAGATGATTTCACAGATGGGATTAGGCGAGAATGTTGAGCTTGTGGGATTTAAGGAAAATGTAGATGAGTATTATAAAAAAGCATCTGTATTTATTTCCACCTCAGAATTTGAAGGAATGCCACTGGTGTTTATGGAGGCAATGGCACATGGACTGCCTGTGATAAGCTATGATATGCCCTGGCTGACATTTATGCGTGAAAATAGCGGGGAAATTATAACAGTAGGTCAGGGATGCGCCGAGCAGATGGCACAGGAGGCGGCCCGACTTTTGCAGAATCCGGAAATCTGCAGAATACAGGGGCAGAAGGCAAAAGAGAAAGCGCAGGAATATGCATCTGCAGATATTGAAAGAGAATGGAAACAGTTTCTTTCTGAAATTGACAGCGGAGAACTTCCACAGAAAAGAGAAAGAACTTCTGAAGAAGTTTTATTGTATTATCTGGCGGTCTTTCAGCAAAAAGGTAAAAAACGCATCCTGGAGGAAAACAATAAACTTCGTCATGAGATATGCAGTCTGGACGAAGAAAAACATCATCTGAAGTCAGAAAATAAGAGGCTGTCTGCCCGGGAAATTCAGCTGGAGGAAGAAAATAAAAGTTTGTCTGTACGAAATTTCCGGCTGGATGAGAAAGTTCAGCAATTATCTGCAAAAAGAGATAAGGCAGATAAACGTCATAAACAGGATTGTGATAAAATAAAAACACTGGAAAAGAAAAATAGGAAGCTTACGGAACAGATGGAAAAGATTCTGGAATCCAGAACGTATAAAGTCGGAAAGATATTATTATATCTGCCGCGAAAAGTGAAGCAGCTTTTCAGCCGAAGGGCGTAAAGCCGGAAACATACGATAGTAAAGAGGTGCAATGTGGGTAGAGTAAGTAAGAGAGACGATTATAAGCGTTTTATAGTATTTTGTCTGGCCAGTCTGATCGTTATCGCACAGACGGCGGCTTTTGCATATGTCTGGTATGATTATTACAGAGGATTGATTTTTGAGCCTTTCTGGAGAAAAGGTAACTGGGTATTTATTGCTATTTACGGCATTTTGAACATGATGTTCTCCAAAATGTACGGTGGTCTTAATGTGGGATATCTGAAAAAAATTGATGTTTTTTATTCCCTGTTTCTGGCTACAGTATGTACCAATATATTAGCATACCTTCAGATTACGTTGATTAACAGATGGTTCCTTTCTCCTGTACCTTTGCTGGAAATGACAGGTGTGCAGATCATAATGATCGTTGTCTGGATCTGGGGCTCCACATTTATTTATTCTCATATTTATGGGGCAAGAAGGCTGCTGGTTATCTATGGTGACCGGGATCCCGGCGATCTGATTCAGAAAATGAATTTCCGCAGGGACAAGTATAATATAAGCGGAAAGGTTCATGTAGATGAAGGCGAACAGAAAATCCACCGTATGATGAAGGATTATGAAGGTGTTATCATATGGGATCTTCCGTCAGAGGTGCGGAACAAATATCTGAAATACTGTTTTGCACATTCCATTCGCTGTTATTTAAGTCCGAAGATCTCAGATATTATTCTCACAGGAACAGACAGAATCCATCTTTTTGATACACCGCTTCTTGTCAGCAGAAATATGGGCCTGTCCATGGAGCAGCGTGTTATGAAACGTGCACTGGATATTGTCGTATCCGGTATAGGGATTGTGATTGCTTCACCGTTGATGCTCATTATTGCCATTCTTGTAAAAGCTTATGACAGAGGGCCGGTATTTTATATGCAGAGCCGTATGACCCTCAAGGGAAAGCCGTTTAAAATTATAAAATTCCGCAGTATGTGTGTGGATTCTGAGAAAAACGGTGCCCGCCTGGCATCCAAGCATGATTCCAGAATTACGCCGGTGGGAAAAGTACTGAGAAATCTTCATCTGGATGAGCTGCCTCAGCTTTTTAATGTGTTTATTGGGGATATGTCTCTGGTAGGTCCCCGTCCGGAGCGCCAGGAAATTATGCGGGAATATGAAAAAGAGCTTCCGGAATTTTACTATCGTCTGAAGGTAAAGGCCGGCCTGACAGGTTATGCACAGGTTTACGGGAAGTACAATACCACACCGTATGATAAACTGAAGCTGGATCTTTATTATATTGAAAATTATTCATTTCTTCTGGATATAAAGCTTCTGTTTATGACGGTCAAGATTTTCTTCCAGAAAGAGGTTTCCGAAGGAGTGGATGACAAGCAGAAAAATGCACTGAAGGATTCAGTGGAAAAATAGGAGAAAGATGCTGATGAAGAAACCGCTGGTATCAGTGATCATGCCCGTCTATAATGGGGCGAAATACATAAAACAGGCTGTGGACTCTGTGTACAACCAGGATGTTCCCCTGGAACTGATCGTGATAGATGACGGATCGACAGATGAAACAAAAGCAGTTCTAAGGCCTTACATGAAACGCTCTGATTTTCGATATCTTTTTAATGAAAAAAATATGGGAGCTGCAGGGGCTAGAAACCGGGGAGCGAAAGAGGCAGCAGGAAAATATGTGGCTTTTCTCGATGCCGATGACTGGTGGGCTGCGGGAAAGCTTGCTGAACAGATCAGAATTATGGAGGAAACAGGCTGTGTGTTGTGTTCCACAGGGCGGGAACTTATGAATTCGGATGGCAGTTCCACAGGCAGGTACATACCGGTAAAGCAGCGTGTGACTTACAAAGATTTACTGAGGCATAACAGTATTAACTGTTCTTCTGTTCTGCTGAAAAGGGAGACGGCACTGGAATTTCCAATGGAATATGATGACAGTCATGAGGATTATATTACATGGCTGAAGGTACTGAAGAAGTATGGAAATGCAGTCGGTATCAATGAGCCTTATCTGAAATACCGTCTCAGTGAGGGCGGAAAATCCCGGAACAAGCTGAAGTCGGCAAAAATGACTTATAAAGTTTACCGCTATTCCGGTTATGGAAGAATGAAAAGTTTATTATTTTTTGTATCGTATGCATTAAACGGAGTATGGAAATATCGTTAAAAAGCAGGCTTTAATAGCCTGCTTTTAAATAGATAGTGAAAGGAAAATATGAAAAAAGTATTAATAATTGGAGCTGGACCGGCAGGATTGACTGCTGCGTACGAGTTGCTGAAAAAAAGTAGTGAATATGAAGTGGTTGTTTTTGAAGAAAGTGATGATTTTGGTGGTATATCCAAGACGGTTAACTATAAAGGAAACAGGATGGATATGGGCGGACACAGGTTTTTTTCAAAAATTCCCGAGGTGAATGACTGGTGGGAAACGATGCTCCCAATGCAGGGGGCGGCATCCTGGGATGAGCGAAAGCTGCACAGAGAGTCTGCTGTTTCTAAGGGGGGTCCGGATCCGGAAAAATGTGACAGAGTCATGCTTACCCGGCATAGGGTTTCACGTATTTTTTTTGATGATAAATTTTATGATTATCCTATATCTTTGAAGCCGGAAACATTCAAAAATATGGGATTAAGTACCACAGTAAAAGTGGGAATGAGTTATCTGAAGGCCCTAATTATAAAAAAACCGGAAACAAATCTGGAGAATTTTTATATTAACCGGTTTGGCTATACTTTATATTCCATGTTTTTTGAATACTATACGGAGAATCTCTGGGGAAGACATCCCAGAGAGATCGATGCCTCATGGGGAAATCAGAGAGTAAAAGGTTTGTCTGTGACTGCAGTGTTAAAGGATGTTTTTGCCAGATGTTTTAAACTGAAAGATCACAAGGTTGAAACTTCGCTTATAGAACAATTTAAATATCCTAAACTGGGTCCCGGACAATTATGGGAGGTGACTGCCCGGGAAATTGAAAAAATGGGCGGCACTATCATCAAAAATGCAAAGGTTGTCGGTTTTCAGAAAAATCAGGATAATGCTATTACTGAATTAAAGTATAAGCATCAGGAAAAAGAAATGATAATGGGAGGAGATTATTTCATTTCTTCCATGCCGATAAAAGACCTGGTTGAAGGAATGAATAATGTACCGGAGGATATAGCTGCAATAGCTGCAGGGCTTCCCTATCGTGATTACATGACTCTGGGAGTTCTGGTACGTAAAATAAATCTAAAAAATACAACAAAGCTTAAAACAATCGGAAATATTGTGCCTGATTGCTGGGTATATGTTCAGGACAGGAGAGTGAAGCTGGGACGTTTTCAGGTATATAACAACTGGTCACCATATATGGTAAGGGATATAGAACACACTGTCTGGATCGGACTGGAGTACTTTGTCAATGAGGGGGATGAATTCTGGAACATGTCCGAGGAAGAGTTTTCCCGTATCGGCATTCATGAAATGATCACCATAGGGCTGATAGACGACCCGAAGGAGGTTTTGGATACACATATGGAAAAGGTGAAAAAGGCATATCCGGCGTATTTTGATACATATAGTGAAATGGATAAGCTAAGAGAATACCTTTCATCTGTTGAAAATCTGTATTGCGTGGGGCGAAACGGACAGCATCGTTATAATAATATTGATCATTCTATGTGTACATCTTTCGAAGCTGTAAAAAATATTGTTACCGGGCGTAAGGATAAAAGCAATGTCTGGAGTGTGAATACGGAAGAGGAATATCATGAGGAAAAAAAATAAATTAATTGAAAAAAATCCATATTTTTTTTGTATGCTCATTCTTTGCGTAGGTACAATATTAAGGCTGATTTATGCCTGGCAGGTACCTTATAATGTTTCCCCTCACGATCTGGGGGTAATATCTGATGGTAACGGTACCCCCTATGGCCATATGGGATATATCCAGTTTCTTAACCAGACTAAAAAACTGCCGGAAACAGTCACTATAAGTCAATATTATCATCCGCCTTTATTTCACATCACAGGTGCCATTATTCTGGAACTGGCCGGGAGAGCAGGATGCTCCGCGGAGGCTGCTTTTGAAATTCTGCAATATGTGAATATGATATTTGCATCAATTGCAGCGATTTATATTTTCAGAATATTAAAAAAACTGGAAATTTCGGAAAAATGGCTTGTTGCACTGATGGCTTACCTGACAATGCATCCTGTGTTTTATAATCTGGGAAGTGCGCTGAATAATGACTGCCTGATGACCATGTTCTGTATTATGGCAATTTATTATACTGTCTGCTGGATACAGGATATTAGTTTTAGAAATATTTTTAAAATTGCGGTTTGTATTGCTCTTGGCATGCTGAGCAAAACATCAGCCGTTTTAATTTCTCCGGCAATAGCAGTTGTTTTTCTGACAGTATTAATTAATAAAAGAAAGCAGAAGAATGTAAAAAAGCTGATATTGCAGTTTTGTGCTTTTGGAGCTGTATGCATCCCTCTTGGAATGTCCTGGGTTGTAAGGAATAAGGTATTGTTTGGTGTTCCCTTTAATTATGTATTGAGATCCGATGATGCAATCCGGTATATCGGGGATCTTCCACTTATGCAGAGAATGGGTCTCCCAAGCCTGAATCAGATATTCAGTGTGAAAATAGACTGGGATTTACCGAAAAAATTCGGCAATATCTGGGGACAGACAGCAATTACAATGGTATATGATGAAGGAATTTTAAATATACATAAATTCGCCGCAAATGTCCTGGCAGTCATAGCCAAGTGGATAAATTCTTTTATTTACGTATATATGATTATTGCTTCTGCGAAAATGTGTTTTGTGAGAAAAATCAAAGGAGAATACAGGTGGCTGGTCTCACTTGGCTTTGCTGTCCTGATGGGAAGCTTTATCAGCTTTAGTTTCCAGTATCCTTATGTGTTCACAATGAATTTCAGATATATTGTGTGTACACTGGTGTTTCTGGGAATGGGACTGGGATTGGAGAAAACGAACAGCAGAAATCAAGAAAAGGGAATAAATACGGTGATACAAAAAAGTGTTATCTGTGGAATGTATTTTTTCAGTATTGCAGAATCACTGCTGTATCTGCTGTGTGCAGTGTAAGCGAGCAGCAGTGATAAGAAAAATGAATAATCTCAATAAAAACTCCGCCATATGGACATGTTATACGTGTCTGTATGGCGGAATCTGTTTTGGTTTTATATAGTTTTGGGAATAATTATTTTTCCATAAATTCCACATATTCAGGAAGTATATCCTGAGGTTTGCCGATTTTAACGATTTTGCCGTCGTGCATCCACATAACTGTGTCACAGAGACTTTCCAGTGTGGAGATACTGTGGGATACAATGATTACAGTACGGTCTTTATTGGAAATCAGGCTTTTCATTTTTTGATAGCTTTTCTTCTTGAATTTCTGGTCACCTACACTGAGTACCTCGTCGATAAGCATAATGTCTGTTTCCAGAATTGCGGTGATGGAAAATGCCAGCTTGGAGTACATACCGCTGGAATAAGTACGGACAGGCATGTCGATGAAATCGCCCAGTTCGGCAAATTCAATGATTTCTGCTTCTTTTTCCTTGACCTGTTCCTTCGTAAATCCCAGAAGCATACCACAGAGAAGGATGTTTTCTCTGCCGGTCATTTCTTTCTGGAAACCGACACCGATGGAAAGCAGGGAAACGGAATGTCCTTTCAGGTCAATGGTACCGCTGTCCGGGGAAAAAATACCTGCAATGGCATTAAGGGTAGTGGATTTGCCACAGCCGTTTTTGCCGATGATGCCGAGGATTTCGCCCTCGCGAACATAAAAGGAAATATTGTCTACAGCAACAAAGTTTTCTGCCTTCTGCCGTTTGAAGCTGAGAAGATTTTTCTTAATAGATGTTTTTTTCAGGTTTCTGTAACTGATAGTGAGATCTTTGACCTCGATGGCGTAATGTTCTTCCATATTGCCTCCTGTATATTAAATAAGCTTAACGTAGCTGTTCTCGTATTTGTAGATCAGGCGGATGCCCAGTGCACTGATGATAATACCGACCAGAAACCAGATGGCCATCAGCCCGAGATCCGGGGTGGTGGAATACAGGGTACATTCTCTCATGGATGTGAGC
This sequence comes from Blautia sp., assembly GCA_034118545.1. Classification (GTDB taxonomy): domain Bacteria; phylum Bacillota; class Clostridia; order Lachnospirales; family Lachnospiraceae; genus Blautia_A. The sequence goes on from JAXFBD010000007.1 coordinate 8,099, forward strand.
AGAAATGCCACAGGATTCAGCTTGCATACCAGGCTTCCGTAGGGAGCCGGAAGGCGCTCCTGGATATTCCAGAAAATACCGGTAAGGTAAAACAGAATACGCAGCACGATTTTGACTACGTTAGATAAGTCTTCTACAAATACACCGAAATGCAGAAGAAAGCATCCGATACCGAAGGAAATCAGGCCCAGAATCAGGAAAATCGGAACAGCGTAAATCACTCTGTAAGTAACCGGCACCTTAAACGCAAAGAGCATAATCACGGTAATGATCAGGGATATTCCGAATTTAAATGCATTTACATATATTTTAATAAGAAGCAGAATATATTTCGGAATATAAACCTTTGAGATAACGGATTTCTTATTTTTTACCAGCTTGACGCTCTGGGTAAGGTTTTTATTGAAAAATTCCCACATTGTAAGACCGATGAAGATAAACAGCGGGAAATAGGGTTCTGCCGAATGGAATACATATCCGAAGATAAAGGTGTAGATAAGCATGAAGGATAATGGATCGATGATCCACCATAACCAGTTCAGATATGAGTTGGCAACTTCAGCTTTTAACTGAGTTTTCGCAGAAAAAAAGGAATACTTCCAGTATTTCTGAATGTGTTCTCTGAATTTATTAAACATGGTGTTCTCTCCTATTTAATTGTTTTACCTGCGGTTTATTATAATACATAGAAATGCAACTGGCAAACCTTTTTGAAGAGATGTTTGATTTTTTGGCATATTTCTTAAAAAAGCTTGACGGAGAAGGCATATATGTGGTACACTTTACGGGCGACATGGAAGTTAGGTCTTTTTTTTATGCAAAAAAAACATGACGGATACATGCTTTTTACGTGAAAAAGGACCATGCAAATGAAAACACTGGAGGTGGAAGTTGTGCGCGTTAGAATTACATTAGCATGCACTGAGTGCAAACAGCGTAACTACAATATGACTAAAGAAAAAAAGAACCATCCGGAGAGAATGGAAACTAAGAAATATTGTAAGTTCTGCCAGAGACACACAATGCACAAGGAAACAAAATAGTCACAGAGTTTGTGAGGTTAGGCTATGCAAGAAAAAGGAAAGTCTGCTGGCAAAGGCCAGAAGAAAAGTTGGTTTCAGGGACTTCAATCAGAATTTAAAAAAATTATCTGGACTGACCGCAGCACACTGATTAAGCAGACAATCGTTGTTGTGATTGTCACCATTATTCTGGGTGTGATGATCAGTGTTATGGACTCGGTTATTCTGGAAGGAATTAATCTTTTAGTCAAATAAAAGGATAAAGGTGATTGTATGTCAGAAGCGAAATGGTATGTTGTACATACCTATTCCGGGTATGAAAACAAGGTAAAAGCCAACATTGAGAAGACAATCGAGAACAGACATCTGGAAGACCAGATTTTGGAAGTACGCGTTCCGCTGCAGGATGTGGTGGAAATGAAAAACGGCGTGGCCAAGCAGGTTCAGAAGAAGATGTTTCCTGGCTATGTGCTGCTTAACATGGTTATGAATGACGATACATGGTATGTTGTCCGCAACACCAGAGGCGTGACCGGATTTGTAGGACCGGGATCCAAGCCGGTTCCCCTTACGGAAGAGGAGATGCTTCCGCTTGGTATTCAGGAAGAAAACGTTCAGGTGGATTTTGCGGAAGGCGACATGGTTGTTGTGACAGGCGGAGCCTGGAAAGATACAACAGGCGTTGTTTCAGCTATCAATCTGCAGAAGAAGGTTGTAACAATCAGCGTTGAGCTTTTCGGCCGCGAAACGCCGGTAGAAATAAGTTTCGCAGAAATCAAAAAAATGTAACAGATATTACAAGGCTAACACAATATCGTGGGAGGGACATACCCCCGCCAATACCACATAGGAGGTGCCGAAAATGGCAAAGAAAGTAACAGGATATATTAAATTACAGATCCCCGCTGGTAAAGCAACTCCAGCACCACCAGTTGGTCCTGCTCTTGGACAGCATGGTGTAAACATCGTTCAGTTCACAAAAGAATTTAACGCAAGAACAGCAGATCAGGATGGCATGATTATTCCGGTTGTCATCACTGTTTACGCAGACAGAAGTTTCAGCTTCATAACCAAAACTCCGCCGGCTGCAGTTCTTCTTAAAAAAGCTGCAAACATTAAATCCGGTTCCGGCGTGCCGAACAAAACAAAAGTTGCAAAAGTAACAAAGGCTCAGGTACAGGAAATCGCAGAGCTTAAAATGAAAGACTTAAACGCAGCATCCCTTGAAGCAGCTATGAGCATGATTGCTGGTACTGCAAGAAGTATGGGAATCGAAGTAGTTGACTAATTTAAATTAAGTGGGAGGGCTTTTCCCCGCAAATACCACAGGAGGTTATAGAAATGAAACGAGGAAAGAAATACGTGGAGGCTGCGAAAGCAGTTGACCGTCAGACATTATATGAAACCGCAGA
>JAXFBD010000008.1:0-10395 GCA_034118545.1 Blautia sp.
GGCAGTTATCCGTGTTGGTGCGGCTACGGAAACTGAAATGAAGGAAGCCAAATACCGTATGGAAGATGCTATGAATGCAACGAAGGCTGCTGTAGCAGAAGGAATTATCAGCGGCGGCGGTTCTGCATATATTCATGCACAGAAGAAAGTAAATGAGCTGGCAGCTTCTTTGACAGGAGATGAAAAAACAGGTGCGGAGATTGTTGCCAAAGCACTGGAGGCACCTCTTTATGCAATTGCCGACAATGCCGGCCTGGAGGGCGCAGTTATTGTTAATAAAGTAAAAGAAAGCGAACCGGGAATCGGTTTTGATGCAATCCATGAAGTTTATGCAGATATGCTTAAAGAGGGCATTATTGATCCGGTTAAGGTTACAAAACATGCACTGTCCAATGCAGTCAGTGTGGCAGCAACTCTTCTTACAACGGAAGCTGCTGTGGCAGATATCAAAGAAGCAGCTCCTGCAGCACAGCCGCAGCCGGAGATGTATTAAAACGAAGACAGGAATATTTGAAAGGGGCTGTTGCAGAATTTCCCGGCAGGAATTCTGCAGCAGCCTCTTTAAGCAAAAGGAGGATGTATAATGGAGCAGATAATTGATGAGGAAGTCTGGGCAGAGATGGAACAGCACGGCATGCCATGCAGGATAAAATTAGTGTGTGAATATAAGAGAGCCTATACCGGTCCGGGCAAAGAATATGTTTCCATGGGAAGTATTGAGAATGAATATATTCCGCTGACTGTGGATGAGGTAAAAAGAGACAGAGAAAATGTTTTGTGGGGAAGATTAAAAAGCGGAGCCGGCTGGATCGAATTAAAAGATGTCCGGTTAAGTGAACAGGAGACAGAAGGCTGTTGATGTGAACAGTCAACAGTTAAAATTATAAAGCAGAGAAAGGCGTATATGTCTATGCAGAAATGGATTTCCCTGATATAATAAAGTAAAATTATATTTTAGGAGAAGGGTTATTATGCAAAACGAAAAGAGAAATTCATTTTCCGGTTCGCTGGGATTTGTGCTGGCGGCTGCGGGCAGTGCTGTGGGACTGGGGAATATATGGAGGTTCCCCTATCTTGCCGCAAAGGACGGGGGCGGAATTTTCCTTGTAGTGTATATTGCACTGGCACTGACATTTGGTTTCACGCTTTTGACAACGGAGGTGGCAATTGGCAGAAAGACGAAGCAGAGTCCGCTGACAGCCTATGGACAGTTAAGTAAGAAATGGAGCTTTTTAGGTGTTCTGGCATGTATTATTCCTATGCTTATCCTGCCGTATTATTGTGCAATCGGTGGATGGGTGCTGAAGTATTTTATTACATTCCTGACAGGGTCAGGTGCTGAAGCGGCTGCGGCAGATGGCTTCTTTACAGGGTTTATTACTGCCCGGACAGAGCCGGTGATTATGATGGTTGTTTTTATGGCGGCAACGGCACTTGTTATCTATATGGGTGTAAATAAAGGAATAGAATCTTTTTCAAAGATTCTGATGCCGATTCTGGTCCTGCTCGTAATTGGCATTGCCGTTTTTTCGGTTACAATTGATTTTGAGGATGGTGCCGGTACAACAAGAACCGGTCTGGAGGGCCTTAAGATTTATATAATTCCCAATTTTGAGGGGATGACGGTGCAAGGCTTTTTCACTGTACTGCTGGATGCTATGGGGCAGCTGTTCTACAGTCTGAGCGTTGCCATGGGTATTATGATCACCTATGGATCTTATGTAAAAGATTCTGACAATCTTGGAAAATCAATTAATCAGATCGAAATTTTTGATACGCTGATCGCTTTTCTGGCAGGCGTTATGATCATTCCTGCAGTATATGTATTTATGGGAAAAGAGGGCATGGCAGCATCCGGACCAAGCCTGATGTTTGTATCTCTTCCCAAGGTATTTGCAGAGATGGGAACGATGGGCAGATTTGTGGGACTTCTGTTTTTTGCAATGGTATTATTTGCTGCACTGACAAGTTCTATTTCCATTATGGAAGCAGTTGTATCCAGTCTGATGGATAAGTTTAAATGGTCCCGTGCAAAAGCGCTAATCGTTGAACTGCTTATTGCACTGGCCGGCGGCTTTGCTGTATGCTTCGGATATAATATCTGCTATTTCGAATTAAAACTTCCAAATGGAACGGTGGGTCAGGTTCTGGATGTAATGGATTACATCAGTAATTATGTACTCATGCCGGTAGTTGCCATTGGAACCTGTATACTTATCGGATGGATTCTGAAGCCGGGTACAATCATTGATGAGGCAACGAAGAACGGGGAACGTTTTGGAAGAAAGAAACTGTACATGGCGATGGTTAAATACATTACGCCTGTGTTACTTTTGATTTTACTTTTAAAATCTCTGGGAATCATCACTTTTATCTAAATAAAGTAAGTACCGCTGCATAATCATGGAATTAATGGTTATGCAGCGGTTTTTTTCTCAACTAACGCTTATATAGCATTTCTTTCCATTCTTCAGTTTTCATATAGTTCAGGGACACCTCCTTGTCATGCTTTACCATATTAACCATTTGGTTGAGGTTTTTCAGACTTTCATTACAGGCATTTTCTTCTGTGGTGTTTTCCATATAGTGAAGAAGCTGGCGAAGCTTTTCTGGTGGATTTCCTGCGGTACCTTTTGTGTACAGGAAAATAGTCCTTGCACCGTCATCATAAGGAAGAGAGGGGAGTTCTTCACACATACTGCGTATGGTATATACCATGCGCTCCTCTCCAAAAGGGTCGTATGGCGTGATGAGAATCACGATTACATTTTTCAGTTCGTGATAGTTCATTCCTGACTTCAGGCTGTCTCCATCGATTTTGGCATGGTAGAACCGAACCCTGCGGGGCAAAGCTCTGATTGCTTCTGAATCATCGTTTTTATCAGGTTCCACATCATAGGCAACGGCTGCAGTTCCGGACTCATCAGATGGATGTTCTTCCAGATACACATCCAGCCTTGCACCATGCATGTCAGTATCTGTTCCGTAATAAATCTTTTGCGGGACCACGGTCAGTTTGCCAAAATCCCTGCCAAAGATAATCTTTAGAAGTTCCCGGATGAATTTTTCGCCTATTTCCGGATGGGTGACCATGGAACCAAATAAAAAATCATCCAGAAGATTTAAATCTTCCAGTTTTCTTCTTGCCATATACATTGCTCCTTTCCTTTTCAGAAACTGTTTTTGATTAGTGCCGGACGGAAAGAAGAAACGTATGGCTGGAATTGATTTCCGTTTTTCTGCTTTCCGCCATATACAATTTTTCATACGGGGAATCAGCAGCCGAACGGCTTAGAACTATTCCAGATATGTGATTTTATTCTAACAGTACAGGACTTTGGAGTCAATGAAAATAAGGCATTTTTGGCACATATTTTAGCAGAATTTATAGGGGAATTGAATTGAAATCAGGATCCGGATGATACATAATAGAAGTAACTAACGTCAGCATAATTATGCATAAAGGAGGAGAAATATGCGCAGAAAAAGAATTGCACTTTTGATGGCTGCAATGATGGCGATGACTTCTGTGCCGTTCCCTGCGTCCGCGCAGGAATTTTCTGATGGCGCAGAATTTTCTGACGGTGAAATCTTCACAGGAGGAATGGAAGAAACGGAAACAGTCATACAGCAGCCGTCTGTGGATGAGGTATCAGAGGAGCCTGAGCCTGTTGCGGAACCTACAGAAGTTCCGTCCGACTCAGAGACAGATTCGCCAGAAACATCTTCTGAGAGTGACACCATTCTGGCAGATGTAGTTCCGGAAGAGGATGAAGATTCTTTCGTAGAAAACGTGGAAGTGATCGATGATACGGAGACAGATGGGACAGAGGATGTGATTCCGGAGGCAGATATTGTCGGAGATCCGGCAGATGGGGCAGAGATGCTGGATGCGGAAATGGCAGAAGAAAGTCTAATTGATCCGGGGAATTTTCCGGATGCGGAAGCGGAGTCGGGAGACTTTCAATACAGCATCAGCGGAGAGAATGCAACACTTACGAAATATACAGGAAGTGCCAGTTATGTAATTGTGCCTTCTACTATTGATGGCTATACGGTAACTTCTCTAAGTGGTACATTTAGTGGAAATGAAGAAATGACTGGAGTTGCTCTTCCAAGTACACTTACCAGTATTGGGAATTATGCTTTTGAAGGCTGTAAATCGTTGGCAGCCGTTAATTTACCATCTTCGGTGACCAGTATTGGAAATAATGCATTTTGTGGATGCAGCAGCCTGCACGGAATTTCTCTGCATGAAGGAATTACAAGTATTGGAAGCAGTGCGTTTGAAAATTGTGAAGGTATCACTTCGATTACCTTGCCGGAGAGTGTGACCAGCCTGGGTGCCCGTATCATAAGCAACACAGGAGTGACGAGCATCACGATCCCGAAAAACGTAACGAGCTGCGGATATGGATGGAGTGGATTAAACAGAGGAGGCCCGCTGAACGGAGCCCTGAGTCTGCGTACGGTAACATTTGAGGACGGGATAAAAGCGATCCCTGCAAATGTATGTGCTTTTACAACTGATTCCTATATAACAAGTGTAACCATCCCGGAAAGTGCAGGGAGCATCGGGGAGTATGCGTTTAATAAATGCAATTCCCTTTCTGAAATCAATATTCCAAAGAATGTGAGCGCAATTGGAGCTGAGGCATTTTGCAGATGTTCTGGTATGACATCTGTTACACTGAATTATAATGACAGCCAGATCAATACAGAGAATAACGGAACGCAGCTGTTTGCATTGAGCATAGGAGACTATGCATTTGAGGAGTGCAGCAGCCTGAGGAACGTACAGTGGACCGAAAATGTGGTGTCTATAGGTCATCATGCATTTTTGAAATGTACGTCACTGGCGTCGTTGGAGCTGCCTGACAGGATCACCCGCATAGGAGATGATGCTTTTGCGGAATGCACGAGCCTGACCAGTATCAGTCTTCCGGAGAGCTTGACAAATTTGGGTGCCCGTATCATAAGGGATACAGGAGTGACGAGCATCACGATCCCGAAAAACGTAACGAGCTGCGGATATGGATGGAGTGGATTAAACAGAGGAGGCCCGCTGAACGGAGCCCTGAGTCTGTGTACGGTGACCTTTGAGGAAGGGATAAAAGCAATCCCGGCAAATGTATGTGCTTTTTCCACAGATTCCTATGTGACAAGTGTAAATATAGCGGAAAGTGCAGAGAGCATCGGAAATGATGCGTTCTGGAAATGCAATTCCCTTCCCGGCATAAATATCCCCAAAAAAGTGAGCAGGATAGGTGCGGGAGCCTTTCGCCAGTGTTCATCCATGACAAGCGTTACATTGAATTATAATGACCAGCAGATCAATACCTCGGATAACGGGACACAGCTGTTTACGCTGACCATAGAACACGATGTATTTATAGGATGCAGCAGCCTGAAGGATATACAGTGGACAGAAAATGTGATATCTATAGGGGACTATGCTTTCAAGGAATGTACATCACTGTCATCGTTGGAGCTGCCGGACAGGATCAGCAGTATAGGGACAGGAGCGTTTGAGGACTGTACCGGTCTGACCAGCATAAAGCTGCCGGAGAGTCTGACCAGTATGGGTTATCGGATCATATGCAACACAGGAGTGACGAGTATCACGATCCCGAAAAATGTAACGGGCTGTTCCTGGACATGGTATGGAGGAAACCATGCAGGGCCGCTGGATGGCGCGCTGAGCCTGCGGACGGTGACCTTTGAGGAAGAGATAAAAGCAATCCCGGCAAATGTATGTGCTTTTTCTACTAATTCCTATGTGACAAGTGTAACCATCCCGGATAGTGCGGAGAGTATTGATAGTTATGCTTTCTGCAAATGCAATTCCCTCACAGAAATTTCAATCCCCGGCAATGTGGGAGCTGTTGGTTCAAATGCGTTCCAAAACTGTACCTCTCTTACTTCGGTTCAGTTTACCACAGCCACAACCAATTTCGCCGATGTGGCCAATCTGACGGCTGCAGAGGTGGAGAAGGAAGACAAGGAGGTTCACGAGCTGGAGCTGCACTGGACATTTAAGGCTCCGGAGCGCCTGGTGATCGGCAATTATGCTTTTGAAAATTGTACCGCATTAAGCAGTATTGAGTTTGCAAATAGCATTGCAGGTATTTCCACCACTGCTTTTAATGGCTGTTCTGCGCTGACGGATGTGACATATCCGGGAGACCGGGACAACTGGGAGAAGGTAAGCGGATATAACTCCGGTGTATTGGCCAATGCGACCATACACTACACTGATTCCCAGGGTGGGGAATACCCTGCCGGAACAGAGATATGGATTGCTGTGAACGAGGAGTTTTACAACCCACAGAAGGTATCAGTGAAGTATACCGGTGATGAAGAATCCTTTACCGCAACCGTGGCTACAACACAAAGATCCAAGCATTATTATATAAAGGCGCATACATACAAGGGGGTTAAAGGGGTACTCCGGTACGGAAGCTGGTCTGACAAAGTGGTTTTGACGGTGCAAAATCCTGTTACAGCCAGGGAAGTGCAGCAGTATGCGACCGAATTTTATAATGAGCTGAGCAGTTTCCTGAAAGCACTTTCCAGTGAGGCGGAAGCGGAAAAAGAAAACTATGAGTTTAATGCGAAAAGCAGGGCGAAGATTCTGAGGGAAAGTGATGAAGCCGGAAATTCAAAGCTCATTCAGTTTACAGACAGTTCTTTGACAGATCAGCAAAAAGACGACATATACATGGCACTTGCCTTTTATATTGAATCCCTTCCGCAATTCAAGCTGGATGAGATCAAGGTGGCTAAGGATAAAGAGCTGATTGCTTATGCAAATGATATCATCAACGCCGTTAAGAATAATATTACGGCACATTCTGATTATAAAATGAAAAGCTCCAGCGGAGTTATCAGATTTAATGCCAGCGGCTTTGGCGGTGCGTTTTTTGGTTCGGTTATCCTGAATGGGAAATATGTGGGAAGTCTTATTTCCACCCAGCAGGACGCTTATGATACCATGCTTAAATATCTGAAGAATCTCTGTGAAGTAACAGATAATCTGATGTATCAGTCCTTATATTCCATTTTTGCGGAGCTGGGAACGATTACAGGAATCTCTGATTTCCTGTCAGCAGATGTGAAAGAGCTGCTGGATGGATTTGAATCTGATATTCGGAAGGCAGGCTTTGGAAAACTTCTGACCCATCTGGAACGGATACAGATATGCGGAAAAGAAGCGGAGAAGATTAAATCCATTGTAAAAGAGACAGAATTGAAAACATGCTTAGATGATGCAGGAAAAATCTGGAAAGAGATTGATAATCTGGATCTTTCCGATGAGGCCGTCCGAAAGACAACCCTTGCAAATGCCTATTCAGCACTGGTGGCTAAAAAAGAGAATTTTTCCAAAGCTCTTTATGCTTATTATACAAAAAAAGAAATTGATACACCGGTTAGTGCAGTGGAAAAGGAAATCAAGAAAATGTTTATTTCCTGTCCGGTAGATTTTATTGTATATGATATGTCCGGAAATATGGTAGGTTGTGTGAAAAACGGCAGGGCAAGCTATCTGCCGGAGGTTACCATCCGTGTAAGCGGTGATACCAAGCAGGTATGGATGGGGTCTGACGATTTTTACACCATAGAATTTATCGGAACCGGAAGCGGTGAGATGAATTATTCAGTGCAGGAAATAAAAGGAAGCACGATAATCGGCCAGATCGATTATTTTAATGTGCCTTTAAGCGCAGGAACTGTTTATACGCAGAGTGTGGCAGGGGGAACCCTCGCAGAGGCTGCTCCATATATGCAGCTGGTTGCCCAGGACGATACCACCATCGAACCGTCAGATCATTTTGATGAAAACGGCCAGGCAGCATACGTAAATATCTCTCTGGATGGAGGTATCGGAGGAACTGTCAGCGGCGATCAGGGAAGCGTGGAAATGGGCAGCGTGGTATGCGTCAAAGCAGAGGCACAGGAAGGTTATGTTTTTGACGGATGGTACTGTGAAGATCAGCTGGTCGAGACTTCTGCGGTTTATTATTTCGCGGCAGTAAAAGATACCACCCTTATTGCAAGGTTTGAGAAAAAGACAGAGCTGTCTGACACCCATGGTGCAGTGATCGGTGATGAATACAGCGGAAACGCATGGATCACTATTATAGAGGAACCGGACGAAACAAACGGGGAAACGGCAGACAAGCCTGTGCTGCAGTTAAATACGGAACAGGAAACAGTCACTATCATTGTGAAAAAGTATGCATCGGCAGATGGGGAACCGGAAACAGAGACACTGACTCTGACTAAAGACGAGAATGGAAAATTTGCGCTGGGATCCATGGATCTGAGCCTATATGAAAAGGTGGAACTTCTGGATGAAAATGGAATACTGATTGCTACTTTCCTGACAAAACCGCAGATCGAGGCACAGTATTGTGAAAAAGAAGGACATACTTTTAAGGTTACAGAGCTGCATTCACCCACCTGTGGAAAAGACGGAAGTCAGGTGGAGACGTGTATTGTCTGCGGTGTGACTGAGACTACCCCGCTTGCTGCAACGGGAGAGCATACGATGGTATTGAAGGAAGAAATTTCCGGTACCTGTTCCGCAAAAGGCAGGAAGGTCATGGTCTGCTCCGTTTGCCAGGAAGAGGAAACGGTTGAAGGATCCTTCAATGAAAATGTGCATAAAGAAGTTGACAATACTGTAAGAGCAGCAACCCTGACCCAGAATGGCCAGACCGGTGGAAGCCATTGTGAATGGTGTGGAAAAGAACTGGAAAAATCTTCTGTGATCTATCGTCCGGAATTCTTTACACTTTCCGGAAGTTCCTTTGTCTATAATGGAAAAGTGCAGAAGCCGACAGTTACGGTTGAGGATTCCGCAGGAAAGATAATCGCATCGTCCAACTACAGGGTAACATATTCAGCCGGATGCCAGAATGCCGGATCCTATACGGTCACGGTAAAATTCTATGAGGGAACCAATTATTCCGGCACAAAAACCCTTAATTATAAGATCAACAAGGCGGTGCAGAAGATCACTGCATCCAGCAGATCTGTTACATTGTCCACAGGAAGATTCTCCCTGGGAGCAACAGGTACTGCGGGAGGCGGTAAGCTTACTTACAAATCAAATAAAACGTCGGTTGCCCTTGTTTCTTCTGCCGGAACCGTAACTCCGAAAGGCGTGGGAACGGCAACGATTACAATCACGGCTGCGGCAAATACCAATTATAATGCAGCTGCAAAGAATGTCACCATAACAGTGGGACCAAAGGGAACGGCTATTTCCAGTCTGAAGAGCACTGCATCCAAAAAGATGACAGTGAAATGGAAGCGTAATTCGGCAGTGACCGGATATCAGATCCAGTACTCCACAAGTAAGACGTTTAAATCAAAGGTTACGAAAACCATAACTAAAAACAAAACTGTATCCGCAACCTATAAGGTGGCAGGAAACAAGAAGTATTATGTTCGCATCAGGACATACAAAACCGTTGGCGGGAAGAAGTATTATTCTGACTGGTCGAAGGTAAAAACTGTCACAACAAAACGTTAGTGCGTATAAAAAGGGGCTGCTTAACCGGCAGCCCTCTTTTACAGTCAGTTAAATACCGTTGAGAAAAAGGCTGTTTATACAATTTTAACAGATAGTACACTTACTGAAAAAATAACAATCACAGAATTATCGGCATTGGCTGGATGCAGCAATGCAACGTTGACCAGACTGGCAAGAAAACTGGGCTTTAAAAAGTTTGCTGATATGAAGCTGGAAATGTTTCGCTCTGCACCTTCAGATAAAAATTTTTATCAGAATATCGATGCAAATGATGATACAGGAACGATTATTGATGAGTTTTTTCAGATTGCAGAGAATTCACTGGAAGATACCCGGGCATTGCTGACACGGGAACAGGTGGATGAGGCGGTTCAGATTCTGAAAGGAGCGTCAAAGATTTTATTTCTGGGTACCGGTGATGCGTATTCAATTGCATATGCAGGATATCTGAAACTGTATAAGGCCGGATATGATGTTTGCTGTCATATGGATTATGATGCACAGTTGATTGCTGCATCAAAACTAAAAGAAAATGATGCGGTGGTAGCGATATCACATTCGGGAAGAACGAAGCAACTCAATGAAATCCTTAAAATAGTCAAACCCAGGAATGTAAAAATAATAGCAATTGTTTCCCATCCGCTTTCACAGATTGGAAAGATGGCAGATATTGTTCTTCTCACACCATCTTTTACCCATGATATTTATAATGAACTGATTGCTCAGAGAATTCCTGCTCTTGCAATTATTGAGATTTTGTATATTCTGCTGATTTTTAATACAGGAGATGAACATATTGACTGTTTAAAAAGAACGAAACTGGCATTAAAAGAGAACAAACTGTAATTTCTGTC
>JAXFBD010000009.1:0-45979 GCA_034118545.1 Blautia sp.
TCCAGCGTCCGGGTCTTCCGGTTCAATCAGAATATCACTGAAACCATCCCCGGATTCTGCATTAGACAAAATCAACCAGTTTACTTCACTCCGGAGTAATCCCAGCAGCAAACCGTGGTAAAAGTTCTCTTTTTTGTCATCCGGAGCCTTCGCATCCAGAACACTGATCATCCGGTTCAGGATGATGTTAAGCTGTTTTTGTATCCCCTCGGGCTCTCCTGTTAAGAATGCCCGGCAGAACTCACGCAATGGCTTTTCATCATCTGCCATACGTTTCCGGAACCATTCCTGTATCTGTAAAATAAAAACTTCCCGCACCTCCCGGTTGGGAATCACCAGCTTATAGACACCGTTTACCGCCTTGCCTGTCTGGGTCAGATAGCCGGTGGTAAAAAGTACGCTCCACAGATTTTCAATACTGGAATCCAGCTCGTTATAAGTCAAATCCAGACGAACCTTCTTTTCGATCGCCTCCCCTGCAATCAGGCGTTCGATTTCATTCTGGGTCGTTTTATCTGCCTTATCGATAAAACGTTTCACCAGGTCATTCCCACTGGTGTTGATCCAAAAAGCTTCCGGCTCTGCGTGAGGATCTGCCAGCAATTTTTTTGTATATCTGATCACATCCCACGGGCAGTATATATCTGCATTGCCGAAATGGTATCCGTCATACCATTCTTTTACAATACCTGCTTTTTCTTCCATGTCATAATCTTCCATAAGCTTCCGAACTTCCGCTTCCGTAAAACCAAAATGCTCATCGTGCTCTGCATCAACGATTGAATTGACATCAAAGTTATTCAGCCCTGTAAAAATGCTCTCCTTTGACACACGAAGACACCCTGTCAGGACAGCAAACTTTAAAAATTCATTTGTCTTCAGTGCCTGTCCAAACAGCCCGCGGATCAGTGATACCATCTCTTCATAATAGCCATGTTGAAATGCCTTATCCAATGGCACATCGTATTCGTCAATCAGAAGGATGACTTTTTGTTCATAATGCCGACAAAGTAATGAAGACAATACTTCCAGACCGGATGCAAGCATTGCTTCATCCATAACATACTGACCTTTATCCAGTGCTGTCAATGCACTGTATTTTTTCTTTTCATTCTCAGACAAGCGATCACTATCCAACAAATACCGGAATCGCTCTGCCTCGGTTCCCACTTTCTTGATCAGCCGTTTTCTCGCATCCTCAAAGTGTAATCCGTCCACATCCTTCAATGAGATAAATATCACAGGGAACTTTCCCAAGTACTCCTCACACAGTGCTGTCTCCTTAGAGATCGTCAAACCATCAAACAGTGTCTTATCCGCTCCGATCTCGAAAAAGTTTTTCAGCATACTCATGTTCAGAGACTTTCCAAAACGGCGAGGACGGGTGAACAGATTGACCTTTCCCCAATTATTCAACAAGTCACGGATGAGACCCGTCTTATCTATATAATAGAAGCCTTCTGTGCGGATTTCTTTAAAGTCTTCTATTCCAACAGGAAGTTTCTTTTTCTGCATTCGGTCCATCCTCCTTTTCTGGCTGACACAGTTCTTCCTGCACCATTCCAGCTTTATTGTACCTCAGAGTCCGGTGAATAACAAGCCAATCTCAGAGACTTTTTGCGCTGTGTTCTGACAAAGGGTCTGAACTACCCCCATATCTATTGTATTTTTATCTTTTTTCTTTGGAATCCTATGAATTCCTCCGCCGACTTTAATAAATTTTCTGATTTTTAAAATACGACAATTGTCATTACCTGATTCAATGACATCTCAGACAGGCATAAACCGCCCCTAGAATTGATATGAACCTCAAAATCATATCTGCCTGATAAGCTCCTGAAACTCTTCTATGCTCATTGCTGCAGCAGCGTTTCTTAAATAGCATCGCATAACTTCCGGTTCCTTCTCACTTATGATTTTCTCACGTAATGCCTCCGGTACTTCGCCCAGATATGACAAAAGATCTATCACCGCTTCTGCTTTTCCTTCAATCCTTCCAGACTCTCTCTCCTCTTTGAGCATCTCTTCCAACAACATATAGCGTTCCTCCATTTCACGGCTTGCTTTCACGATTCTGACCGCATCCTGAAGTCTCTGCACAAAATCATCCTAAGTTTGATCCTCTTTACAGACAGTATCAAATGTATACTTGTATTTTTTCTTATAAAACGGATCAAAATCACATACAAAGATCACATAAGAATCCGGAAGCTTCCCATATTCCATTCCAGCCAATAAAATCTCCATATCAATCTGACTGTGATAATACCGGCTCCTCTTTCCCAGATTCTTCTTTCTCAGCACCTGCATCTCCACATTATAATGGGTCCGCTTCTCATCCGCCGCAATCACATCCAGACGCACACCCTTATATTCGGGATGATATACCATACTTTTTTCTTTGCTTACCGTAACCTTTTCAATCTGAAATCCCAGAGCAAGCTCCAGAAATTCCCTGCAGAGTTCGAGGAATCCATATACATATGATAAAAAATCCGGCTGGGCTTTTCAACATAAAAAGTATTACAATTTCCTGCTTTTCTTTCCATCAGGGAAAATAATCAAATACTGTCTGGGTAGTGAAATTACCTATCCATGATCTGTGTGATCATATAGGGACCTACACAGGGAAAATCCACCACAAAATCACCTGTTTGCGGATCATATTCTTTCATTTCCAGAACATAAACCTTTTCAGAAATGGGATCCGCCTGAATCAGCAAATAGTCCTCTTTTTGGGCGGAACGGATCACCTCGCCTCCGACAATGGAAGCTTCGATCATACCGTTATCCAGTACCACAGCCTTTGTTTCTGTCTGAACTTCTTCCCCTGCAATAACCCTTTTTCTGGTCACCACATATTTAAAGTCCATCATATAAGTAAGCTGGTCCAGCATCTCCGGATCACAGCCATATTCTTCCTGCAGATCCGTTTTCTGCTCCGGATCCAGCTGCTGCAGAATCTCATTAACCGAGGGAATTTCTTCCACGACAGATTTGCCGTTTTCATTTATCTCTGTAAAAGATTTCGCGGCCAGATCTATGGCTGACGACAGATTAGTATCCTCCAGATTCCCCTGTTCATCGCATTTTTTATATTCATCACTGTTGGCACGGTCTGTATAAATCTCTGTCTGAGAAAGAATATCTGCCGTATTGGTCCCATCTGTGCTCTCCGGTGAAACGATCAGATTCTGCTGCTCCTGAAGATCTGAAATGCTTGGTGATGCAAAAATCTGCATGCCGGTACCCTGAACAGTCAGAAACAGTGCCAGCCCTGCAGCCCGGATTATTTTATCTCTTCTTCCCATTTATTCTGCCCCCTCTTCCAAATAAAACAGCTCGAGAATGGTATCCTGCAGCTTATCCTCATCCAGATGAAACTCATCGTAATTTCTTCCCCGCGCATTTTCACCTTCCAGATAATAATAACTGTCCTCAGAGAAGGTTTCTTCTGCAAGCCTTCCCGCCAGGTTCAGATACTGACTTTTTGTGATACTTGTCTGCATATAGGAAGACAATTCCCCTATCTGCATCCATACAGTCTCCGGATCCTCCTGAATTTCTTCCCGGAACTTCTTCAGAAATTCCCTGACAAACGCTTCCTGCCGCTCCATACGTCCTTCATTTGAAAAAGGAATATTTATATCACGATACCGGACAAAATCCTGCACATTGGAAGAATCCAGTTTTACCACGGCTCCCTCTGTCAATTCCGGATACTTTTCCTTCAGATCATCATTGGGAACTGTGACCTCCACACCTCCGATAACCTCATTGGCTTTTGTAACAGATGTTTTGTTGGTAATGGCATATTCATGTACCGGCACACCGCCCAGAAGCTCCGACAGAGAAGTTACAAGATTTTCACAGCTTATCTTTCCTCCGTCACCGTAAGAATAGGCATATCCCAGCTGTGCGTTATAGCTGTCGCGATAGTTTCCATTCATTGTATATCGGCCCACATCTCCGATGGTATCGCGGCTGACTGCCAGTATTTTTACACTTTTGTGATAATCGTCCAGAATGATAAGATTGATACTGTCTGCACGGGGCGCAACAGAATAACGGTTGCTTGTTACCAGCTCTTCCTCCGAATCCACACCTGCGTACAGGATCGTTGTAATTCCGGAATTGTATTCATATACTTTTCCGTCACGTGTAATCCGGTGATATCCCAGTTCCGGCTCCTGTGCCTCACTGGCAGATATGATTTTTGTCATCTCATGCCGAACTCCCGCCGTATTCTTCCCTGTTCCCAGCACAGTCAGTCCAAGCATTGCCAGCACTCCGTAAATATATTTCTTTTTCATCCTTTTTTATTCTCCTGTTTCTCTTCCGGTTTCCTGTGGCTCTGAATCTCCTTCACATACTCTTCATCCCCATAGGAACCGTAACCGTATTTTCCATAGCCGTATTTGCCGTAGCCATATCGCCGTCCATAGCCATATCTGCCATACCGTCCGCCTGTCCGGGGTATTTTGTTCAAAACGACGCCCAGTATCTTTGCTCCGGAATACTCCAGCTGTTCTTTTGCATGCAGAGCGTCCCTGCGATCCGTGTTTCCGCTCTCCACAACAATTATGGTACTGTCACAATGCTTTGCAATAATTGCCGCATCAATTACCACATTTACCGGAGGTGTATCCACAACCACATAATCATACATTTCTTTCAGCCTCATGATCAGCTCTGAAAAAAGATTTCCGGAAACCAGCTCACTGGGGTTCGGTGCAAACGCCCCTGAGAAAATAATATCAAAGCAGCCGTCATCTGTATGGTAAATGATATTCTGAACCGATTCTCTGCCGCAGAGATACTCGCTGAGTCCCACAGTTTTCTCCACGATATGATAACGTTTCTTCGTTTTTGAATTACGGATATCACAGTCCAGATATAATGTTCTTTTATTTAATGCAGCCAGACTTTTTGCCAGTCGGAAGGCCATAGAAGATTTTCCTTCGTGAGCCCTGGCACTGGTAACTGCCACCACCTTCACGTCATAGCCTGCCATCTGTATATTTCCGCGAAGGGTATTGATTGCCTCTCTGGTCCTGAATTCCAGAGTTGTCATTTTAGGAACAATTATTTTATTTTCCATCTTAAACAAATCCCCTCTGTTTCTTTTTTTTCTTCCTTTCACGGACACTGAATTCATCTTCTTCCTCATCAGAATACTCCGGAATGGCAGCAATCACGGTCACACCCATATGCTGCACAACATCTTCCTCTGTTTTCAGCGTCTGATCCAGCAGCACTCCCAGAACAATAAGTGCACAGACAACGAATGCTCCTGCAAGTGCTCCCATCATTCCATACTTTGCCAGACCTGGCTTTAACACAACAATGGCATCCGCCTCTGCTGCATCAATAATCGCCGGCTCATCATTTCCAACCACCTTATAAATCCGGTCAATTCCGTATTTCAACAGACAGTTGGCAATTTTCATCGAAAGCTCCGGTTCTCCGGTTTTAACGAATATTTTCAGAATATGGGAATCCGAGGGATTCTCAATGGTAATCAGCTGTGACAGCTCTCTGTATGTCATATCCAGTTCCAGTTCGGAAATCACCTTTTTAAGCACCGTTCTGCTTCGGATAATTTCCTCATAGTCCACCGTCAGCTCCGCGCTGAGTTGTACATCCTGTATATTGATCATGGTATCTGTATTGGTAATATAAATCTCTGCATCAGCCTGATAAGTGGGCTTTATCAAAAAATGATTATAGGCTCCTGCAGCTCCTCCGCAGATAACCATTATAAGAATCAGCAGCTTCCAGTGATTCAGAATAGCAAAAAACAGTTCCAGTAAATCAATGGTATCATCATCTGCCATTTCCTGTTTCTGAAACATCCTGGAATTTTTGTTTTCTTTTGTATCCATCTTTTATTGTCACCTCATAATCAGTATATCTGTTTCAAAATTCTCTGCGGGTTATTCTCCAGAATTCTCCTGTTCCACTTATCCGAAAGGTTGTTTTCCATCCATTCCAGAGAAGGCGGAATAAAAAATTTCCGGAAATTTATGCCATGGCAGTCACTTCCCATAAAGTCAACAAATCCCTTTTTCAAATGCTCCTGAAAAGGATTCCTGCGAAAAAATCCATAGGTTCTCTGCACTGTATCAAAATTCATCTGCAGCAGCACATCTTCCTCTTTCAGCTCTGATAACCTTTCCTTCTCCATAAGACATTTATATCGCTCATAATGTGCCAGTATGGGCACAAACCCTCTGTCCTTCAGCGCCGTTACTCCCCGGATAATGTCCCGGTAATAAACATCCTCCAGAAATTCCACCAGCACATATCTGCTGTCCGCCAGAGTCAGCACCTCTCCCTGTTCCAGCAGCGCAGGCAGCTCATAATGGTACAGACATTCCTGCCCTGCATAAAAAGAAAAATCCAGATTATTTTCCTCTGCCAGTTCCTTCACCCTGATGATCAGATTTCTTATCTTTTCCGGTTTTGTCTCATATTTTTCCGGATAATGATGCGGTGTCATGATGATGGAAGAAATCTGCTGTTTTGCGGCAGTTTTCAGTGCCTGCAGTGTCTCTTCCCAGCTGGCTGAACCGTCATCCACCCCTGGCAAAAGATGACAGTGTATATCCGTCAGATTATATGTATTTTCCAATAGTTCTTTTCCTCCGACTTGGTATAGATTACAGCAAATCTATTTTAAAAAAGTCACCTCCAAACATCAGGTATCACTTCCTTGGTGTTTAAAGATGACTTTTGTTAACAAAAATTACATCAAATACCTATCATATGTGAATGAAATATTTGATATGATTATACATTACACAAATAACCTTTTCAATAGAATATCAAAAACAAAACATTTTTTCGCGACAATTTTGTCATAAACCGTCACAAAACCGTCACAAACAACATATTTTCATCACAAAATTATCTTATTTGCAGGCATGGTATTCAGCTTTATTAATATACATCATACGGTCAGCCAAATTGACAATTTTATCAACTGTCATTTCAGGATACTCCCGCGCAATGGCATATCCTGACGAAAGGCTTAGATGATCCACCATTTTTCCTTTCCATTTTGCAGCAGTACGATTCAGATTCTCCAGCACCTCTTCTGTTTTTTTTGTATCCATCTCCAAAATAGCCGCAAATTCATCGCCGCCTGTGCGGAAACACTTTCCATAAGGACCTAATGCTTCTGCGATACATGCTGCCGCACCGCAGATCAACTCATCCCCGGCCTCGTGTCCCATATTGTCATTGACCGTCTTCAGCCCGTTTATATCTATTACAAATACCACCAGATTTTCCGGAAGTATCTGCTTCTGACTGTACTCTTTCATCGTTTCCGTGTATGCATATCTGCTCAGCATTCCCGTCAGCACATCTGTATCAATCAGCGTTTTCTGGTAAAAAATATCATCATCACTTTTCTGCTGCTGAAACTCGCTGTAATGAATAAACAGAAGAATCGATCCCATATTCAGTGCAAAAATCGAAGTTCTCAAAACACCGCCAATGATTTCCTGAAGGGCAATTCCCAGACAGACAAGAAAGATAATGGCACACAGAGAAAAACGGTTTTTTCTCTTATATTTTCTTCCATAAAAAAGGAATTCCATAAGTACAAAGATAATCGCCAGGATGAAAACCGCCACATATATTAAATACAGCGGCCCATGATGATAATAATTCTCTGCATCTATATAAAAAGACCATCCGGTAAAGACAGATAACACTTCAAAAACCGCATTGGCAGCCAGCAGTATCCACATATATTTCTGCAGCCTGTTTCTCTGTGAAACCTGTCTTACAAAAAGCACCCCTGCAATGGGCGTGGCAATATAATCCAGGCATTTCATCAATGCATGGATTCCTTTGGTCCATCCAGGAGCACCGTTCAGAACAACTCCCGCCCATTCCGCTACTGAGGCAAGAATAATCAGTGCATAGGTTTCATAAAATCTGTATTTTGTTTTTTTATCGAAACGTCCGTTTTCAAATACCAGAATTCCCATGACACAAAGCGCCAGGCAGGAAAGAAAGACGATCGCTGTATAATACTCTGTCATTTATCATTACCTCTCCGAATATGAGCATCAATTTTTTCCCTTGTCTGCCGGTCAATAGCTTCTCTAAACGCCTTCAGATATTGGGAAAACTGAACATTTTCCTTTCCATAAGTAAACTGCAGATCATATTCCAGAGGCAGCCAGGTGGATATATCCGATTCATTATGTGAAATAACTGCTTCCAGCTTATCAAGAGCTTTATAGGTTTTTGCTTCCGGCGTCTCCATCTGCTCCATTTCTTTCAGAAGATCAAACCATTCTTCTCTCTGCGGAGACGGAAAATCACTGACCCACTTCTCAAAAAGAGAATCTTCTTTTTGAGTGTCAAAGGAAGTTTTCCTGAATGTGGGAATATCTCCTGTAAAGGTTTCTCCCAGATCATGAATCAGACACATCCTGATTACCCTGTCCATATCCAGCTCCTGAAATTCCTCCTCTTTCGCCAGAAGCATAGCCATCAGGGCGATCCGCCAACTGTGATCCGCAACACTTTCCTTTCGGTTATCCCCGGTAAAACAATGTCTGGTAGTAGTTTTCAGTTCTGCCGCCTTTGATAAAATATCCAGTAATTTTTCAGGTGTCATTTCCACTCCGCCTTTCTCTTAATAAATCCATCATAACACATTTCACTTTTTTCTCAAGAAAAAAAACGGGCAGCATCTGTGTAACCGAAATTACACACAAATACTGCCCGTTATATACGGTATTATAATGATCTTACTTTTCAAACGGAAATTTATACGGCAGATTATAACGGTCTCTGATTTCCATAAATTCTTTCTGAACAGCATCGCCCACCGGAACACCTTTATCTTTTCTTTCCAGCCATACAAGCCATTCCTTTTCCCCTGCAGTATAGATTCTTTCCTGGCCCGGTGCTTTTTTGGATGCACGAAGGGCACGACAGATATCTCCTGCAGTTTTGCGGAAAGTATCTTCACCCATGAAGAAATCCGGATTAACAACGAAGAAGAAATGCCCAAGATGATACATGGATCTGCTGCCATCTGCATTTAATCCTGTTAATGCTTTCATGAAGGGACCGCCTGATAATGCCGCAGAAAGGATTTCCACCACTGCCGCATATCCATATCCTTTAAAACCGCACATCTCATCGCCGATACCGCCAAGAGGAGCCAGGGCTGCTGTTCCTGCAACAAGGGCTTTCAGGATCTCATTGGAATCCGTCATTGCTTCTCCGTTTTCAGATACTACCATACCTGCCGGAGTAGGCTTTCCTTCTCTGGCATAATATTCGATCTTACCCCTTTGAACGATAGAGGTGGCACAATCAAGGCAGAACGGGAATTCTTCATCTGTTGGAAATGCAAACGTAAGCGGGTTGGTTCCCATCATGTTTTCAACACCAAAAGTAGGTGCTATAGAAGGTCTTGCGTTGGTTCCTGTGATTCCGATCAGTCCCTCCTTACTTGCCATTGTTGCCCAGTATCCGGCAATACCATAATGTGTGGAATTACAGATGGAACCACCTGCCATTCCATATTTCTTTGCTTTCTCAATAAGCATTTCCATCATTTTATGACTGGCAACCATACCCATACCGTCATGGGCATCCATCACAACCGTAGTCGGTGTTTCTTTCAGAATCTCAATTTCCGTAACAGGCTTTAATGTTCCGTTCAGTATTCGATCCATATAAATGGGCTTAAACCGATTACAGCCATGACTTTCAATTCCTCTCCGGTCACTCTCCATTAATACATCGGCACAGATTGCTGCATCTGCTTCAGGTACTCCCACAGCCTTAAATGCATCAATCATAAAATCTCCGATCAGTTCCCATGAAACATAAGGTCTTGTTTCCATAATAAAAGTTCCTTTCTTACTGTTATAAATCCTTTTATAATGTAGTTAAATAATTTGCACAGCTGACTGCCTTTTTCCACTCTGTCAGCTTCCGCTCTCTTTCGTCATGATCCATCAACGGTTTAAATATAACATCTTCATGGGTATTCTGGCAAATATTTTCAATGGAATCCCAGAAACCGACTGCCAGACCCGCCATATAAGCCGCACCCAGGGCAGTCGTCTCCACACATGCCGGACGAACTACTGAAATGTTTGAGAAATCCGCCTGCATCTGAGCCAGCAGATTATTTGCACTTGCTCCGCCGTCAATACGAATTGTATTCATTTCGATTCCGGAGTCCGCACACATTGCCCGTATCACATCATTTGCCTGAAACGCCATGGATTCCAGCGCTGCTCTTACCATATGGCTTTTATTCACACCTCGGGACAGTCCGATAAACACCCCTCTTGCGTAAGGATTCCAGTATGGCGCTCCCAGACCGGCAAATGCCGGTACAAGATACGCTCCATTCGTATCCGTAACTTTAGAGGCAAGATACTCTGTATCTGCTGCTGAATCGATCAGATGCAGCTCGTCTCTCAGCCATTGAATAACAGCACCGGCAATCATCACTGATCCTTCCAGTGCATATGTAATTTCACCGTTTATGCTCCAGCCAATGGTGGTAACAAGTCCATTGGCTGAAGAAATGGGTTTACTGCCTGTATTCATTAAAAGGAAACCGCCTGTACCGTATGTATTCTTAACCATACCCGGTTCAAAGCACTGCTGCCCGAAAAGAGCTGACTGCTGATCTCCGGCTGCTCCTGCAATTGCAATTTCTTTTCCGAAAAATTCCATATCTGTATATCCATAGATTTCACTGCAACCTTTTACCTGCGGAAGCATCGTCTCCGGTATTTTAAACAGATTCAGCAGCTCCTCATCCCATTTCAGATCGTAAATATTAAAAAGCATGGTTCTTGAAGCATTTGTATAGTCCGTTATGTGAACCCTGCCTCCTGTCAGTTTCCAGATGATCCAGGTTTCAATGGTTCCCATAAGAAGATCTCCATTTTCAGCCTTTTCTCTGGCCCCTTCCACATTGTCCAGGATCCATTTGATTTTAGAGGCCGAAAAATAGGGATCCAGCTTTAACCCTGTTTTCTGCTGAATTACTTCAGACCATCCCTGTTTTTCCAGTTCTGAGCATTCCTGTGCGGTACGCCTGCACTGCCATACGATGGCATTATAAACAGGCTGAGACGTATTTTTGTCCCATACCACTGTGGTTTCACGCTGATTGGTTATTCCGATGGATGCAATGTCATCCGGCCCGGCACCAATCCTTTGCATTGCATCCCGTGCAACGCCCAGCATAACATTAAATATTTCATACGGATCGTGCTCAACCCATCCTGAATGAGGATAGATCTGCGCAAATTCACGCTGAGACACACTGCAGATCTGCCCCTTTTTATCAAACAGAATGCAGCGATTACTGGTTGTCCCTGCATCCAAAGCCATAATATATTTTTTCATTTTTATATCACTTTTCCTGCTCAAATTGTATTCTGTAACTACAGCTGTTTTCATAGGCATTTGTCTGGAAAATAATGATCAGCAGCTGTCTGATCCTTTCCTCAAGCACTTCTTTGGGCAGTTCCCCGTTTTTTAATGCCATGGAAATGTTTTTAATATCTTCATCAGAGCCAGGCATAATAAGATTTCCTCCGCCTGCCATGACTTTCCATGATGTACTGCCTCCGGCCGTAGTCGTAGTCCAGTCCGTCATGACTATTCCGCCAAATCCCCATTCCTCTCTGAGAACAGTGGTTAACAGATCACAGCTTTCCGATGTATGTGTACCATTTATAAGATTATAGGATGACATAACTGCCATTGGCTGAGAAGATTTCACGGCAATTTCAAATCCACGCAAATAGATTTCACGCAATGCGCGTTCTGAAATAATACTGTCAGAAGCCATTCGATTCTGCTCAGCATTATTGCAGGCGAAATGCTTGATGGTCGTTCCAACTCCCGGAACTGTCTGCACCCCGTTGGTAATGGCAGCTGCTGTTTTCCCGGAAACAACCGGATCTTCGGAAAAATACTCAAAATTCCTTCCACAAAGGGGATTTCTGTGAATATTCATCCCCGGAGCCAGCCACCAGGAAATGCCCATTTCCTGCAGTTCTGTTCCAACAGCCTTTCCAAATTCCTCCTGAATCCCTTCATTCCATGTCTGGGCAACCATAACCCCCACCGGAAAAGCGGTACAGTACTGATAGAATTTTGTTTCACCGGGAAGATCCTCTTCATCTTCAGCTAAAAACAGACCGTTTTCCATGGATCCTGATAATCCGTGGGTATATACATTCCCGTTTTTTATGTCTGCCTTATATTCTTTCATGATTCGCAGACCTGCCGGTCCGTCAGCCATGGAAACACCGGGAATCTGGTAATCTGTTTCCAGGCATCCGCTTGTTTCGCCTGCAGCACCGGGTACCATAATTCCGGCTGAACCAAGTGCCACTTCATGGCCTCTGCTGATTTCCCCCAATGACATCATGACAAGCTGTTCATCACTTAATTGCCTTACAATCTCTGCAGCCAAAGCTTCATATTGGCTTCTGTAAACGTAGCTGTGCTCTTCAAAAGGCTTTAATACAAGTATTTCTGTCCCGTTTTTTTCGGCCTGCCAAAGCCAGTTTTCCCGCTGCCGTTCAATTGGCCGGACATCCGGTTCCCATTCCTCCATTTCAATCTGAAGGGGACAGATGGGATGTGCTTTTTCTATCACACAGGTCTCTTCTGCCCGGACGATTCCTGCCGGTACAAGGTTATCTGATGAATTTCCTGCCAATACAATGTATTCGCCTTTTTCAATCTTCCAGGAAGAATCTTCCTCACAATAATATGCATAATCCTTCTGCTCAAAAGATAATTCCAGTCTTTGCTCCCGGCCCGGATCAAGCAATCCTGTTTTTGCATAAGCCACAAGCTTTTTCATTTCTTTTCTTTTTTTCTGTGGAGAAGAAAGGTAAATCTGTACTACTTCCTTACCGGAATATTCACAGCCTGTATTTTTTACTCTTACAGCAACATTTGTTTTTCCCTCACAAATATCGATTTTCTCAACCGAAATGCTAAATTGTGTATAAGAAAGACCGTATCCGAAAGGATATACCGGTTTTATCTGCTTTGCATCAAAATACCGGTATCCCACATAAATACCCTCTGAATAAATCTCCCTTTCCGGATCGCTATTCCGATAGCTGAACTGATCTGCGTTTGGAAAATCTTCATAGTCTGCCGCCCATGTATCTGTCAGCTTTCCGCATGGCGTAACACGGCCTGACAGTACTCCTGCAGCAGCATTTCCCCCTTCCATTCCGGGCTGAGAGATATTGATGATTCCCTTTACGGCTTTCATCTCCAGTATATATTTCATATCGATCTGTGCTCCGCTGTTTATTAAAACAACAATATTGCTGCACAGACCTGCCAGTGTTTCGAGTTCATTCTTTTCTGTTTCACTCAGATAGTAATCCCCGGCTTCGGTGGTCCGGTCATCACCTTCCCCGGCATTTCTGCTGATCACATAAACAGCAGTATCTGTATCTTTCAGATCCCCGGCTGAAATCTGCCGCCCCCGGGGTACATGAAAGGGATTTGCAACATAAACATAAAAAAACTGAGATGCCTCTTCTTTCGCTGCAAGCTCCAAAATCAAATCACGCCACTTAAATCTTGCTGTCTGGTATCGATTTTCAAAATCCTTCAGCCAGTCCTCACTGCTGAGCAGAAAGCCTTCTTTTTTCATTCCCTGATAAACAGAAACAACATCACGGCAATTTACATCTCCCGATCCTGTTCCCCCTTTAACGGTACAGGCAGCACCGCTTCCAAACAGGCCAACGGGCTTCTGCCTGTCCAGCGGAAGAATTCCGTCATTTTTCAGTAATACGATTCCTTCTTCCGCAATCATACGTGCCAACTCACGATTATGTATTTCTCTTGCAGATATTTCCTGGCTTTTGGATCCACTAAAATCTCTTTTTTTCATCTGCAACATAAGTGCATCCTCCTGCGAAATTTAATCAAATTAAGGCGGATTCTTCTTCCGGTTCCCAGAAGCCTTTTCCGATATATCCTTCCGGAAGAATATCCGGTTTAGCAAAAGTTGTTGTCATCTGATAACTGCTTTTACTTTCAATACTTTTAAATATTCCATGCACAATTTCCAGTACATGACATGCCATTTCCTTGCTGGCTCTGTGGGGTCTGTCTGCCAGAACTGACCATGCCATTTCCGCAGCCCCCAATCCTCTTGACTGCTCCTGAAAGCCATGGCTGAAAGGAAGATTTGCCGGTGCATTATGAGGCTTCTGTATGGTTACAGCTCCGCCAAATGTGTTTGGATCTCCCAGTCGCAAAATGCCGCTGTCTCCATAAAGCTCCAGATGGAATGATTCATCCGCAATAGAAGAAGAATTCATATGCAGCGTAACCAGCACACCGTTTTCATATTCAAGAGCGGCTGTGATCACATTGCAGTCATCCAGGGTAATAACCTGACCATAATAAGGGCTGCTCACCCTTTTCACATGATGACTTTCTTCCGTCTTTGTACCAAAAGCCATAACAGATTTTACAGGACCCAGCATGCTTGCAAAAGCTGTCAGATAATAACATCCCATATCATACATTACGGAACCGCCATGCCTGAATAAATGGGGCAGATTTTCCCCGTAAACACGATAGTCTCTGGATAAGGAAATCACACCGCTTAACGGCTTTCCGATAAGGCCCTTTTCCAGTGCATATTTTGCAGACTGGATGCCTCCGCCGAGAAATGTATCCGGCGCACATCCAAGCCTCACATTTTTTTTATCTGCGATTTTACATAATTCCAGTGCCTGTTCAAATTCAACTGCGAGCATTTTCTCCGAATAAACATGCTTTCCATGTTCCAGCGCCTGTTTTGTCAGAGGATAATGTGCCGCCGGACTTGTAAGATTAATAACCATGCTGATCTCAGAATCATTCAGAATCTGTTCATATGTCATTGGCTTCAGTCCGTATTTTGCTGCTGTACTGTTCATTCTGCTTTCATCAAGATCAGAACATCCAATAACTTCAAAGATAGAAAAGTTCTCCTTTATGGAATCCAGATAAACTTCACTGATCACGCCACAGCCCACAATGGCCGCTTTTACTTTATTCATTATATCACCTGCTTTGCGTATTCAAGTCCTTTAGCTGCTTCATCTGTGGGGAAATATTCCAGACCCACATATCCCTCATAACCGGTTTCTTTTATTGCTTCAAATACCTTTTTGTAATCAATTTCAGAATTATAAAGCTCGTGTCTGCCCGGATTTCCGGCTGCATGGAAATGTCCGATCAATGGTGCATACTCTTTAATTCTGCGAATAAGATCTCCTTCTGTGATCTGCTGATGGTAAATATCATACAGCATTTTAACATTATCACTTCCCACTTCCTTCATAATTTCCGCACCTTCATCTGAACTGGATAAATAATATCCCATATGATCCACACGAATATTCAGCGGTTCAATAACCAGTGTGATTCCGGCTTCTTCAAGATACGGAACACAGGCCTTTAATCCCTGAACCATGGATGCATGCTGTACTTCACGGGAAATTCCCATATCTGCGCCGGTCTGGGAAATCAGAGTTTTGCAGCCAAGCTCCTTTGCCACTGCAATGGTCTTTATAAGAAAATCAATATATTCCTGTCTCTTTGTCTCATCAACCAGACTGATAAATCCTGTACAAAAAGCAGCAATCTCAATCCCTGTTTCTGCTTTTGCTTTTTTCAGTTTATCCAGATCTTTGTCGTCCCAGCTCCAGAATTCCACTGCCGGGATTCCCATTTCCTTTACAGAATGAATAGCCTCCTCAATGTCTTTTCCCATATAAACAGCATCAATGCATACTGATAATTTCATGATAATTTCCTCCCTCGTTTTAATAAAAAAGTTCTATACCTTGAAGCACAGTGTTTCCCTGCCATACGATACAAGATATAGAACTTCTCGACTTTTTAATATGTAATAACAGCCTGAATGATTTTTTCCGGTTCTTTATCAATCGTATAATAAGCTGTACATATATCATCATAAGCAAATTCTGTAAACAGATTATCTGTTTTCAGCTTTTCAAGAATTTTCAGGCAGGATTCCACTCTTCTCGGATAATCCCAGAGATTTGAAAATTCCGGAGCCACATGTCCTGTCTGAGACTGTTTGATTCCGATACGATTGTGATGGAATTCTTCAGAAAGATCAACCTTTGAAAGAGCTCCCTGGTACCATGCCAGTGCTGTGATCGTTGTTTCCGGAGCCGCAATACGAATAGCCTGGTTTAATGCAGCACCGTTTCCGGATGCTTCAATTACTTTATCTGCGCCGCGGTTATTTGTTCTCTTTCTGATTTCCATAGCAACATCGCCAACTGTAGGATCAAACACCTCATCAGCACCATTTTCCAACGCAGCTGCACGTCTTTTCTCCAGTACATCAATACCATATACCTTGAATGCACCGCTCATTTTCGCCATCTGAACAAGAAGCTGTCCGATAACACCAAGACCGCTGATCACAACTGTATCCCCAAGGTTGATGTGTGTATCCATAATGCCGTTATATGCCGTAATAAGGTTTGTGAACAAAACACCTTTTTCAGCCGGAATAGTTGACGGAAGTACCACTGCATCAGCTGCATTTACAACATTTTCTTCCTGATGAGGAGCACTTACCGCTACAATATCACCAACTTTGATTCCTGTAACAGCACTGCCGACTTCGATTACTTCTCCCACAGATGCATATCCCATATACCATACACCAGGGTCACAGCTTTTAACCGGATATTCCCATAATTCACTTTCATCCGCTTCAACAAACAAACGTGTTTCCGGATCCTGTTTTTTTCTGAAGAATGGAGCAAGCCCTCTGTAAACATTCATTTCTGTACCATGACTTACTCCTGAATATAGAGATTTTAAACGGATCTGATCATCTGCCATGGGCAGTCTGTCCACCTGAATCACTTTCAAATCTCTTGGTCCTTCATACATAATTGCTTTCATAGCTGCAATACACCTCTCTTTACAGGAGCTGCTGCAAAACCAAACGTGAAGTTTTATGACATCCGGGTATTTGCAACAGCTCCCTTTATTTCTTTAATTCATAATTAATAATTTAAATTTTAGTAACCGATTGCTTCAATCTGTGACAGACACTCAGCAATTGCTGTATCAGCATCAGTTCCATTTACTACATTTGCACACATTGTCGGGATAGGTCCATCCGGCCATGCATCTAACTGGCTCCATGTTGTAAGCGGCATATCGCCTGACTGAGAATTGGCAATTGTTGTGGAGAATGCGCTTAACCATTCATCTTCTGTAAAGTATGCATCTGCCATAACTGCCAGATTGGAGTTCAGAAGGCCAAGCTGCTGGCTCAGGTAAAGCTGTACATCTTCACTGCAGAAATATTTAACCCATTCTTTTGCTGCATCAACATTTTCTGTTGTTTTGAAAATACTGATCGGTGCAGAGAAAGAAATACTGTTCTTTTCATTTTCAGCGCCGGTTGCTGTTGGCAGAGGAGCAGATGCAAATTTGCCTTCCATCTGCGGAGCATTCTGAAGAATATTATTCTTTGTTTCACCGGTAACACCGAATACCATGGAAACATTTCCGCTCATGAATTCTGTAACTGCGTCATAAGATGCGTCAAGGCTGTTGCTGCAGATGTTATATGTATTGATACAATCAGATAAGAATCCAAGTGCTTTTTTCGATTCATCAGTATCGATTGTGAATTCTGTAAAATCTTCATTCATCAGTGTGCCGCCGCACTGTGCCAGCATTGCGAACCATGTCTGATCATAACGTCCCATATCGGAATACCATGCAAGGCCTGCGTGTGTGATATTTCCGGAATCATCCACTTCTGTCAGTTTCTGTGCATCTTCCACTAACTCATCCCATGTTGTGGGAGCTTCTGTAATACCTGCTGCTTCAAAATCTTCTGTGTTATATAACAGGACACGGGTATCTGCACGCCATGGAACACCATACCAGTCGCCGTCTACACAAGCTTCATCTTTACCTGCAGTGATCCAGGTTTCTTCACCGCCCATTTCTTCAACAAGATCGTTGATTTCCATAATGCCATATTCATCAGAGCTCATTGTTGCCATAGATTTTGTAAAGAAAATATCTGCAACATCCGGAGCTTCTCCACCGGTGCAGGCAAGAGTCAGCTTCTGATTTGCACTGCCCCAGTCAATGATATTGTACTCAACAGAAATACCCGTCTCCTCCAGGAAATCTGCTGTGATCTTCTCCATTGCTTCACGCTGGATAGACGGATCTGAGCCATATGCCTGCATCCAGAACACCAGATTTGTTCCGTCATACGGTTTTTCTTCTGCCATTACCATGGACGGTGCAGCAACTGCCATTATTCCTGCCATGCCTAATGCGACTAAAGCTTTTTTCTTCATATCAAATAACCTCCTAAATAATAATGTCATTGTTTTTGTTGTTTACACCTGTGGAATCCTCTATTACCTTGCGCCCCTGATAAAAGAGAATTCGTTTTATCCTTTTACAGCACCGGCTGATAGGCCGCTGATCAGATACTTCTGTAAAAATGCAAATATGATAATTACAGGAATTGTGATAATGATACCGGCAGTCATTGTAATTGCCATTTTTGTATTTGCACTATACTGTCCGATAAAATCATAAATACCAACCGAAACAGGCTTTAATGCATCTTTTGAAAGAATGATACTTGCCCACATATATTCATTCCATGCCGTAATGAAAGCAAAAATTCCTGTGGAAATAATACCTGGTATGGAAATGGGCAGGCTCACGCGCCAGAATATTCCAAAATTACTGCATCCGTCGATTCTGGCACTCTCTTCGATAGCTGTGGGAATTGCTGCGTCAAAGTAACTTTTAATCATCAGCGTACAAAAGGGAACCGCCCACACAACGTATGCAATTATCAAACCAATATAAGTATTGGTCAGCTTCAGATTAAACATGATAAAATACAGACTGATCATTGTAACAATGCCTGGAATCAGCTGACTTGCCAGCATGATAACAAAGGAAACTCTCTGTGCTTTTCTGCGGAAATACCGGCTGATACTATATCCGCAAAGAGTGGCAAAAATAACACTGATCAATGTTGCCGCCAGAGATACCACCATGGAGTTTTTCATATAGGCAGCCAGCGGAATGGATGACCACACTTTTGTGAAATTCACCAGAGAAATCCTTGAGGGAAGCAGCGTTGCAGGCGACTGCATAACCTCTTCCGTAGGTTTCAGTGCCGTCACGATCATCCAATAGTATGGGAGCAATACAAAACAGCTGATAAGCAGCATCACAAAATAATGCCATAAAACCGCTCCGCCTTTCTGGATTTTCCGTTTTGTTTTTGAATTCATAAGCACATCTCTCCTTTAATCTTCCTTTTTCAGTGAAGAACGAATGTAGATAATTGACGGGATCAATGCAATCAGCATCATGATTATACTAAGGGCAGAGGCATATCCGTATCTGTAATTGGTAAACGCTGCCTGATACACTTCCACTGCCATAGTTTTTGTCAGGCCAAGAGGCCCTCCATTGGTTACCATATAACTGATATTAAAGTTATTAAACTGCCAGATAAGCTCCAGTACTATGGAAGAAGTGATTACAGGCCTGATACAGGGTACTGTAATTTTCCAGAATGAAGCCATTTTTCCGGCTCCGTCAATTTTGGCAGCTTCATAAATATCCTGGGGCACTGTCTGCAATCCTGCAATAAACATAACCATCAGGAAAGGAAAGATGGACCACACATTGATGATGGTCAGTACCACCAAGGGCTTTGATATTCCCAGGAAAGTTGTAGTTCCTCCGAGGAAATTAACGGGTGTATCTATAATATTCAGCTTCAGCAAAACAGAATTGATCGGGCTGAAATTTTCACTGAATATAAATCTCCAGACAATGGATGCAACCAGCGGCGGTGTAACCCATGGTATCAGGAACATTGCTCTGAAAAAGCCTCTCAGCGGATATGGTTTGATCAGCTTTGTTGCAATATACATTGCCAGTGCCACACCTAAAATCAGGGATACAATCGCAAAAAACAACGTATTAAACACAGTCTGCCACGTACTTGATTTGGAAAATGCTTCAATATAATTGGCCAGACCAACAAATGGTTCTTCTTTTTTCAAAAGCGATTTATCAAAGAACGACATCAGAACTGTTCTTAATGTGGGATAAATCGATACAATCAAAAGTGATATGATTGCCGGCAACAGCATTAAAAATGGTGTACTCTTATTGATACGGCTTCCGATATTCTTTTTCTTTTGAACTTTTCCGCTTTGCAGCGCCATGATTCATTCCTCCTTGTTTAAAAGCCATTATTTACTAATATCTTTTACTGAACTTCTGGAAACAAATATGGGTCCGATCTTCACTGTCCTGTGTCCGTCATACTGTGTCAGCGATTCGATTCTTTCAATTAATATATCTGTGGCAGCCTCCGCAATTTCCTCAGCCGGCAGCTGCATAGTTGTGAGCGGCGGTGCCAGAAATTCTGCAATTGTATCATCATATCCGATAAGAGAAATATCTTCCGGTATTTTCAGTCCTTTTTCCGATATTGCACGATAAGCACCTGCTGCAAGAATATCAGATGCAATAAGAAATGCAGTCGGCCTGATATCCTTATGCTCTTTCCGGATACTATCCAGAATATCCAGAAATTTATAATAGCCGTTTTCAACAGTATATTCTGTAGTAAAATAGCAATGAGTTGATGCATACTCGGGATTCACTTCTTTCATGGCCTGCTGGTATCCTCTGTATCGTTCATTCTCGACTTTTGTATTGGGCTCGACTCCGAAAAATCCGATTCTTCGGTGACCCAGCTCAGCCAGTTTAGTTACTGCAATATAGCTTCCTTCCGTGTTATCAATTAACACTTTTTCCACATCGAAAATATCTCCGCATCTTTCAATCATAACCGTGGGGACAGATACTGTTCTGACCACTTCTTTCACCTTTGATATAATAGACTGATTGCTTCCTGTATTAAAAATCAATCCGTCAACACCATATGACATCAGTGATCCCATCACTTCTTTAAATGCAACAGTATTGGCATTCGTCAATGCAAATGACAGAATGGTATAGCCTTTTTCGAAGCTGACTCTTTCGATTCTTGTCGCAATTTTTGTGAAAAAAATATTTTCATCTGCGGCAAGATAGATATATGCCAGAAGCTTTGATTTTTCCCCCCTCAGCATCCTTGCCTGTCTGTTGGGAACATAATTTAATTCTTTCATTACATCCTGAACTAATTTTCTCTTTTTTTCAGATACATACCCGCTGTTGTTGATGCATCTGGTCACACAGGAAACGGACACTCCCGCTTTTTCAGCTATCATTTTCAGTGTGACTTTATTTGACGATTTATTTTCAATTTGTGAAATTTTTTCATATTTTGCCATTTGCATATGCTCCGTTATGTTTCTATGTCAACGCGTCTTTATATTGTATATTTAGCACACTTATTTTTGTTTTGCAATACTATTTTTATGCATTATTTCATCTTTGTTACTATTGCATTATGAAATCGTTGCCACTTTTTTACATATTCACAGCACATTTTGCGCTGAAAACGAACGTGAAATTTTTCACATTTTCACATACTTTTTTCATAAATCATTTCCTTCTTTTCAAGCGACCTTAGTTTTGCTATACTATTTCCGGATAGCTTTTTCTTTTGAAAATAAACAGTATTTACAGGAGAATCCGAAGATGAATTGTGACGAAAAAATGATTCATGCACTGCTTATGATGGGTGATATTCTATTGCGCAGCGGTGCGGAAATATATCGTGTAGAAGACACCCTGAACCGCCTTGGGCAAGCCTGTGGTGCCAGAGAAATGAACGTATTTGTTATTACTTCAAGTATTGTTATTACAATGAAAAATGCCCGGGGAGAAATCCTCACCCAGACAAAACGTGTATATCATGCCAATGAAAACGACTTCAGCAGGCTGACTGCCTTAAACGCCCTAAGCCGCAGTTTTTGTGCATCACCCTGCCCTCCTGAAGAGCTTGAAAAGAAAATTCAAAACATTGCCGCTCAAAAAGTGTCTCCTCAAAAAAGCTTTGCAGGAAGCATTCTTGGTTCCGGTGCCTTTTCCGTATTTTTCGGTGGAAACCTTCCGGATGCGCTGACCGCATCTGCAGCCGGAGTCCTGATCTGGCTGATGCAGCAATTCCTGGCTCCCGTCTTCATGAACGATGTGGGATTTACTTTTTTTGCATCCTTTTTATCAGGATTGGTAATCTGTGCTGCAGGTATGGTACTGCCATTTATTCACACAGATATGGTTATGATCGGAGCCATTATGCTTCTGATTCCAGGGGTTATGATGACCAATTCTATTCGTGATATTCTGCTGGGAGATACCCTTTCCGGCATCATTCGGCTGATCCATGCTCTGCTTTTAGCCGGGGTTTTGGCGATTGGTTTTATTGCCGCTATTTTTCTTACAAGGGGGTGGAATCTTTGAGTTACGGAATACAGGTTTTGTCAGCTGCCATTGGTTCCATTGGCTTTGGCATGCTGTTCCACCTTACCCGCACCCAGCTTCCGCTTGCTGCAATGGGCGGAGGTCTTTCCTGGCTTCTTTACCTGCTGGGAAACAACTGGTTTCATGACGTATTTCCCGCAACCTTTTTTGCAAGTCTTGGAGTAGCGCTTTATGCAGAGATTCTGGCAAGGATATGCAGGGCGCCATCTACTCCGTTCTTCGCAATTTCTGTAATACCACTCATTCCCGGCAGCAGCCTTTATTACTGTATGTTCAACTTTGTTCAGGCACAGCCGGATGCTGCCATGGCTTACGGACGTCAGACTTTTTCTGTTGCACTGGCTATAGCTGCCGGTATGAGCATTATGTGGACCTTCTGTGATCTGTATCGTAAACTTTGTGCAGCTTTGGGAAAATTTCACCGTCAATAACAGAAACAGTCTCACTCCGGTCTGCTTAAAATACCAGCTGTACCAGAATCATATAGCAGACAGTTCCCCCGGCAATGGACAGGAGCATCTGCCGTTTCCAGTAATGCAATCCCACAACCAGTACTATGGAAATCAGTTCCGGCAGTCCGTGACTGCCGGAAAGAAAGTTCACATTCTTCAGGCAGTAAATGACCAGAAGGCCAAAAACGGCTGCAGGTAATACATTTCCAAGATATTGTATGTATCTGGGAGTCGGTTTGTCTGCCGGAAATAAAATAAATGGCAGAAAACGCGTCATCATTGTACCCAGTACCACCATAAAAATGGTGATCATCTGCTCAGTCAGATTCATACGGTATCACCGCCTTTCTCCAAAGTTTTCCTCAACAATGTCAGCATGCTAAGAATCGCAGCCATTGCCGGAATAATAAACCTGTCCGCCCCAAACACAAAAAGGCACAGCGCAGACAGTCCCAATCCCAGAAGTTCACTGGTATGCTTTTTATCCTTTAGCCACTGTTCCATAAAAATCACAACAAACATGGCCGTCATAACAAACTCCAGGCCTTCTGTATTAAAGTGAATCAGTGAACCGAAAACACCGCCCAGAGCAGCTCCGAAAAACCAGTAAAAATGATTGAGCAAGGTAACAAAAAACATAAACCATCCCTTATCCACATCTTCCGGAATATCAGCCGTATAATTGATGGAAAAACTCTCGTCACACATTCCGAAAATCAGATAAAATTTTTTCCATCCGGTTCCCTTATACTTGTCCAGCATGGAGATTCCATAGAACAGATGGCGGGCATTGATCATCAGTGTCATCACCAGGGCCTGCAGTGGATTAAATGCTCCCAACAACAGATTGACTGCTATGAATTCTGCTGATCCGGCAAAAATAGTCAGGCTCATCAGCATTGGATACCAGAAGCTGAACCCTGAAATATTCATGTAAATTCCATATGTCAGCCCCAGAAACCAGAAACCGGCAAAAATGGGCACGGTATAGGGAAAGGCTGCCTTTAATGCTTTGCGTTTCATAATTTTCTCCTTTGTTAAAGTAGCATAAACAGTATTTTACTGAAAGCATCCGTTTCAGTCAAGACAGCCAACAGGGACAGGTTTTGCGACTCCTTTTACAGAGTCGCGAAACCTGTCCCCGTTGACGCCCAAACACGCCTTACTTAAGAATCTGTGCCAGATCCTCTTCCGGCTTTGTGATCGGGTGAATATCATAATTTTCTACCAGGAAATCCAATACTCCGGATGAAAGAAATGCCGGAAGTGTGGGTCCCAGATAAATATTTTTAATACCCAGATGAAGAAGTGTAAGTAAAATGCAGACTGCTTTCTGTTCATACCAGGAAAGAACCAGAGTCAGCGGCAGATCGTTCACGGTACATTCAAAGGCCTCTGCCAAAGCAACCGCTACTTTAATGGCGCTGTACGCATCATTACACTGTCCCATATCCATGATACGTGGAAGATTGCCGATTGTCCCCAGATCCAGGTCATTAAAACGATATTTTCCACATGCAAGGGTTAATACCGCCGTATTAGCAGGTGTTTTTTTCACAAATTCGGTATAATAGCTGCGTCCGGAACGTGCACCGTCACATCCTCCCACAAGGAATATATGCTTTAATACACCTGCTTTTACTGCATCGATTATAGTATCCGCAACTGATAATACGGTATCATGTGCAAATCCCGTTGTAACCGTTTTACCGCCGTTAACACCGGTAAATTCTTTGTCTTCTGAATAGCCGCCAAGCTCCAGAGCTTTATTAATAACAGGCGTAAAATCCTTATCTTTACCGATATGGATAATTCCCGGATAAGAAACCACCTCTGTGGTAAAAACCCGGTCTGCATAGCTGGCTTTTGGCGGCATCAGGCAATTTGTTGTAAAGAGAACCGGCGCCGGAATGTCCGCAAATTCTTTCTGCTGGTTATGCCATGCTGTTCCAAAATTCCCCTTAAGATGTGGATAGGATTTCAATCCGGGATAAGCATGTGCCGGCAGCATTTCCCCATTGGTATAAACATTAATCCCCTTTCCTTTTGTCTGTTCCAGAAGGAGCTGCAAATCTTTCAGATCATGACCGCTGATTACAATAAACGGACCCTTTTCCACTTTCAGAGACACTGATGTGGGCACCGGATTTCCATAGCTTTCTGTGTTCGCCCGATCCAGCAAAGCCATACATTTCAGATTCACCTCACCCACTTTCATGACAACAGGCAAAAGCTGTTCCATGTCCCAGTCTTCTCCAACTGCAAACAATCCTTCATAGAGAAAATCATTTACTTCCTCATCTGAATATCCCAGCATTAATGCATGGTATGCATACGCCGCCATTCCTTTCAGGCCAAATAAAATAAGGGATTTCAGGGAACGAATATCCTCATCTGCATTCCAGAGCTGCTCCATATCATAATCCTCGTTCCTTCCGCATGGCTTTTCACATTCTCCGCACTGAGGAATAAGCGCATTTTTTTCCTTTTCCACAGCTTTGATCTGCTCCCGGATGGTATCCTCGTTAAAATTCACATTGGTAAGTGTGGTAAAAAGCCCTTCCATCATTACCCTGTGTGTATCTGCAGTGGGTTTATTTCTGTCTGATACCCGAGCAAGTCCAATCAGCGCTCCTGTGAGCTGATCCTGCAATTGTGCGATTTCAGATTTTTTTCCACAGACCCCCGTTTTTCCGGCGCATCCGGTACATCCTGCAGTCTGTTCACACTGAAAACAAAACATTTTATTTTCCATTTTATGATCCTCCTGTTATAATATTTATATCAGCTTTACCTTGATTTTATGGACTGAGTATACTATCATATCTTTAACAAATCTGTTGTATATACAACAAAAAGGAGAAGCATGAAAAAATATTCGGAATTATTAAGCAACGCAGAGCTTTTTCGCGGAATCAAAGAAAATGAAATCGAAGCTATGCTTGACTGCCTGTCCGCATCCGTGCGACGCTATCAGAAAGGAGATTGCGTATTTCACCGCGGAGAACGTATCACCTCTGTGGCAATGCTGCTGGATGGCTGTATTCATATCCAAAAAGAGGATTACTGGGGAAATTTAAGTATCCAGAATGAGATTTCTGAGGGAGAGATTTTCGGAGAAGTCTACGCCTGTCTGGGCAGTGAGGAAATCTTAAACAGCGCGGTGGCCGTAAAACCCAGCGCGGTACTTTTTCTGGATATCAACCGGATACTTACTATGTGTCCGTCTGCCTGCCAGTTTCATGGGCGGCTTATCCGGAACCTTTTATCCGTTATCGCTGCAAAAAACAAAAAACTGACACAGAAACTGGAACACATGTCGCAGCGCACAACCCGTGAAAAATTATTATCTTATCTGTCGGAACAGTCGCAAAAAAACGGATGCCCGTCCTTTGATATTCCTTTTAACCGTCAGCAGCTGGCAGATTTTCTTTCGGTTGACCGAAGCGCCATGTCAAATGAGCTTTGCAAAATGCGGGATGAAGGGATTCTGGCATTTGATAAAAATCATTTTATTTTAAAATAAAGAAAGTAATGGCATTCATAGGTGTTCATATATCATGGAACATATTGAACAGGAAATTTGTCTTGGAACGCTCTGCTGCCTGTACTTTTCGTGCCATCTGCTCCATCTGTACCAGATTTTCCTTTTCCTGAATCAACATTTTCTGCTTTGTCTGAACTTTCATAAACAGTACAATTATTACCTTAAATCTCTTTTGCAGCCACCAGTCCATAAGCCGGCTCTGCACTCATCACCGCGCGTAATATTGCTTCTGCCATCACCTGTGCCGCCAGTGTTCCCACCACATCCTGGTCTGCGTCCAGTTCGCCCACAGACATTGCATAAATGCTGTCGCCATCTGCGGTGGTATGTACCGGACGTATGGAACGGGCATACCCGTTTTGTGTCATTGATGCAATTTTGCAAAGCTGTGTCTTGTTGAATTTTGCATTGGTAATCACAATACCTATGGTTGTATTCTCCACAAATTTGTTTTCAGCCACATCATAACTCTTATAAAATTCCGCTTCTGTGTTCAGCAGCGTTTTTCTATCCTTCGCGAGAAGCCCGGCTACTTTTTTTCCGTTTTTCCAGTCATAAATATCTCCCAGTGCATTTACTGCCACAATTGCACCAACCTTAAGTTCTCCAATCTGAACTGCATAGCTTCCAATCCCTGATTTCATGCAGCCCTCTGCGCCATGAATTTTGCCCACTGTAGCACCGGTTCCGGCACCCACATTTCCATCTTTATAATTGCCTTTTTCTGCATTCACACATGCTTCATAGCCCATTTTTTTATCCGGGCGGATTCTGAAGTCTCCCACACCCAAATCAAAGAGACATGACTGACACACCAATGGCACTTTTGTTATCCCCACATCAAAACCAATATTTTTTTCCTCCAGATACTCCATCACACCACCTGCAGCATCCAGGCCAAAGGCACTTCCGCCGCTTAAAAGCACTGCATGAATACTCTGTGCGGCTGCCACAGGTTTCAGCAATTCCGACTCTCTTGACGCCGGTCCTCCGCCTCTCACATCAAGTCCTGTCGGTGCGCCATTCTCGCAGATAATTACCGTACATCCTGTCCCGGCTTCCTTATTCTCTGCATTTCCAATTTTAATGTTTCCTATATCCTTAATACTTATTTCATTCATTTTTTATTTAGCCTCAATAAGTTCAATTCTGAAATTCAGTTCTTTTCCTGCCATTTCATGGTTTGCATCCAGCGTAACGGTAGCATCATCTTTCGCTGTAACTCTAACGGGGAACGGCTGTCCCATGGCATTTGACAGATAAACCTGCTGACCAACTGTCAGGTCTTCAGAACCTGGAAGCTGTGCGATTTCAAAAGTCATAACGGCATTGGGATCAGGCATTCCGTATGCTTCCTCCGGCATCAGATGAACATCTACGACCTGTCCGATTTCCATATTTACTACAGCGGCATCAAATCCCTTAATCATCATGCCGGCACCGCATACAAATTCCAGCGGCTCTCCCCGGTCATATGAGGAATCAAACTGTGTGCCATCATTAAATGTGCCTTTATAGTGTACTCTGCAGGTTTTTCCTGCATTCTTTCCTTCCAGTGTGATCCTGGGCTCCTGGCTGCCGCAGGAATGACCCTCTCCATGTCCGCCACAGCCATGCTCTCCACAGGAATGGCCTTCCTCGTGATCGTGATGATGACAGTTTGAGCCAGTAGAAATCAGTTCTCCTCTTAAATAAGTCTCAACCGCTTCATCTGTATTTCCTTCTGCGCCTGCAACTAATTCGATTCCGGCTTCTGTAAGTGCAGCCTGGGCACCACCGCCGATTCCGCCGCAGATCAGAACATCAACACCTGCTTCTGCAAGAAGACCTGCCAGTGCTCCATGTCCTGTTCCATTAGAGTCAATCACTTCACTGGAAATAACTTTGTTATCTTCTACTTCATATACCTTAAAATGCTCTGTTCTTCCAAAATGCTGAAATATTGTTCCATTCTCATAAGTAACTGCTATTTTCATTTTCGAACCCTCCAAATAAATGTATTTTCCATATCCAACTTATCATATCACAGTTCTTATAATTCCTCCACCAAAATTTGTTTTCTGGCTGATAAACAGTCGAAATCCCCCACCAGACTGCTCATGCCTGATAAGGATTAAAACAGATTTCCACTCTTGCTCCGCCGGTTTCGTCCGAATTTGCAAGTAATAATCTCCCACCATGCCTTTCGGCTATTGATCTTGCAGAAAATAAGCCAATGCCATAATGCGCTCCGCCGCTTCTGCTTGTATCATCCATAAAAAACTGCTCTGTTCCGTGAAGCAGCGCTTCTTTTGTAAAACCACTTCCTGTATCTTCCACTGTAAATGTTAGCTTTCCATTCTGCTCTTTAATATAAATATTTATGGTTCCGCCTTTCGGTGTATGTTCCGCTGCATTTTTTATAATATTCATAACAGCCCTTACAATCTGGTCATAAACGATACTTACAGTTTCACTGATATACTGTTCTTCCCAGTTGATTTTCAGATTATAAACCTCTGCCAGTCCTGATGCCTGTTTTCTTATGTCGTCAAGTATATTTTCTGTCCTTATTTTTTCAAAGCTATATTGATAACCGTCAACCGACTTTGTTACTTCTATTAGTGTCTGTACATAGTTTTGTATCTGCAGGGCACTGCCTGCTATATAATCAATATATTTTTTCTGTTCTTCTGTCATTTCCATCTCAGAAAGAAGTTCTGCATTTCCTCTTATGACAGTAAGCGGGGTCTTTATGTCATGTGCCAGTGCAGACATTTGTCTGTTTTTTTCCTGTTCTGTCTTCCATTGTCGTTCCAGGGAATCCTTCAGTGCATTTCTCATCTCATCTATGGATGACAGGCAATCATCAATTTCCTTCACTCCGGAATAAGATACCTCATATTCCAGGTCCTGATTCTTGATTCTCTCTACTGCATTCATTACCGGTTTCATTTTCCGCTTCATCTTTTTCCCGAAACTTACAGATGGAAGCAATATAAATGTAATTCCGCTCAGGACAACTATGATCGTCATCAGATTCTGTGGTTCAATAAAATGCTCTCTGAGAAACGCAGACTGATACTGGGGCTTCAGGCTGTACTGCAGAACAACATATTCGTCCGGGCGCGGAATCACCTTATAAAAAAAGTCTCCTGATGCGGTTCCATGATTCGCAACATTCCATGCAATTTCCACCGAATCCTCCGGCATATTTCCTCTTAGTACCTCACCGTCCGTTGAAAAAACAATATAACGACAAAGAACCGGTATGATGTCCTCCGTCACTTCATCCGCATTCTGAATCAAATCATAGGCCTCATTGATCTTCCTTTCTGCGTAATTCGCCGGATAAATGCCGCCTGTGTTAACAAGAATATTAAATATAAGAACGGTACTTATTCCCAAAGTTAGCAAAAGTCCAAGCATAACCAGTACATATCTCAGAAAGATTCCGCTAAGTGTACTGCCTCTTCCATTTTCTACTCTTCCCATTTGTATCCGATCCCCCAGACTGTTTTTATGGGCATGTAATTAACGTCTGAGAGCTTTGTCCTTATATTTTTTATATGAGTCGTAATTGTACTGTCGCTGCTCTCGCTGTCAAATCCAAATACCTGCTCCAAAATCTGCTCTTTGGAAAAAACCTGTCCCCGGTTTCTTGCAAGGAGCTCACAGATTTCATACTCAGCCTTTGTGAGAGAAAGTTCTCTGTCATCCACCATCAACTGTTTTAAAGATAAATGAAAGCAAACTCGCCCAACAACCATTCTGACAGAGTGTTCCCGGTGTTCCCGCCTGAGATGCGCAGCAATTCTCGCACGAAGTTCCATAACCCCAAATGGTTTACAGATATAGTCATCGGCTCCCAGTGACAGGCCTTTTACCAGACTGTCTTCTTCTGTTTTTGCCGTAAGAAACAAAACAGGGCAGTCAACAAACCTCCTGATTTTTGAACACAGTACGAATCCGTCTGTTCTGGGCATCATAATATCCAGCAAAATCAGATCATAAAGATTCACTTTTTCCATATTTATTTCAAGCGGGTTGCTGATTTTTGTAACCAGATGTCCATCCTTATTCAGGATCGTTCCTATCATATCAAGAATTGCCGCATCATCATCAACTACTAATATTTTCGCCATATTACCCCTCTATTCTGATATTTTACTTCCTTCCCAGTGAGATGCCCAGAAGAAGCAGCATACCATACTAATCACCGTAAATACGCAAAATACCGGTATGACAGACTTCATTTCATTGATTGCTCCCGATTCACCTGACGCAATCTGTAAATATGTATATGGTAATCTTCCGGTCCATGAAACAGGTATGTACTTCCAGACAAACATTCCAAGATCCGTTAGCATTAATGCACTGACGAGTCCGGAAATAATTCCCGCTCCAATGGACACTCCTTTTCCGAACCGGAAGGCAAAAAGCATTTGCCATATATAAAGCGGAATACTCCCACACCACATAATAAATGCAGCCATCATATATGTCCCTGTACTTACTGCACTGTATCCAAGGATTTTATAAAACCCGAAGCAAAATATTCCTGCTGCTAAAAATACAGAAAACAGGCTAAGTATAAGCAAAAGTATCACCTTTGACCAAAATGCTGTCGTCTTTTTCCGTAAAGTGAGCAGATTCTGGTATACTCCGGCATTTTGCTCCTGTTCCATGATGCTTGCAGTAAATATTCCAATCAAAACAGGAAAGCCTGCCCCAACTGCCTGATAGAAAGCAATTATTTTTATATTCTCACTCCAGCCGGAAAAAGAATAATATGCCAAAAACAACCCACTGGTTATAACAGGAATCAGAATATGTGCAAAGGTAATGGGCAGCCCTTTCATTTTCAGCAAGTCTGCATGGAGATTCCTTCTTAGCATTCTTACTTTCCCTCCCTCTTATCAAACCAGTTTATAAACAAAATCGTTGCAAGAATAAACCAGATAATGGATAAGCAAATGCCGGGGAG
Source organism: Blautia sp. (assembly GCA_034118545.1). Lineage (GTDB taxonomy): Bacteria > Bacillota > Clostridia > Lachnospirales > Lachnospiraceae > Blautia_A. The sequence continues at coordinate 31,511 of JAXFBD010000009.1, forward strand.
AACTACTCCCATATCCAAAAGCGGACTGCCTTCCTCTGCTCTGATTCCATTTGGCAATATGTGAAGAAGAGGGCAAAGAATTCTCATCGGGATTGCAGAAACAAATAAATACCATTTTTCTGTCGGTGCAATGATGATACCTGAAACTGTGAGAAACAGGCATACCAGTAATTCCACGATCATTCCAAAGCGTTCACTCAAAAATAAAAGCAACGGTATCTCCCATAGCTGCGAAATCGTAAGCACTGCTATTGCAATTGCTGCTCCACCTGTCGGAACACAAGTGGTCAGTAAAAATCCTCCTAAAGAGGCGCCTGCAAATATAATCATATCAGACACCAAAATCACACATCCCATATAGATGATTTTACCCATCATCAATTTTCTTTTACTGGCAGAAAGGGTCATCAGATGATAGTATCCTGTTTTTTTCTCCCGCGTTATGGAAAGATAGCAGGTAATGGCAAGCATTCCGGGCAGCAAGAGTGTATACCACCAGTTCCAGACACTCTCCGCATATGCATTTGTCGTTCCCAACGTAAGTACAAATGCCAGAGCAAATACAATTATCGGAAATGCCCAGACAAGCACCCGCCCCATCGACTTTTTTGTTTTCAGATATTCTGCCCTTAGAATACTAAGCACAACTTTCACCAGCCTTTCGGTTTTCTTTCACAACATTCATAAAGAGTTCTTCCAGATTCGTCCCCTGTTCCAGCGGACCTTCATATCCTAAAATACCATCTGAAATAATCCCTACATTATCTGCCAGTAATTGTACTTCCGAGAGTATATGGCTGGAAAGTATAACCGTAATTCCCTGTGCCGGGAAGGAACGTATCAGTTCGCGAAGTTCTTCTATTCCGATAGGATCCAACCCATTGGTGGGCTCATCTAATATCAGAAGCTTTGGCTCGCCCAGTAATGCCATTGCAATACCAAGCCTCTGCTTCATTCCCAGAGAAAACTGCCCCGCCTTCTTTTTTCCTGTATTTGTAAGAGAGACGATCTTAAGTACCTCGTCAATCCTTTTATCATCCACACCAAGCAGTAATGACCGGACTTTCAGATTTTCCCTTGCAGACAGATTTTCATAGACTGGCGGATTCTCGATCAGTGCCCCGATCTCAGAGAGTACCTCTCTGTTCCATGGTTTTCCATTAAAGTAAATCTCACCTGATGTGGGCTTTAAAACACCCGTGATCATTTTCAGGGTAGTAGATTTTCCGGCTCCGTTGGGTCCAAGCAGCCCATAGACTTTCCCCTTCTCAATATTTAATGAAACTTTGTTTACCGCCTTCTGTTTCTTAAAGGTCTTGCAAAGCTCTGCAGTTTGAAGCATCATTTCCACGTTTATTCCTTCTTTCCTGTTTTTATAAAAAGAGAATAACAGGAAAAAATAAAGATTTAATAAAGATTATTCCTAAAATATCTGACCCGGTAGTTTCAATTTTTCTTTAACAGGAAACTCCCTGTCGAATACTTCCACCTCTGCTTCCTCCACAAAATACCCCTGAGGCGTTGCATACTCACCTGTAATTTCATCTAAATATCCCGGAATCAATTCCTTACACAGGAAGAAGGATGCATCTTCGCCTTCCGGCAAGCCATGATAACGAATACCGAAGGTGCTTGCGCAAGCAAACCCACTTTTTCCGTAAAAATCAATGTTTCCTTCAAAACAGACAGCACCGCAGCCAAGCTCCTTTGCTTTTTCCAGGGAGTAGTCTAATAGTATTTTTCCATAACCCTTTCTTTTCAGTTCAGGGGTAATGCAGATCGGGCCCATCGTCATGATTGGTATATCTCTGCCGTCATCCGCCCTGATATTTGCTCTCATAAACATGTTCTGGCCGATCAGCCTGCCATCCTGTTCAATGACAAAATCAAGTTCCGGAACAAATGCCGGATCATTCCGAAGCTGATTTATCACATAATGCTCCAGGCATCCCGGGCGGTATACATTCCAAAAGCTTTCTCTTACCAGATTTTCCACTTCCCGGTATTCTTCTTTTTTCTCCAAGCGTATAACAATATTGTCATTATTCATTATTTTCTCAGCCTTTCCGATTCCTTTTATTTATTTTTGCAATATTTTTAAATTTTTGTTTTTTCTCAGCCAGGTAGCCCTGTGAGTTTTCCATATAGCGGTTTTCATTCATCAGTTTCTGCCATGAACGAAGCCGGTCAATCGATAATTCTCCACGCTCTGCCGCCTCCTGTACAGCACACCCCGGCTCTCTGCCGGAATGTGTACAATCACGAAAACGACAACGCTCTGCCAGCTTCTCAATATCCGCAAAAGTCTGATCGATTCCGGCTTCGGCATCCCACATTCCCAGCTCCCGCATTCCCGGTGTATCAATCACCATGCCCCCGGAAGGCAGTAAAATCAATTCACGACGGGTTGTTGTATGCCGTCCTTTGTCATCCTTTCTCACTCCATTGGTATCCAGATGCTTTTCACCCAGCAGACAATTGATCAATGTAGACTTTCCCACACCGGATGAACCGATAAATGCAACTGTCTTTCCTTCGGTAAGATAGGGATAAATCTGCTCATAACCATTTTGATCTACTGTATTCGTCACTAAAATATCCATACCTGCTGCAGCCAAAGACACTTCCATCAGCTTTTGATCAAGTTCTCCGCACAGATCTGATTTTGTCAGGACGACAACAGGTACTGCGCCGCTGCTCCATGCAATCGAGATATAACGTTCTAACCGCCGCAGATTAAAATCATTATTAAGGGACATACACAAAAATACAGTATCAATATTGGCAGCAACTACCTGCTCCTCGTTTTTTTCACCGGCTGCTTTTCGGATAAAGCAGCTTTTTCGCGGCAGAACATGGTGGATCACAGCATTGCCGCCGCTTTTGTTCCAGTCAGCCATGACAAAATCGCCTACTGCCGGATATTCTGATTTTGCCTGTACATCATAATGGAATCTTCCCGATATTTCTCCCCATTTTTCTCCCTGTGAAGAAACCAGCCGGTACATTCCTTTTTCCTGTGAAAGAACCCGCGAAACAGTCATATCCAAAAAATATCCGGCTGATTCTTCGACTGTCTCAGACAGGCCATACTGCCTCATGCCAACCTCGTTTCTCATTTCATTCCTCCTCCCGAATCCGCCCTGTAACTCCGAATAAAGTGTTCCGTATGATTACGGAGAATCTCAGCATAATCCTCATTTTTTCCTGTTTTGTCAAACATACTGATAAGAAGGAAAAGGGGGGCATAATATTCTGCCGCAAGCTGTCTGGGATTCTCCCCCTTCAATACTCCTTTCTGAATCAGTTCACGAAACAGATCTTCCATATATGCAACCGGTCCTGCAACAATACACTGACTGTAAAGCTCTGCCATTTCTTCACTCCGGTATTGTTCCAACGTTAACATTTTGCGAAAGCGGGATGCAAACTCATCTTCTGTCCAGAACCTGAATTGTTCAATGGTATACGTTTGTATACTCTGCAAAGTAGTATTTTCATAAGCATCCGGCTTAGTATCATATCCTTCATCCGGCATATGGTATTCCCGTGCTCTTTGGGCATCAAGCTGTATCATTCTCTCTACGATGCAGTCAAAGATATCACGCTTGTTTTTATAATGCCTGTACAGAGCACCTTTCGTCATATTAAGTTCCTCTGCAATGTTTCTGACAGAAACAGCCTCATAACCATCCCTTGCAAATAACTGTAATGCTGTCAATAATATCCTTTCCTTCGTATCGGCCATTATCTATCCTCCATAATATAAATAGACTCGTTTACTCTCTCAGATATGTAAACGGTCGTTTACATATATTTTAGTAAACGACCGTTTATTTGTCAAGAACATAATCATAAAACCCCCACCAGACTGCGCCTGCCTGATGGGGGTTATGTTATCTTATCTATATTCAGTTCTGTTTTTACCATAATATACCTGCATCAGATTTTCTCTGCAAAGCTTCTATAATACTCCTTCATAAAGATATTCAGCTTTTCCATAAATTTCTTCATAATATTCACCGTATCCTTTCCAAGAATTTTTATTACTTCTTTTTTTGATGTCCGGCCTGACTTCCTTTTGATGATTATAATTTACCATATTGCAATCATAATGTGAAATACATATAATAGAACCATATCAATACTTATAAGGTATTATAGGACTGATTTCCGGAAAGGAGTATTATGGAATTACGTCATATCCGCTATTTCGCTGCAGTTGCAGAAGAAAAAAATTTCACCCGTGCCGCAGAAAAGCTGGCTATTGCCCAGCCTCCTTTAAGCCGTCAGATTCAGGATCTGGAGGCAGAGCTCGGTACACCGCTTTTTATACGTTCCCCGCACAAAGTAGAGCTGACACCCGAGGGAGAACTTTTTCTGCAGTATGCATCCCAGATTCTGGATCTGGTAGCCCGTTCAGAGGAAGACGTCCGGGAATGAAAAGAAGGTCTGCAGGGAACACTTTATATTGCTTCGGTGGAAGGCTGCGGTCCCCGTCTTTTTGCAGAATGGATTTCCTCCTTTAAGAAAAAACACCCCCATGTTCAGTATAATCTGTGGAACGGAAATACTGATGATGTGAATCGACGTGTCACCAAAGGTCTGTGTGAAATTGCCATGATCACCGCTCCCTATAATGCAGAGGAATATCATGTACTCCCGGTATATAAAGAGCCCTGGGTAGCAGTGATCCCCAAAGGCCATCCACTGTATTCTGAAGAAAATGTACCTGTAAAACCGTCACAGCTGCTGCCCTATGACCTGCTGATTCCCTCCCGGGAATCCCGTAAAAGCGAAATCAACAAATGGTTTGAAGAATCACCGCATCCTCCTGTCATCCGGGGACGTATAGCGCATATGCTGAATGCATATGAATTAAGCCTGCACGGTGTAGGACTTGCTATTTACCCGGCAGCAATATCCTCTCTCATACGGCATGAGGATGTATGTGTCCGTAATATTGACCATCCTGATGCCATTGCCTCCTATGCCCTGATCTGGAATAAAAATCACGCACTCTCTCATTTGGCAAAAGAGTTTATCCACCACATCCGCGAATGCATGAACGAATCAGATCGGGACTGACCTCGCCAGGTTTCGGATAATTACTCAAACAATGGTGTGGAAAAATAACGCTCTGCTGTGTCCGGTAAAATAGTCACAACTGTTTTTCCCTTTCCAAGCTGCTTCGCCATGCGAAGAGCTGCTGCAACATTGGTTCCGCTGGAAATACCACACATAAGTCCTTCCAGCCGCGCCAGATCTTTAGAGGTCTGCAGCGCTTCTTCATCCGAAATTATGGCAATATCTTCATAAATCTTTTGATTTAATACACCGGGAACAACACCGTCACCGATACCCATCTGTATGTGCGTTCCAACTGTTCCGCCTGCCAGAATGGCTGCATTCTCCGGTTCAACTGCCCAGATTTTAATATCCGGATTAATTGCCTTCAGTGTTTCTCCAATGCCGGTAATAGTACCGCCGGTTCCGATTCCGGAACAGAATCCATGGATCGGACCTGCCACCTGTTCAAGAATCTCCAGGCCCGTATGATGACGATGAACCATAGGATTTGCAGGATTGTCAAATTGCTGCGGAACAAATACACGCGGATTCTCAGCTGCCATACGGTTGGCCGTATCCACGCATTCCTGAATACAGTCACCGATATTTCCGGCATCATGCACCAGTATTACCTTTGCACCGTAGTGTTCCACCAGCAGGCGACGCTCCTGGCTGACTGAATCCGGCATGATGATAATCGTTTCATACCCTTTTACGGTACCAACCAGAGCCAGACCGATTCCCTGATTTCCGCTGGTCGGCTCTACAATAATGGAGTCTTCATTCAAAAGTCCCTGTTCTTCTGCCTGACAGATCATATTATAAGCCGTACGGGTTTTGATTGATCCTCCCACATTTAATCCTTCAAATTTCACAAGAACACGGGCCGAGTCTTCTCCAACCATACGTGAACTAAGCTGAATAATAGGTGTATGCCCAATTGCCTCTAAAACATTTGAATATATCACAGTTCTCTTTCCTTTCTATTTCCATAATATTATGCGATGCACACGATTACTGATTATTCTACTATATTATACAGAAAAATGCTATCATCTTTGCACAAAAAATCCACCAGACTGTTCGCGCGTTTCCATTTTCTACAGAAATCCATGGGTTCTCAGATATTCTCTCTTCTGATGGGAGGTATCCGGTTCCTTGATGGATTTCCGGTATTTCAGGGGTGTTTCTCCGTAATAAGCGTAAAAAGCACTGGAAAAGGCTCTGGCATCTGAGAAACCGTTGTCCAGAGCAATCTGCAGAATGGAAAGGTCACTGTCAACCAGCATCTGATAAGCGTGATGAACACGGATGCTTGTAAGATATTTTTTGAAAGTCGTATCCATATAGGTCTTAAAGGTTCGGGAAAGGTGTTCTTTGGAGAGAGAAAACACATCCGCAAGGGTCTGCAGCGACAGGTTTTCCATGTAGTGATTATCGATATAATCCAGAATTTCTGTACACCTTTCTATATGCTTTTGCGAATTGATGGAATTGGGAACAGGCTTCGGAGCCTTGCAGTCTGCAAAAATTATATAGATAATCTCATAGAAAAAACTGTTCAGTTTAAGAGGATACAGCGGGTTTTTATTTCTCCCGCAAAATACAGGAACAATTTCCTCGAATTCCTTCTTAAGCCGAAAAAAGGCATCGGAGGATGACCGTATGATATAACGATAATCATTAAATGAAGGAAAAACTGCTTTAAGAAAGCTGTAGGGAAAAATAACCGAAATCATTTCACTTTCCCCGCGGTAATTTGTGCGGCAGCCATGGACATCACAGCTGTTGATCAAAATGATATCACCGGCGGCTGCTTCAAATTCATGCCCGTTTATTTCAAAGAGACAGTTCCCTTTTATGATATAGGAAAGCTCGATACTTCGATGCCAGTGTTTTTTTACATTAGTGATCCTGTTTTCTGACTGGAGGTAAATCCATGCTAAAAACTGGTCTGGCACCTTAATTGTTTCATGAAAATAGTCCATAACAACCATCCCTTCATCTGAAAAAGTGTGCTTCTTAACAGGAAAAATGCAAAAAAATGATATTATTTATGAATGTAGTGTAAAATATACCGATTTATTTGTCAATACAAAGGGTGAACATTGTAATATTGCACAAATATGTGTCAAAAAAAGAATCAAAAAATTGCATTTTTATAGTCAAAATTTGAAATGAATCCTGATACAGAAAGATTATAATTGAAATATCTCGAAATAAACGAGAAATGTTCAGTGCTATTAGTAGCCGGAAATTTTCCGGTAAGGGTTGAGGGAGGAATAGCTTAAATGAAAAAGAAATCACATTTCAACAAGCCGTCTCTATGGGAACACATTTTATTTCTGGGACCGGCTTCTATTATTTTTCTCATTGTAATCATAATCCCCTTTATAATCAGTATCCGTTATTCATTAACGAGCTGGAACGGGGTATCTTCAGAAATCAATTTTGTAGGGTTTAAAAATTTCATAGACATTTTCACAGGAAAAAGCAGTTTCCTGGATGCCTTTAAATTTACTTCCATAATCGCTTTTTTCAATGTCATATGCATGAATATTGCCGGTATCGCCATGGCAGCACTGCTTACCACAAAGATTCCCTTTCAGAATGCATTCCGGGTTATTTTCTATCTTCCGAATATCATCGGCGGTCTGATTCTTGGTTTTGTATGGCAGTTCATTTTTATCAATGGGGTTCCGGCAATTGGAAAGCTGCTTCACTTTGAACCTTTGATGACACCCTGGCTGGGAACTGAGCTGACAGCCTATGCAGCCATTGTCATTGTCTCTGTCTGGCAGGGAATGGGATATGTAATGGTCATCATCATCGCCGCCCTGACAGGAATTTCAAGTGAACTGATCGAGGCGGCAAAAATCGACGGCGCCAGCGCCTTTCAGACCTTTTTTAAGGTTAAACTTCCGCTTTGTATGCCATATATTACACTGTGCTTATTCTGGACGATTTCTCAGGCCTTTAAAATGTTTGACCTGAACTACTCGCTGACAAAGGGCGGACCCTACGGTTCCACCGTGTCCCTGGCATTAAATATCTATAATGATGCCTTTGCCAATAATAAATATGGTCTGGCAACAGCAGAATCACTTGTATTCTTTGTGATTATTCTGATGATTACATCTGTGCAGATGTATTTCTCCAGAAAGAAAGAGAGGGAATTACTGTAATGAATAAGAGAAGCAGAAATCAAAAGACTCTCGTTTTTATTATTGTACTGTTAATTGCCCTTGTATTTGTATATCCACTGTTCCTGATCGTGATGAATTCCGTAAAACCGATTTCGGAGATCCTGGTAACGCCGCTTGCTTTCCCGAAAGCTGCACAGGCTGCGGCAAACTACAGCAAGGCTTTTGAAGAGATCAATGTTCTCCATGTTGTAAAAAACACTGCCGTCCTGACGATCTGTTCCGTGGCAGGAATTACCCTTCTGGCAACCATGACGTCCTACTGGACTTACCGCTATCAGACTGTTTATTCAAAAATACTGGAAACTGTCATTATCTTATCCATGCTGATTCCGTTTGCATCTCTGATGCTTCCCCTGGTGCAGGTGATGAAAGCGCTTGGACTCAACAATACCATATTTGGCACAGTTCTTACGTACTGGGGAATTGGTCTTGCTTTTGCCTTTTTCATGATGCAGAGTGCGGTAAAAGGACTTCCCGTAGAACTGGAAGAATCAGCGAGAATCGATGGCTGTTCCAGAACGAGGATTTTCTTTTCCATCGTAATCCCTCTGCTGAAGCCTACAATGATCAGCGTTATCCTGATGGATATGTTCTGGGTGTGGAATGATTTTATGGTTCCGCTGATTATGATGAACAATGAGCGTCTGATGACAATTCAGCTTTCTATCAGCCGGTTATTCGGACAGTATGCCAGCAAATGGGATATTGCTCTTCCGGCGCTTGTTATGACTTTGATACCGATTGTAGCTGTATTTATTCTTTTACAGAAGAAGATCATGGATGGTGTGATCGCAGGCGCTGTAAAAGGTTAAAAATAAACTTTTCAGGAGGAAAAAAGAGATGAAAAAATCAATCGTATTACTGCTTGCAGCAACAATGACAGTGGGAATGCTGCCTGCACAGGTACACGCAGAGGAGGAGAAAACGATCTACATTTATCAGATGAAGACCGAGATTCAGGATGCTCTGGAAGAAGTTTGTGCAAAATATTCCGAAACACATCCGGGCGTTACCTTCGTTTGCGAGTCCGCTTCCGACAATTACAACACCAGCTTAAAGACAAAGTTCCAGGGCGGCGATGCACCTGATATTTTCAGTGTATCCGGTTATTCTGATGCTCTTGTATGGCAGTCACAGCTTGCAGACCTTTCAGGAGAAGCATGGACATCTGAAATGATCGAAGCATCCGCCGAAAATGCGACTGTTGACGGAAAAGTAATTGCTTTCCCATTGTCTGTTGAAGCTGCCGGTTATGTCTACAACAAAGGACTTTTTGATGAAGCAGGAATCACAGAAGTTCCTACAACAAAAGAAGCACTTGCCGAAGCAGTTGAGAAGCTGACAGAGCTTGGTGTGGCATTCCCGATTACCGAGACCTATATGGACTGGTATCAGCTTGGTAACTTTCTGATTAGTCTTGGTTTCTCAGGACAGGACGATCCGACAGCATTTATTGCAGGTCTTTCCGATGGTTCCACTTCCTTTACCGACAACCAGGTATGGGATGAACTGGCAGATTTCATTCAGTTTGAATATGCACTTGATACCAACCCTGCAACCACAGACTTCAATACTCAGACTTCTCTGGTAGGCTCCGGTGATTTGGCTATCACAATCGGCGGAAACTGGTCACAGCCTACCTATGATGCAGTAAATCCGGAGCTTCCGGTAAGCCTGATGGGTATCCCATATTCCAGCAACGAAGAAGAAAACGACCAGTTATATCTGGTTGGTACCTACTGGGGCGTTAACAAAGACTCTGAAAGCCTGGAAGAAGTTAAGGATTTCCTGAACTGGCTGGTAATGGAGGAAGAAGGACAGGCTTGTATGGCAGATACTCTTCAGCTGATTCCGGCATATAACAATATCGAAGCAAATGACGACAGCATCGGTGCTCTCGGACAGGCTGTAAAAGAATACATTGCAGCAGGCAAGGTTGACAACGTTTACTATACCTTCTATCCGGATGGATTCGCACAGGCTGCCGGAGAAGCAGTTCAGAAATATGGTGCAGGCAAATCTGATAAAGCTGAATTCCTTCAGGAACTTCAGGATGCATGGCAAAATCTTTCTGAATAACAGCTATAATAAAAAACAGAATAAGACAGGCAGGTTTATCAATGAAAAAAGAACAGATTCAGGAAATTGTCAGTAAAATGACAGTACACGAAAAAGTCCTCCTGTGCACAGGTAAGAATTCCTGGCGTACAAGAGACTACGAACAACTTGGAATTCCATCCATTCTCATGAGTGATGGAACAAGCGGAGTACGATTCCAGATTGGTTCTGATCAGCCCGAAGAAATGTCTTTCTACGACAGTCTCGGAGGAAGCTTTGATAATGCGGAAGCCATGTCACGCACTTACAGAGCCACTTGTTTCCCAAGTGGCTCTGCTGTTGCATGCTCATGGGATACAGAATTAATTGAAAGAATCGGCAAAGCACTGGCAGGCGAATGCAAAGAACTTGGAATCAATATTCTTCTCGGTCCGGGTATGAATATCCACAGACATCCGCTGACTGCCAGAAATTTTGAATACTATTCAGAAGATCCTGTTATCACCGGTGAAATGGCTGCCTCACTTGTAAAAAGTGTGCAGGCAGAAGGTGTGGGCACCTGTATGAAACACTTTGCGTGCCATAATTCGGACAGCCGCCGGACAAGAGTGAATGTCACAGCCAGCGAACGGGCACTGAGAGAGATTTATCTTGCCGGATATGAAAGAGTTGTTCAAAAGGCGGCTCCCGTAAGCCTTATGAGTGCCTACAACAAGATCAACGGCGAAGAAGTAAGCGGAAATAACCGGATCACCAGAGACATTTTAAGAAAAGAATGGGGTTTTGACGGTGCCATTATCTGTGACTGGGGTTCGGTAAAAGACCCGGTAGAAGCCACAAAAGGAACTATTGACCTGCAGATGCCTCTGAGCAAAAGCTCTGCTTTATGGCTGGAAAACGCTGTGGAAAGCGGCGAGCTGGATGAAAAGCTTCTGGATGCCAGAGCGCAGCATATCCTGGAACTTGTCTTTAAGCTGAAGAACTGGGAAGCAGGATGGAAAAAAGAATCGCCAAAGGACAGTCACTCCCTTGCGGCAGAAGCCGCTGCCGATTCTATGGTTCTTGTAAAAAATGACCGTCATATCCTGCCTTTGAAACCTGAAAAGGGCAGTAAAATATCCATACTTGGCCATCTGGCAAAGGAACCCTTATATCAGGGAACAGGCTGTGCAGCGGTACATGCAAGGCAGGTAGATATTCCCTATGACTCGATGATGCCTTATCTGAAGGACTGTGCAGTCTCCTTTGCAGAAGGATATCTGGAAGACGGCAGTTCTACAGAAGAATTGCTTTCTGAGGCAGTCCTGGCTGCACAGGATGCAGATAAAGTCATTCTTTTTGTTGGCAGCTTTCTTCCGGGCGAAGATGACGATTATAACCGAAAGGATATTAAGCTCCCGGCTGGTATGACCGCATTGATCGAACGGGTTTCCGCTGTCAATAAAAATTGTATTGTTGTACTAACAAGCGGCGAAGTCTGCGAAATGCCCTGGCGGAATCAGGTTCCCGGACTGCTTCTGACCTGGTTCGCAGGCGAAGCTATGGGAAGTGCCCTGGCAGACGTTTTATTCGGAAAGATCTGTCCATCCGGACGCCTTGCAAACACCATTCCGGAACGACTGCAGGATACCCCGGCTTACCTGTCATTTGACGGCAATGTGTATGAACTTCCTTATGCAGAGGATATTTATGTGGGATATCGTTATTATGAGAAAAAGGGCATCAGACCTGCATATCCATTCGGCTACGGGCTCTCCTATACAGAATTTGCATACAGCAATCTGAATATCCATTCAGAAAATGGTTCTGTATTTGTAACTGTTGATGTCACAAACAAAGGCACCATCACTGCAAAACATGTGGTAGAGCTTTTCATTGAACCCAAAATGCAGACACGTCTGCCAAGACCGGTAAGAGAGTTAAAGGCATTTGCCAAGGTGCTGCTAAACCCCGGGGAGACAAAAACCGTTTCTTTTGTGTTAAACAGAAGAGACTTCGCATATTACGACCCCGCAGTCAAAGACTGGATAGTGGAAAACGGCGATTATGCTGTGGAAATCTGCAATGACTGTATGGATGTGGCACTTTCCTCCCCGATCACATGGACCGGAGAAAAATATCTGACTCCCCTCTCCTATGACTGTGGATTTTATGAGATGTTTAAGTATCCCACTGTCAGAGAAATGTTTTATGATTTTCTTGTGGAGCAGGGACTTGTCAGGCAGGATCAGGTGGACGAAACCCTGGAGAAAGGCATTATATGGAGTTTCTGGGCTGTACGCTCCTATCTCGATATGAACAGTGACGGACTGATCACATTCCAGGCGTATAACGAGTTTATTGACCGCGCAAATAAAGAAATAGAGAGATTAAAAACAACCGCCAGATAATGATGCGGTCAGAAACAGAATTACTCCGGCTCTTTGCGAGCCGGAGTAATTCTATATAATTCACATGCGATTTTTCATAAATTGGAGACTTGTTATCTATACACAATTAAACACATATTTCTGCAGTCTCTCAAAGGCTTCCTGCACTCTGCTAATGGGCAATGCCAGATTCATGCGGATTGCACATGGATGCAAAAACATTCTTCCATCCTGCCATGCAACCCCTGCATCCCAACCGGCCTGCAGCACTTCATCAATACTTTTTTCATGCTCCCTGCACCATTTTGTGCAGTCTAAAAACAGCATATAAGTTCCCTGTGGACGACTGACTTCCACGCCCTTAAAATGCTCCCTGATATAATTGCAGGCATAATCTACATTTCCAGTCAGTACCTGACGAAGTTCATCTACCCACTCATAGCCTTCTTGTTTATATGCCCCGATCAGCGCATGCATAGATAAAACATTCATCTCATTGTAATGTGGTTTACTACTTTTTGCCACTACTCTGTCACGAAGATATTTATTATAAATGATATGATAACTGCCTACCAGACCTGCCAGATTAAACGTTTTACTTGGAGCATAAACTGCAACTGTTCTATTTCGTGCATCCTCACTTACAGACTGAGTCGGAATATGTTTATATCCTTCCAAAGTCAGATCAGACCAGATTTCATCTGAAATAACGATACATTCATTCGCTTTATAAACTTCCATCGCCTGCTCAATTTCCCACTTCTCCCATACACGTCCACATGGGTTATGAGGACTGCAGAAGACAGCAACATGAATGTTATTTGCTTTAATTTTGGCATCCATATCTTCAAAATCAATTCTCCAGATTCCATTTGAATCCTTTTTCAACGGACTATGAATCATCTTATACCCATTGTTTCCAATGCTTTCTGTAAACCCGATATAAGTGGGACTATGAAGCAAAACTGCATCTCCCGGTGCAGCAAAAGCAGTCAGTGCCGACACAACACAACCAAGAACACCATTTTCATAGCCGATATGTTCTTTTTTCAGCCCTGTTACTCCATTTCGCTTTGACTGCCAGTCAATAATTGACTGATAATATTCTTCTCTCGGTGAAAAATAACCAAATGCCGGATGCTTTACACGCTCTATAATTGCCTCCTGAATGGTTGGCACCGTAGGAAAATTCATGTCCGCAACCCACATAGGAATTACATCAAAGCCTTCCTGCGGTTTTGCCGGACGCACACCTCCGGTTCCCAATCCATCCACGGCAATTGCATCCATATTGTGTCTGTCGATAATTGATATAAAATCGTATTTCACAATAATTCCTCCAATCCATTATTCCAACTTAATTTTATTATGTATTCCAACTGTTTTCAAGAACTCTTTATAAAAAGGAACCCCATACCATTCTCAGTATAGAGTTCCGTACTATTATTTTGATATCAGTTGTGACATACTCCCACCACTTAAATCTCCGATTTTGAAGTGGGGGCTTCTTACTCAATGCCTCTTCTGAGGCAAGTATCAATAAGCTATCCCCGCGTGCCCCGCGGTTCTTTTTTGCCCGGATACGGGCAGTCTTATATTTCCGTCCGGTTACGGACGTCTTTCGGCCTTGTTACAGGCATATTCATGATGCCGTCAGGATCCTTTTTCCCTCTTCCCGTATGTTTATTGCCGCATTCAGATCCCGGTCCATTACCATTCCACAGCCGCAATGATACACACGCTCCGACAATGGCAATTCCTCTTTT
>JAXFBD010000010.1:0-2197 GCA_034118545.1 Blautia sp.
CGAATTTTCTCTGAATCCTGACCAGGCATCTGAATAACCATTACCATATCACATTGTCTTTTCTAACTATCTGCTATTCGTGCAGCCATCCTTTATCCGGTACTTATCATACAAACCGTATCGAAGCAGCAGCTCTGCATAGCATGACCGAAGCTTATCTGCCTCAAAGCGGTAACGGGATATCCGCTCTTTGTAGACATGCGATGGTCTCCACATGATCCGTAAAGCTGAACATATCTACAGGCTGTATTGCCTTTACATGATAGGAACGTTTGGTCAGATACCGAAGATCACGGGCCAGCGTTTCGGGATTACAGGAAATATATACGATTTTTTTGGGGGCAAATTTCAGCAGAGAATCCAGGAACATTTTATCGCTGCCTGCCCGCGGCGGATCCATAAAAACCACATCTGCCGCATCTCCCTGAGATGCCAGGTTTTCCATAAAAACACCTGCATCGCCCTGATAAAAGCGGATATTGTCCATCTTATTCTCTCTTGCATTGATTCTGGCATCCTTTACCGCGTCAGGATTCAGTTCCACACCGATAACCTCTTTTGCATCAGCTGCAGCCACCATGCCAATGGTTCCGATCCCACAATATGCATCTATCACACGCTCTTTACCTGTAAGACCGGCATACTCCATTGCCTTTTTATACAGACGTTCTGTCTGTACCGGATTTACCTGATAAAATGAACTAGGAGAAATACGGAAGGCACACCCGCACAGCGTATCGCGGATAAAGCCTTTTCCGTACATGATGATATTTCTGTCACCCAGTACCATGCTCGTTCTTTTATCGTTGATATTCTGTATAACTGTTGTGATTTCCGGATGCTTCTCACGAAGAGCCTTCACAAAATTATTTTTGGAAGGAAATATCGGTGAGCCTGTCACAAGCACCACCATGATTTCTCCGGTGGCAAAACCTCTTCTGACCAGAACGTGGCGAAGAAGGCCATATCCCGTATCCTCGTCATACGTCTTGATACGGAAGGATTTCAGCATATCCCGTATGGTATGAATGATTTCCTGGCTTTTTTTGTCTTCTATGAGACACTCTTCAACGGGCACCACATTGTGTGTATTAGCCTCATAAATTCCACTCACAATCCCTTTTCTTTTATCAAAAGCAAAAACCGCATGAACCTTATTTCGGTAGTAATACGGACTTTCCATTCCCATGATCGGATTTACTTTTCCAAAGGGCTTAAGAAGAATGGATACTGCCTTTTGCTTTTTGCGAAGCTGTTCTTCATAAGACATTTTCTGGTACTGGCAGCCTCCGCATTTTTTTGCATGGCTGCAGACAGTCAAATTCTTCTTTTTTTCCATGCCATCGGATTTCACACCTGTTTTTTTCTTTTTCTCTTCCGCCATTCTGACTTTCCCCTGTTTAATAAATTCTGTTTATTGCTCCTTTTTTGCCGCTTCCAGTATCTGCCGGTAAACTTCCCGAAACGGAATACCTGTACGTCGGCTCAGGGATGCAGCACTTTCGTATTCCGGATAAAAGTACTCTTTTTCCTCGTCCCTGCAGACTTTTACCTCAGCCTTTCCCAAAACAGTTTCTACCGTTCTCTGCTCCCGTTTCAATACAGTCCGCTCCATTGTCTGGCGGCGTATCCCAATAGTAGTCGTTTCATGAAAAATAATCTGTTCCATGGTTTTTCTGTCTTTTTCCATACAAAGAACTACCAGAACCCATCCCGGTCTGTTTTTTTTCATAAAAGCAGGAATGTAATGAACATCCCTGGCACCCGCTGCCAGAAGCTGCTCCATTACGTATCCCAGAACTTCTCCTGTACAGTCATCAATATTCGTCTCCAGTTTGCAGATTTCTTCTTCGCTGTCCTCTTCCTGAATCAGCATTGCGCGAAGGATTCCCGGACATTCATACTGACGTTTTCCTGCACCGATACCGGTTTTCAAAACCGTAAAATGTACAGGCAGTCTGCCAGAAGTCTTAAGTGCAGCTGCCACTGCCGCACCGGTAGGCGTTACCAATTCTCCTGAAACATCGGAAATGTGAAGTTTCAGACCACAGTTTTTTACAATATTTGCCACTGCCGGAACCGGAATCGGAAGAATTCCGTGCTGACACCGAATGGTGCCTGTTCCTTCATATAATTCCGGTACGATTACCTGTGTAATATCCAGATCATCCACACAAACTGCAATAGACAGGATATC
>JAXFBD010000011.1:0-17032 GCA_034118545.1 Blautia sp.
CAAGAAAAGTATTGACAAACAAAAATAAGGGTGCTATCTTAAGACCATAGATGTTAGCACTCTACAAAAATGAGTGCTAACAACAGAAGGATACGAGGAAAGGAGATGTCTTCATGGCAGTTACATTGGATGAACGCAAAAAGAAAATACTGAAAGCAATCATCAAAACCTATATGGAGACAGGGGAACCGGTAGGTTCCAGGACGATTTCCAAATATGCGGATTTAAATGTAAGCTCCGCAACCATCCGAAATGAAATGTCCGATCTTACGGACATGGGGTATATTATACAGCCTCACACTTCAGCAGGACGGATTCCTTCTGATAAAGGTTATCGCCTGTATGTGGATGAGCTGATGAAAGAAAAGGAAGAAGAAATTTCCGAGATCCGTGAGATGATGATTGAGAAAACGGATAAAATGGAAAAAATGCTGAAACAGGTTGCAAAAGTTCTGGCATCCAATACCAATTATGCGACCATGATCTCGGTTCCTCAGTACAGAGGAAATAAGATCAAATTTATTCAGCTTTCCCGTGTCAGTGATCTGCAGCTTGTGGCGGTTGTGGTCAGCGACAATAATCTGGTCAGAAATCAGATTATTGAACTGGACGAATCCATGGATGACCAGACGATCCTTAAATTAAATCTTCTTTTAAACACCAATCTGAATGGAATCCCCATTCAGGACATTAATCTGGGAATGATAGCACGGCTGAAGGAGCAGGCAGGAATTCACAGCGGTGTTGTGGCAACTGTTCTTGATGCAGTGGCAGCCACTATCCATGTAGATGAGGATGATATGGAAATCTATACCTCAGGGACCACAAATATTTTCAAATACCCGGAACTGGCAGATAAATCCAGAGCAAGCGAACTGATAGATGCTTTTGAAAATAAAGAAGATCTTCTGGATCTGGCAAGAGAAAGGATGGCAGATACCGAGAATACCGGAATTCAGGTATATATCGGTGATGAGATGCCAACACGTTCCATGAAAGACTGCAGTGTGGTTACCGTAACCTATGAATTGGGAGAAGGAATGCAGGGAACCATTGGTATTATAGGTCCCAAACGTATGGATTATGAAAAAGTTGTAGACAGTCTGAAATCTTTGAAGGCCCAGCTTGATGGGGTATTAAAAAATAAGACATAGAGTATTGCAGGTACTGCTTCGGCAAACAGGCAATATTTTCAGAAAGGCGGTAGATAAGCGTGTCAGAAGAAAATAAAGTGACACCGGAAACAGAAGAGGTAACAGAAACTCCGGAGACAACAGAAGAAGCAGCGGAAGCTGAAAAAGAGGTTCAGCCGGAAGAGGAATCTGCGGAAGAAACAGAAGAAGCCGTTTACGAAGAAGAGACCGGCGAAGAAAAGTCCAAAACATCACTGTTCGGTATGCGAAAAAAAGAAAAAGAAAAATACGAGCAGCAGATAGAGGATCTTACAGACCGGTTGAAACGCAGCATGGCTGAGTTTGACAATTTCCGGAAGAGAACCGAGAAAGAAAAAGCCAGCATGTATATAATCGGAGCAAAAGATATAGTAGAAAAAATGCTGCCGGTGGTGGATAATTTCGAAAGAGGGCTGGCACAGGCCCCGGAAGAAGATCCTTTCGCAGATGGCATGAAGATGATTTACAAGCAGCTTATGACCACTCTGGATGAGCTTGGCGTAAAAGCCATTGAGGCCGAAGGAAAAGAATTCGACCCCAATTTCCATAATGCAGTAATGCATGTGGATGACGAGTCTGTTGGAGACAATATAGTAGTAGAAGAATTGCAGAAGGGTTATACTTATAAAGACTTTGTGGTTCGCCACAGCATGGTAAAAGTCGCAAATTAACCCGTGCATTTGACAGATTTTACTGTATATCAGATTATTTAGGAGGAATGAAAAATGAGCAAGATTATTGGTATCGACCTTGGAACAACAAACAGCTGTGTAGCAGTTATGGAAGGCGGACAGCCGACAGTTATCGCAAATACAGAAGGTGCAAGAACAACACCATCCGTTGTGGCATTTACAAAGACAGGTGAGCGTCTTGTAGGTGAGCCTGCAAAACGTCAGGCAGTAACAAACGCAGAAAAAACAATTTCTTCCATCAAGAGAGAAATGGGAACCGATTACCGTGTAACCATCGACGGAAAGAAATATTCTCCACAGGAGATTTCTGCAATGATCCTTCAGAAGCTGAAAAAAGATGCAGAAGGATACCTTGGTGAGACAGTAAGTGAAGCAGTTATTACTGTACCTGCATATTTCAACGATGCACAGCGTCAGGCAACAAAGGATGCAGGTAAGATTGCAGGTCTTGATGTAAAACGTATCATCAATGAGCCTACAGCAGCTGCTCTTGCATATGGCCTTGATAACGAGAGAGAACAGAAGATCATGGTATACGACCTTGGCGGCGGTACTTTTGATGTATCCATTATCGAGATTGGTGACGGCGTTATCGAAGTACTTTCCACAGCAGGAAATAACCGTCTTGGCGGTGATGATTTTGACCAGAAGATTACAGATTATATGCTTTCTGAGTTCAAAAGAACAGAGGGCGTTGATTTAAGCAACGATAAGATGGCACTTCAGAGACTGAAAGAAGCTGCTGAGAAAGCAAAGAAAGAGCTTTCCTCTGCAACAACAACCAATATCAATCTGCCGTTTATCACTGCAACAGCAGAAGGTCCGAAGCATTTTGACATG
Source organism: Blautia sp. (assembly GCA_034118545.1). Classification (GTDB taxonomy): domain Bacteria; phylum Bacillota; class Clostridia; order Lachnospirales; family Lachnospiraceae; genus Blautia_A. Next base: position 2,705 of record JAXFBD010000011.1, read on the forward strand.
AACCTTACAAGAGCTAAATTTGATGAACTGACACATGATCTTGTTGAAAAAACAGCAGAGCCGGTTCGCCGTGCACTTTCTGATGCAGGAATTACAGCATCTGAACTTGGTCAGGTTCTTCTGGTTGGCGGTTCCACACGTATTCCGGCAGTTCAGGATAAGGTTCGCCAGCTTACAGGCAAAGAGCCAAGCAAATCTCTGAATCCTGATGAGTGTGTTGCACTTGGTGCATCTGTTCAGGGCGGTAAGCTTGCAGGTGATGCAGGCGCAGGAGATATCCTTCTTCTGGATGTTACTCCACTTTCTCTTTCCATTGAGACAATGGGCGGAATCGCAACTCGTCTGATTGAGAGAAATACCACAATTCCTACAAAGAAGAGCCAGATTTTCTCAACAGCAGCAGATAATCAGACAGCTGTAGATATCAACGTTGTACAGGGCGAGCGTCAGTTTGCAAGAGATAACAAATCTCTTGGCCAGTTCCGTCTGGATGGAATTCCGCCGGCACGTCGCGGTGTTCCGCAGATCGAGGTTACCTTTGATATCGATGCAAACGGTATCGTAAATGTATCTGCAAAAGATCTGGGAACAGGCAAGGAACAGCATATCACAATTACAGCAGGTTCCAACATGTCTGATGCCGAAATCGAAAAGGCTGTTAAGGAAGCTGCTGAATTCGAAGCACAGGATAAGAAACGTAAAGAAGCAATCGATACAAGAAATAATGCAGATTCCATGGTATTCCAGGTTGAGAATGCATTGAAGGAAGCAGGCGACAAACTGGATCCGTCTGACAAGGCAGCTGTTGAGGCAGATTTAAATGCTCTTAAAGATCAGCTTGCAAAGACAGCAAATGCTGAAGAGATGACAGATTCTCAGGTGGCTGATATTAAGGCTGCTCAGGAAAAGATGATGGAAAGCGCTCAGAAGCTTTTCGCAAAAATGTATGAGCAGACACAGCAGGGTGCAGCAGGTGCAGGCCCGGATATGAATATGGGCGGCGGAGCAGCTCAGGGCGGTTCTCAGGAAGCCGGCTACGACGACGTTGTGGACGCTGATTATAAAGAAGTTTAATCATTCTCAGCGGAATAGGGATAAAGAGTTATGGCTGATAAGAGAGATTACTATGAAGTCTTGGGCGTAGACAAAAACGCCGATGATGCAGCGTTAAAAAAAGCATACCGTAAATTGGCCAAGAAATATCACCCGGATGTAAATCCGGGTGATAAAGACGCTGAGGCCAAATTTAAAGAAGCTACAGAAGCATATACCATCTTAAGTGATCCGGACAAACGGCGTCAGTATGACCAGTTTGGCCATGCAGCTTTTGAAAACGGGGGCGGCGGAGCCGGCGGCTTTGGCGGCTTCGATTTCAATGGCGCAGATATGGGTGATATTTTCGGTGATATTTTCGGTGATTTATTTGGAGGCGGCGGACGCAGATCCCGTTCTAATAACGGTCCCATGCGCGGAGCCAATCTGCGTGCCAGGGTAAATGTTACCTTTGAGGAGGCTGTATTTGGCTGCGATAAAGAGCTGGAAATCACTTTGAAGGATCAGTGTACCCAGTGTAACGGAACCGGTGCCAAGCCGGGAACCTCACCGGTTACCTGTCCAAAATGTCATGGAGAAGGTCAGATCGTATTTACCCAGCAGTCCATGTTTGGAATGGTAAGGAATGTACAGACATGTCCGGACTGTGGAGGCAGCGGTAAGATCATCAAAGAAAAATGCGGATGCTGCCGTGGAACAGGATTTACTTCATCACGTAAGAGAATCCAGGTTCATGTTCCTGCGGGAATCGATAATGGTCAGAGTATCCGTATCCGGGACAAAGGAGAGCCGGGAACTAACGGAGGCCCGAGAGGCGATCTTCTGGTAGAAGTAAATGTGGCACGCCATCCGATTTTCCAGAGACAGGATATGAATATTTTCTCGACAGCGCCCATTACTTATGCGCAGGCAGCACTGGGAGGAGAGGTACGTATCAGCACTGTGGATGGTGATATTGCATATCAGGTAAGTCCGGGAACACAGACAGATACCAGAATCCGTCTGAAAGGAAAAGGCGTTCCGTCTCTGCGCAACAAGAATGTGCGTGGGGATCATTATGTAACACTTGTGGTACAGGTACCTACCAACTTAAGTGAAGAAGCAAAAGAAGCTCTTCGAAAATTTGACGAGGCATGTGGAAATCGACCTGTGTCATCTGAAAAAACAGATAAGACAGAGAAATCTGAGAAGAAGAAAAAAAGCTTCATGGATAAACTGAAAGAAACTCTGGAATAAAATGGTTTTTTAAAGAAAAGAGGTGATTCCTCTTTTCTTTTTTTGATGATTCGTGTATAGTATTAGCATAATGCCCAAAAGAGGAGAATATTTTTATGAAATGGAATCGTTTCACATTAAAAACAAAGACCGAGGCAGAAGATATTGTGATCTGTACCCTTGCGGAAGCCGGGGTGGAAGGGGTGGAAATCCAGGATAAACAGCCCCTGACAGAGGAAGATAAAGCGCAGATGTTTGTGGATATTATGCCGGAAGGACCGGAAGATGACGGCGTGGCATATTTAAGTTTTTATCTGGAGGAGGATGCGGATAAAGAACAGATTCTGACAAATGTGCGCGCAGCACTTGATGAGCTGAAAAGCTTTATGGATATCGGAGAGGCCACTATTGAAGAGTCTCAGACAGAGGACAAAGACTGGATCAATAACTGGAAAGAATACTTTCATCAGTTTTATGTGGATGATATTCTGATTGTACCCTCCTGGGAAGAAATAAAAGAAGAAGACAAAAATAAAATGATCCTTCATATTGATCCGGGAACAGCCTTTGGAACAGGAATGCACGAGACCACCCAGCTTGTTATCCGGCAGCTGAAAAAATATGTGACAAAAGACACCATGCTTCTGGACGTGGGAACAGGAAGCGGTATCCTTGGAATTGTGGCACTGAAGCTTGGGGCAAAGCATGTGATAGGAACAGATCTTGATCCATGTGCAGTTCCGGCAGTTGCAGATAATAAAAAAGCAAACCAGATTCCGGAAGAGGATTTTGAACTGCTTATCGGCAATATTATTGATGACAAAGCCGTTCAGGATCAGGTGGGATACGGGAAATACGATATTGTTGCAGCAAACATTCTTGCAGATGTGCTGCTTCCGCTTACACCGGTAATTGTAAATCATATGAAAAAAGGTGCATATTACATTACTTCGGGAATTCTTGATGTAAAGGAAGATGTGGTCGTAAACGCAGTAAAGGAAGCAGGACTGACTCTTGTAGAAGTAGCACGCCAGGGAGAATGGGTATCTGTGACAGCAAGAAAGGACGGATAATATGCAGCGATTTTTTGCGGAACCATTCCGGATCGAAGAGGAAAATCACAGGATCACGCTGGCGGGAACAGATGTGAACCATATCAAAAATGTGCTGCGCATGAAGCCGGGTCAGGAGCTGTGGGTCAGTGACGGAGCAAAAAAAGAATATCACTGTTCCATAGAAGCCTTTACAGATATGGAGGTGCTTCTTCATATTCTGTATGTTCAGGAACCGGAATATGAGCTTCCCAGCAGGCTGTATCTTTTTCAGGGACTTCCAAAAGCAGATAAAATGGAACTGATCATTCAAAAAGCAGTGGAACTGGGCGTTCATGCCGTCATTCCTGTGGAGACAAAACGCTGTGTGGTAAAGCTGGATGATAAAAAAGCGGCAAAAAAAACAGCCCGCTGGCAGCAGATATCTGAGAGCGCGGCAAAGCAGTCGAAGCGAATGCTGGTGCCTGAGATATATCCTGTAATGCCTTATGGAAAAGCTCTTGATTTCGCAAAAAAGCTGGATATCTGTCTTATTCCCTATGAACTGACAAAGGGAATAAAAGAGACTGCAGAAATTATTGATTCCATAGAACCGGGACAGTCTGTGGGGATTTTTATCGGACCGGAGGGCGGTTTTGAAGAAACGGAGATTCAGCAGGCCATGGATGCCGGTGCCAGACCGATTACTCTGGGAAAGAGAATCCTTCGGACAGAGACAGCTGGTCTTGCCGCTCTGTCCATATTGATGTTCCAGATGGAACGAAAAGGAGAGTAAGAAACAGATGGAAGCATATTTTGATAATTCTGCAACTACCCGGTGTTATGATGCCGTAAAAGATATTGTTATGGAAACCATGGTAAAGGATTTCGGAAATCCCTCCGCCATGCATAAAAAAGGAGTAGAAGCAGAGCAATATGTAAAAAAAAGTGCGCAGTCACTGGCCAGGCTTATGAAAGTATCCGAAAAAGAAATTCTGTTTACATCAGGCGGAACAGAGTCAGATAATCTGGCGCTGATCGGGGGTGCCATGGCAAACAGACGGCGTGGGAATCATATCATTACTACGGCGGTGGAGCACCCGGCAGTGGGACAGCCTGCGGCATTTCTGGAAGAACAGGGATTTGAGGTAACCTATCTTCCCACGGACAGCCGTGGAGTAGTGAGTGTGCAGTCACTGGAAGAGGCACTCAGAGATGACACGATTTTAGTATCCGTGATGTATGTAAACAATGAATCCGGCGCAGTAATGCCAATTGAGGAGATGGGGGCACGGATTCACAGCAGATGTCCCCGGGCACTGTTTCATGTGGATGCCATTCAGGCATTTGGCAAATACAGGATATATCCAAAAAAAATGGGAATTGACCTTATGTCTGTCAGCAGCCACAAAATACACGGACCAAAAGGTGTGGGATTTTTGTATATCAGTTCCGGTACCAGACTGCAGCCGCAGATTCTGGGTGGCGGACAGCAAAACGGCATGCGTTCGGGGACTGATAATGTTCCGGGAATTGCGGGATTGGGAGTTGCGGCTGAGCTTGTTTATCAGGATTTTGATGAGAAGACTGAGCATCTCTACCGGTTGAAAGAGCGTATGGCAAAGGGGCTGGCAGAGATTCCGGATGTAAAAGTAAACGGGATGGAACTGCGGGAGGCTGCGCCCCATATTATGAGTGTGACCTTTAACGGCATCCGCAGTGAGGTGCTGCTGCATACTCTGGAAGAAAAAGAGATTTACGTTTCTGCGGGAAGTGCCTGCTCCAGTCATAAGCGTAAGCCCAGCAGTACATTGACGTCAATGGGGCTGTCAAAGGCGCAGACAGAAAGTACGGTCCGTATCAGCTTCTCTGAAGAAAATACATTTGATGAGGTGGATTACTGTCTTGAGGTTCTGAAAGAGATGGTACCAATGCTTCGCCGTTATGCACGTCATTAACGGCAGGCAACAGGAGGAAAAAATGATGATGTTTCATGCTTTTTTGATTAAATATGCGGAAATTGCCATTAAGGGAAAAAACCGCTATCTTTTTGAAGATGCCCTCGTAAAGCAGATAAGAATTGCTCTTTCAAAGATAGAGGGTGAATTTGAAGTAAAAAAAGAACAGGGCAGAGTGTATGTTTTCTGTCCGGAGAAATACGATTTTGATGAGACAGTGGAAGCGCTCCAGACAGTATTTGGTATTGTGGGAATCTGTCCGGTGGCAATTTATGAGGAGCAGGGATTTGAGCAGATGGCTGCCGATGTGGTTTCCTATATGAAAAACCGTTATCCGGATTATAGCGGAAGCTTCAAGGTGTACACAAGGCGTGCCAGAAAATCCTATCCCATAACATCCATGGAAGTCAGTGCAGAGCTGGGTGGCCGCATACTGGATGCATTTCCCGATGCCAGCGTGGATGTGCATAATCCGGACCTTACCCTGAGTGTGGAGATCCGTGAGAAAATTTATGTATATTCTGAGACCATTAAGGGTCCGGGAGGAATGCCCATCGGCACTAACGGCCGTGCCATGCTGCTTCTTTCCGGCGGAATTGACAGCCCTGTGGCAGGCTATATGATCGCCAAAAGAGGTGTGAAGATCGATGCGGTTTACTTCCATGCACCGCCCTATACAAGTGAGCGTGCAAAGCAGAAGGTGGTGGATCTGGCAAGACTGGTGGCAAAATACAGCGGCCCTATCCGTCTCCATGTTGTGAATTTTACAGACATTCAGCTTTATATTTATGATCAGTGCCCTCATGATGAGCTGACAATTATAATGCGCCGTTATATGATGCGGATTGCAGAGCATTTTGCAAAGGAAAACGGATGTCTTGGGCTGATCACAGGGGAAAGTATCGGTCAGGTGGCCAGCCAGACACTGCAAAGCCTGGCGGCAACAAATGAAGTATGTACCCTGCCTGTGTATCGTCCGGTAATCGGTTTTGACAAGCAGGAGATCGTTGAAATTTCCAGGAAAATCGATACCTACGATACATCGATCCTGCCTTTTGAGGATTGCTGTACCATTTTTGTGGCAAAGCATCCGGTGACAAAGCCAAATCTGAAGGCAATTCACCGTTCTGAGACGAAGCTGGAAGAAAAAATAGATGAGCTTTTAGAAGCTGCACTGCAGACTACAGAAATTCTGGAAATTAATTAAAAATGCAGATAAAAAAGAGGAGCTGTTTTTCAGCTCCTCACAGACTGCAGAATTAGTCGATCACATATTTGCTGACAACTACCATTACATTGTCCAGTGCAGCACCGTCAGCATGAATATTCAAATCAATCGGCTTGGATAAGTCAAGACTGAAAATACCCATAATGGATTTTGCGTCAATGACATATCTGCCGGAAACTAAATCAAAATCACAGTCGAATTTACTGATTTCGTTGACAAAAGCTTTTACCTTGTCAATAGAATTCAATGAGATTTTTGCTGTTTTCATATGATAACCTCCCCGGATGTTTATTTTAACTTCGCATGGTTTCATTACAGATACTATCTTACCTTTCTGAATTTGAAAAGTCAAGATAAAAGCTGTTAAAAAATATGACAAGTTTTCGTTAAGTCTGACAATTTATATGTCAGAATTGGCAAAACACTCCGGGAGAAGGAAAAATCAGAGGTAGAAAATGAGAAAAAAAGTTGCATTACACAATCTGGGATGTAAAGTAAATGCATATGAGATAGAAGCCATGCAGCAGCTTCTGGAGGCTGCAGGCTATGAAATTGTGCCCTTTGAGCCGGGGGCAGATGTGTATCTGATCAATACCTGTACGGTAACCAATATCGCAGACCGCAAATCGCGTCAGATGCTCCACAAGGCAAAAAAGATGAATCCGGATGCCATTGTTATTGCCGCAGGCTGCTATGCCCAGTCTGATACGGCAAAGCTTCAGCAAGACGCAGCGGTGGATCTGATTTTGGGCAATAACCGCAAAAAGGATATTGTACAGGTTCTGGAAGAATATGAAAAAGAACACTGCAAACAGGCTCATGTGATTAAAATAAACCAGGAAAAAAAATACGAGGAGCTTTCCATCAACCGTACCGCAGAGCATGTACGGGCCTATATTAAGGTTCAGGACGGCTGTAATCAGTTTTGCACATACTGTATTATTCCCTATGCCAGAGGCAGGGTTCGAAGCAGAGCCGCGGATTCTGTAACAGATGAGGTAAAAGCCCTGGCAGAGAAAGGATATAAAGAAATTGTGCTTACGGGAATCCACTTAAGCTCATATGGGGTGGATTTTGCCGGAGAGCAGAAAGAGACATTGCTTTCTCTGATACAGAAGGTTCATGAGATCCCCGGAATCAGCCGGATCCGTCTGGGTTCTCTGGAACCTGGAATTGTAACGGAAGAGTTTGCCCGGGCGATATCCGGACTTCCCAAGGTATGTCCTCATTTTCATCTGTCACTGCAGAGCGGATGTGACGAAACTCTGGCCAGAATGAACCGGCGATACAGAAGCGGAGAATATGAAGAACGCTGCGCTCTTTTAAGAAAGTATTACGATGCTCCGGCACTGACAACTGATGTGATCGTGGGATTTCCCATGGAAACAGAGGAGGAATTTGAAAAATCCTACGAATTTGTGAAGAAGATCGGCTTTTATGAGACGCATATTTTTCCGTATTCCAGGAGACAGGGAACAAAAGCTGCGGCAATGGATGGGCAGCTTACAGAGCAGAAAAAAAAGGAACGAAGTGAAAGAATGATCGCACTGCATCATATCCATGCCCGTGAATATGAGGAATCCATGCTGGGAAAAACACTTGAGGTACTTCTGGAGGAAGAAGTGCGCATTGGTGATGAACTGTATTATACAGGGCACAGCCGGGAGTATGTTAAGGTCGCTGTTAAAAAGCATGAAAAGCTTCATGTAAATGATCTGATAAACGTGGAAATAAGAGATTTTGCAGAAACACATACCCTTACGGGGGAAATAAAGTTTTGATTGTAATTTATATGGAATTATATTAAAATAGATTTGAAATAATAATAAGGACGTGAGAAACTATGGCAGAAAACAATTTAGGAAACACACAGTATTTCAGAACAAAGCCGGATATTGAATTTCAGGTGAAAGAGGTTTTGGATCTGGTATATACTGCAATGGATGAGAAGGGATACAATCCGGTCAATCAGATCGTAGGGTATATTATGTCCGGAGATCCCACTTATATTACCAGTCACAAGGGTGCGCGCAGCATGATTATGAAAGTAGAGCGTGACGAGCTTGTTGAAGAACTGTTGAATGAGTACATCAAGAATAAATCCTGGGAACGTTAAGATGAGAATACTGGGATTGGATTACGGTTCTAAGACAGTGGGAGTGGCAGTCAGTGACCCCCTTGGTCTGACTGCACAGGGAGTGGAAACAATCTGGCGAAAGGATGAGAATAAGCTGCGCCAGACTCTTGCGCGTATTGAGCAGCTTATTGTGGAATACCAGGTGGAGCGGATCGTGCTTGGATATCCCAAGAACATGAATAATACCATCGGAGAGCGGGCTTTGAAATCTCTGGAATTTAAAGAAAAACTGGAGAGACGGACAGGCCTGCCTGTTGTTATGTGGGATGAGAGGCTGACCACCATGGAAGCGGAGCGTGCCCTGATTGAGACAGGGGTACGGCGCGAAAAGCGCAAGCAGCATTTGGACGAAATGGCAGCAGTATTAATTTTACAGGGGTATATGGATTCCCTGGAGAATGGATAAGGTAAATATGGAGAAAATAGTATTTCAGTTAGAAGACGGGACAACTGCGGAGTTTTATGTGGAAGAGCAGACTTGTATAGCAGGCGTGTCGTATCTTTTAGTGTCCGATTCTATGGAGGACGAGGCAGAAGCATATATTTTAAAGGACACATCAGATCCGGAAAGCCCGGAGGCATGCTATGAAATGGTTGAAGAGGATGAAGAATTAGAGGCTGTTTTCAAGGTGTTTGAGCAGATGATGGACGAGGTGGATTTTGAGAGATAAACACATGCATGGAGGTGCAATGATTGAAGAGTGATAATAACAGCTTTAATAGATATGGCGGAAAAAAATCTGCAGGAAATGGAAAGAAGCCGGGAAACAAACCGGTAAACAGACAGAAAAATACAAATAACAGGACAAAACAGACAAAAAATAATAAACAGACAGAAAATATAACGGCTGTTGCCAAAAGCCCTTCCAGGTCTCAGGGAAAGGGCTCCCATCGTTCGAAGAAACCGTCATCCAGACTGAAGGTAATTCCTCTTGGCGGTCTGGAACAGATCGGAATGAATATTACCGCCTTTGAGTATGAGGACAGCATTGTAGTAGTAGACTGCGGTCTGTCCTTTCCGGAGGATGACATGCTGGGAATCGATCTTGTCATTCCCGATGTTACTTATTTAAAAGAAAATATTGAAAAAGTAAAAGGCTTTGTGATCACCCACGGACATGAAGATCATATCGGAGCCCTTCCCTACGTACTGAAAGAAGTGAATGTGCCCATATATTCCACAAAATTGACACTTGGCCTGATCGCAAATAAGCTGAAGGAACATAATCTTACCCGCAGTACAAAGCTGAAGGAAGTGAAGCATGGCCAGGTGATCAATCTGGGAGATTTCTCCATTGAGTTTATTAAGACCAATCACAGTATTCAGGATGCGTCTGCACTGGCTATTTATTCACCAGTGGGAATCATCGTGCATACAGGTGACTTTAAAGTGGATTATACACCTGTATTCGGAGATGCCATTGACCTGCAGCGTTTTGCAGAAATCGGAAAAAAAGGTGTGCTTGCCTTAATGTGCGACAGCACCAACGCGGAACGGCCCGGCTTTACCATGTCGGAACGATCTGTGGGACGTGTATTTGACAGCCTTTTTAATGAACACAGAAATGCAAGAATTATCATTGCCACCTTTGCTTCCAATGTGGACCGTGTACAGCAGATCATAAACACGGCATACCGGTTTGGAAGAAAGGTTGCGGTAGAAGGGCGCAGTATGGTAAATGTTATTACAACGGCGTCGGAACTTGGATATCTGCGGATTCCGGACAATACTCTGATAGAAATCGATCAGGTTAAGAATTATCCGGATGATCAGATGGTACTGATTACTACGGGAAGTCAGGGAGAGTCCATGGCTGCGTTATCCCGTATGGCTGCCAATATTCACAAAAAAATCACGATCAAACCAAATGATACGATCATTTTCAGTTCTCATCCTATTCCCGGAAATGAAAAAGCGGTATCAAAGGTAATTAATGAGCTTTCCATGAAAGGTGCAAAGGTGGTATTCCAGGATGCACACGTATCGGGACATGCATGTCAGGAGGAAATCAAGCTGATCTATTCGCTGGTTCGTCCAAAATATGCCATACCGGTACACGGTGAATACCGGCATCTTACAGCGCAGAGCCATGTTGTGGAAGAACTGGGAATTCCAAAGGAAAATATATTTATTCTGGCTTCCGGAAATGTTCTGGAGTTTGACGGACAGAAAGCGGAGATTACCGGAAAGGTTCATACAGGTGCTATTCTTGTAGATGGACTTGGTGTGGGTGATGTGGGAAATATCGTTCTGCGTGACCGTCAGCATCTGGCAGAGGATGGAATCATGATCGTTGTCATGACACTGGAGCGTCACAGCAATGTGGTTCTGGCAGGACCGGATATCGTTTCCCGCGGATTTGTGTATGTTCGGGAATCAGAGGATCTGATGGATGGTGCCAGAGAAATCGTACAGGACGCACTGGATATCTGTCTGGATCGGGGAATCACTGACTGGGGCAAGATTAAGAATATGGTCAAGGATGCTCTCAGTGATTATCTGTGGAAACGTACAAAACGAAGCCCTATGATTCTTCCGATCATAATGGAGGCGTAACAGGAATGGATACCATCAACGAAAAAATTGAGGAGCTTCTCGGAGAAATCCGGGACAGTGATATTTATTATGAGTACAAGAAGCAGGAAGCAATTCTGGAACAGAATCCGGAGCTGAAGGAAAGAGTACAGATTTTTCGCAGCAACAATTACTGTACACAGAATGAAGCACGCAGTGAGTCACTGCTTCAGGTTGTGGAGAAGCTGGGTGCAGAATCTGCGGAGCTTCGCAAAATTCCGGAGGTAAACGCATTTCTGGATGCAGAATTGGCACTTTGCAAGCTGATGCAGAAGGTGTGCCGTAAGCTGACAGAAGGAATTGAGATGCATATACCGGAATTTTGAGGGAATTCGGTATATACCTGGAAGAAGGAGGTAACAACAGGCGATGAGCACCATTAGAGATAAGGCGGGAAGAGCAGGATTGGTTTTGGCAGGTGGTTTTTTTCGAATCGCGCTTTATGTCTGCGTTGCGCTTTTAGTTTTCTGGATCGGGAAATCTTCTTACAATTTCGGATACCAGATTTTTAATCAGCATGCAATGAGTCCGGGAGACGGACAGGAAGTGACAGTTGTGATCAAAGAAAGCTCTTCTGTTTATGATATCGGCAAAACCCTGGAAAAGAAAGGACTGATCCGTGATGCAAAGGTATTTTTTATTCAGGAGAAGCTTTCCAATTACGCAGGGCAGTTGAAACCGGGAACTTATCTTTTGAGTACCGCTTATACGCCGAACAGAATCATGGGAATTCTGGCAGGTGATACGGAACAGGAAGGGGTAACGGCCAATTGATCGTTCAGGAACGAATGCGCACCTATATCAATTCTCTGGACAGAGGAAATACTCCTTTTCTGGAAAAACTGGAGGAGGAGGCTCTTGCAGACCGTGTTCCCATTATTCGAAAAGAAATGCAGAGCTTTCTGAAAACATTTCTGGCTATGCAAAAGCCGAAGAGAATCCTGGAAGTGGGTACAGCGGTGGGATTTTCCACCTTGTTAATGTGTGAGTACGGACCGGAGAATCTGTCCATTGTGACCATAGAGAATTATCAGAAAAGGATTCCCATTGCAAAAAAGAATTTTGAAAGGGCCGGTCAGCAGGATAAGATAACTCTGCTGGAGGGCGATGCAGGAGAAATCCTGAAAACATTAAAGGAACCATTTGACCTCATATTTATGGATGCCGCCAAAGGGCAGTACATTAACTGGTTTGATGATGTACTGCGTCTGATGACGCCGGGAAGCGTTCTTATATCGGATAATGTGCTTCAGGAGGGAGATCTGATCGAATCTCATTATCTGGTGGAAAGAAGAAACAGAACCATCTATAAGAGAATGCGTCAGTATCTTTATACGCTGGCTCATCATCCTGCATTGGTAACATCTGTGCTTCCCCTGGGGGACGGTGTGACGGTCAGTGTAAAACAGGAGTGGAATGATAATGAAGAAACCGGAATTGCTGGTACCGGCAAGTAGTCTGGAAGTATTAAAAATAGCTGTAATATTTGGAGCAGATGCGGTATATATAGGAGGAGAGGCATTTGGACTCCGGGCGAAAGCAAAGAATTTTTCCCACGATGATATGGCGGAAGGAATACAGTTTGCCCATGCTCATGGAGTAAAAGTATATGTGACAGTAAATATACTTGCCCATAATCAGGATCTGGAAGGAGTCAGAGAATATCTGTACGAGCTGAAGGAACTGAAGCCGGATGCACTGATCATTGCAGATCCGGGAATTTTCACCTATGCCAGGGAAATCTGTCCGGAAATCGAATGTCATATCAGCACACAGGCAAACAATACGAATTATGAGACATTTCTTTTCTGGCACCGGCTGGGTGCAAAGAGAGTCGTTACAGCCAGAGAACTGTCTCTGGAGGAAATCCGCCAGATCCGTGCACATATTCCGGATGAGCTGGAAATAGAGACCTTTGTTCATGGAGCAATGTGCATATCTTATTCCGGAAGATGTCTGCTGAGTAATTATCTGGTGGGAAGAGATGCAAATCAGGGAGCCTGTACCCATCCCTGCCGATGGAAATATTCCATTGTGGAAGAGACACGTCCCAATGAGTATATGCCTGTATTTGAAAATGAAAGAGGTACCTATATTTTTAACTCCAAGGATCTCTGTATGGTGGAGCATATGGAGGATATTCTGGAGAGCGGAATCGACAGCCTGAAGATAGAGGGGCGCATGAAGACGGCGCTTTATGTGGCAACGGTTGCCCGTACTTACCGGAAGGCAATTGATGACTGTATAGAAAGTCCTGAGAAATACCGCAGAAATATGGAATGGTACCGGGAGCAGATTTCCAACTGTACCTATCGCCAGTTCACCACAGGCTTTTTCTATGGCAAGCCGGATCATACAAGCCAGATTTATGACAGTAATACCTATATGAAGGAATATACTTATCTGGGCTTTGCGGAGGAGGTTCGTGAGGACGGACTGGTTCTGATCACCCAGAGAAATAAATTTGTGGTGGGAGAGACTATCGAAGTTATGAAGCCGGATGGAGAGAACGTCTCCGTAACAGTAAAGGCTATTTATGACGAAGAGGGACAGTCGGTAGAAAGTGCACCGCATCCCCAGCAGAAGCTTTATGTGGATCTGGGAACAAAAATAGAAGTATACGATCTTCTCAGAAGGCAGGAAAAATAAATAAAAATGAAAAAGAGACAATCACCACTGAACGAAAACGGATGAGGGTCTCTTTTTTATTGCTTAAAACAGCGTGCGGAGCTTTTGAAGTGCATTCTTTTCAATACGGGATACATAGGAGCGGCTGATGGAAAGACGTCCCGCGATTTCCCGCTGTGTCAGCTCTTTTTCGCCGAAAAGTCCGTATCGCAGGCAGATTACCTCATATTCTCTGGGAGAGAGTGTCTTTTCCAGAGAAGCGAGAAGGCAGGAGATATTTTCTTTTATAAAACAGTTTTCCACCACATCCACAGGCGGGGATTCAATGATATCCAGCAGATTGATTTCATTGCCCTCTTTATCGGAGCCGATAGAATCATACAGATAGACATCTCTGGCATTTTTCTTTTCTGAACGCATCAGCATCAGCAGTTCGTTTTCTATACATCTTGCACAATAGGTTGCCAACCGGATACCTTTTGTCTCATCAAAGGAATCCACCC
>JAXFBD010000012.1:0-2273 GCA_034118545.1 Blautia sp.
TTTTCCCGGCGCATGATTTTGTCAAGATCTGTCCACGGAGAAAACACGCGCTCACACCATGTATCTTCTCTGCTGTTAAAAAGGTCGTAAAGTATCATCATACCGAGATTTGACATACCGATTTCATACACGTCGGGAAAAGCCATGGCGATTCTAGTCTTACCCTCAGGTGATTTCATCACAGAATTTACTTCTCCCCCGATGTAACGGGCGGCCTTGTCAACCTGGAGAAGGATTTCGTCACTTAATGCTAATTTTCTCATTTTTTACCTTTCTGTTTTCGCTTAATATACATCAGTATTAATTAATATTCACCCATATTTCGCCCAAATTGGATTTGGTCACAAAGCTGATTATTTTGTATAATTTCACAGTATTTGATACAGGTTAATATTATATATGCATTACGGAAGCAGGTCAATAATAATATTACTATTGTCATACGAAGACGTCTCTTTAATTTTCAAATCCCCATTTTTCAACAAAACCATCGTTCCATTATAAATACGTGTTAAATACATTACTATATAACTGATTTTCCCGATAAATACATATCATAATTATACCATTCACACAATACAGAACTATTACGGAATAAGAGGCACTGACTATTCGTAAAAATAATCAATGCCCTTCTGTTTACTGACTGTCACCATTTAAGAAATATCATCCTACCAGTATTTCTTCATATAAGCCGCTGCCTGTTCAGCATTTAGACCATATGTCTCCTGGATTTTTTCTTCAACTAACTCCCTGGCTACTCCAAACCCCTTGCTTGCTTCTATATATCCCTCAATTTTTCCTTCCTGTATGCCTTCATTTTTTAATTCTTCCAGTGCGGTGCACATATTCATCCTGCCTCCCTTTCTTTCCAAAGCATGGTTGATAAGCTCCTTTGACTCAGTGATCGTACCGATTACAAGACCAAGTTCTGAATCTATCTCCTGTTCACGGTAGATATCCTCAATCCTTCCATAATTTTTCTTGAAAATATTACGGCTTACGTCAAATACTGTCTGCACATCCGGGTTCTGGAATCTTAGCTGTTCACTTTCCCTGACCTGGATCAGATTCATTTTATAATCATTTACAATCGGTTTCAGCTTTTCCGGAATACTCAGCATATCTGTTAAAGAGAAAGGCCCATCCCAGACCTTCTCACCATAGTACACACAGATCGTCACCATAGGGTGAAGACGGTCTTCCCTACGGAAACCAGAAAGGAATTCTTCTGTACTGTCCCAGTGTCCTTCCTCTTTATTTTTCTTTGCAATCTCCTCATATTCTTTCAGATACCCTAATGCATCGCCTACCATGAGTCTCAGGGGCATCCCAAAATGAATATGCTGTTGGTTCTCCAACCCCAGAATCACCAAATCAACACCGTATGCGCTTTTCTTAACTACATCCAGGATCTTCTGTAATGTTTCCGTATGGCTGCCGATTTTCAGGATCGCTGAAAGATCTGTGTCTGCCTCCTCCAGAGCTTCCGGCTTGATCACATTATCTCCATTAAACAATACCGCATTGAACAGATCTGCAAACCGGGCATTATCCCTCCAAAAATTCTTCAGTACCGTATCCGTTTTTATCTTGTTTTTTCCAGACGTATTGATCACCTCTGTTCTCTTTCCTTGCATTTACTATAGCACATTTTTATTGTATGTTCCAGCCTGTATTAACCGATTACTGCCTTATCCTATCTAACATTTTTCAGAAAGCAAATACATGGGATGCATTCTGCCAAATTGTGACTATGTTTCTGAAAAAACCTTAAATTCCGACAGGCATAAATAAAGGGCTGTCGGGAAATTCAGAGACAGCCCCTTATGGTTTATTGCCGCATAATTATATTTTTTTCCTCTTATTTCACTGTTACCTTTACGCTTTTTGCGCATCCGTTTACTGCATACACATAGATCGTGCAGGTTCCTTTGCCGACTGCCTTTATGGTTCCGTTCTCCGATACTGTTGCAACATTTTTGTTGCTGGTTCTGAAACGGAAGGTTTTTGCATGGGCATCTGTAAGCTGTTTTTTGGTTTTGTCTTCCAGTATGGTCTTTCCCTGGATTTTAGCTGTCTTGCCCTTCTTTAAGGTATAGGAAGTCTTGTTCAGACTGATGCTCTTTACATTTGAGTATTTCGCGTTCTTTCTTCCCACCACATGGGCCTTGATGGTAGTTCCCAGGGTTACGGTCTTTCCATCCACGATCTTATATGCTTCCACATATATCCGGTAGCTCTTCTTCAGATCGATGGCCTTTCCGTTTACC
>JAXFBD010000013.1:0-30267 GCA_034118545.1 Blautia sp.
CACATAAAGCAAAGGAGTAACATTGAACAGAAAAAAAATATGGGAAAAGAAGAAAAATTTTTCCAGAAAAAAATCAATACAGAAGCCTAAAAAAAAGTCCATAAGAGAATTTCAGAAACTTGGCCTTATCAAAGAAGGAACCTTTATCGGCAACCACAAGGGATTTGGTTTTGTGGAACTGGAAGAAGAGGAAGATGATATTTTTATTCCGGCAGATGCAACCGGAACTGCCATGCACCAGGACAAAGTACAGGTACTTCTGAAAAAAAGAGAACAGAGAGGAAAACGCAAGGAAGGATCCGTGATACGGATTCTGGAACGTGCCAATCAGGAGATTGTAGGAACTTTCCAGAGAGAACGGGATTATGGATTTATCATCTGCGACAATCAGAAATTTTCCAAAGACGTCTATGTATCTCCGAAGAATTCCAAAGGAGTACGGGATGGAGACAAGGTAGTTGCAGAGATTCTTGATTATGGCGATGACAGACACAAACCGGAAGGCAGGATCAAAGAGAATCTGGGCAGTATGAATGCTCCGGGAACAGACATTCTTGCCATTGTAAAAAGCTATAATATACCTTCCGAATTTCCTGTAAAAGTTATGAATCAGGCAGCCCGTGTGCCGGATCATGTGCTGGAGGCTGATCGGGATGGCCGTATGGATCTTACAGACTGGCAGACAGTGACCATAGATGGAGAAGATGCAAAAGATCTGGATGATGCAGTGACCCTTACCAAAGAAGACAATATTTATCATTTGGGCGTTCATATTGCAGATGTAAGCAATTATGTGCAGGGAGGCAGTGCTCTTGACAAAGAAGCACTGAAAAGAGGCACCAGTGTCTATCTGGCTGACAGGGTAGTCCCCATGCTACCGGAAAGACTTTCCAATGGAATCTGTTCACTGAACCAGGGCGAGGACAGACTTACTTTAAGCTGTCTTATGGACATTGATGAAAATGGAACTGTGGTATCTCACAAGATCGCAGAGACAGTGATCCGGGTAGACCGTCGTATGAGTTATAACCAGGTGAGATGTATTCTGGAGGATGGAGATACAGAGACCAGCAGAGAATACAAAGATCTGGTTCCCATGTTTTTCCTTATGAAAGAGTTGTCTGCTCTTCTGAGAAAAAGAAGACACCACAGAGGGTCTATTGATTTTGATTTTCCGGAAAGCAAGATCACCCTGAACGGAGCAGGCAGGGCGATTGATGTACAGCCTTATGAAGCAAATGCTGCCACAGAGATCATCGAAGATTTTATGCTGATGGCAAATGAAACTGTAGCGAAGGAGTATTGTAAGGGAGAATATCCTTTTGTTTACCGTACCCACGAAAATCCGGATCCGGAAAGAATTGAAGAACTTCTTACGCTTCTTCACCATCAGGGGATCCAGATCCGTAAATCCGGGCAGGAGATCACTCCGAAAGAGATACAGGAGATTCTGGAGAGCATTCAGGGACTTCCCAATGAAACCATGATCAGCAGGCTTACCTTAAGAACCATGAAACAGGCAAGATATACAACAGAGTGCAGTGGCCATTTCGGACTGGCTGCCAGATATTACTGTCATTTTACTTCACCTATCCGAAGATATCCGGATTTACAGATCCACCGTATCATTCGTGATAATATAAGGGGGAGACTTCAAAGAGAAGGCAAGACTGAACACTACAGGGAAATCCTGGAAGAGGTTGCCAGACAATCCAGCGTCTGTGAAAGACGGGCACAGGAGGCGGAACGGGAATCCGACAGACTGAAAAAAGCAGAATATATGTCCTACCATCTGGGCGAAGAGTTCGAGGGAATTATCTCAGGAGTGACTGCCTATGGCTTTTATGTGGAACTCCCCAATACCATCGAGGGACTTGTTCACGTGACCAGTCTTTCTGATGATTATTATGCTTTTGATCAGGAAAGTTATGAACTGAAGGGTGAACTTACCAAAAAGACTTATCATCTGGGACAAAAAGTAAGGGTTCGTGTAGCGGATGCCGATGCTCTGAAGCGGACAGTGGATTTTACAGTGATTGAATAAGGAACAGGAGGAAGGAACATGGCAAAGAAAACAGGGATCAGACTGATTGCCAATAACAAAAAAGCCTTTCACGATTATTTTATTGAGGATACCTACGAGGCAGGGATCGCTCTGGCTGGTACAGAGGTCAAGTCTCTCCGAAGTGGGAAATGCAGCATAAAGGAATCTTTTATACGAGTAGAAAACGGAGAAGTGTATATTTACGGAATGCACATCAGTCCCTATGAAAAAGGTAATATTTTCAACAAAGATCCTTTAAGGATCCGTAAACTTCTTCTTCACAGACATGAGATCAACAAGATCCAGGGGACCCTTCAGGAGAAGGGACTTACACTGGTACCTCTTAAAGTCTATTTCAAAAACAGCCTTGTAAAAGTAGAGATAGGTGTGGCTCGTGGTAAGAAACTTTATGACAAACGGCAGGATATTGCAAAAAAAGATCAGAGACGGGAAGCTGAACGGGAATTCAAGGTAAGAAATCTCTGATACAGAAGCAACAGAACCTCTTAAAATTGTATGAATTTCACTGTCAATTAGTTGACAAGAAAAGGATACTCTGTATAATTAAATTTACAGAGGTGTTCCAGAACAGAAATGGGAGGAATTTAAATGATCAAAAAACGTTATTTAGCAGTTGCGGGCCTGATGGTACTGGCAGTGGCAGCAACAGGATGCGGCAAAAAATCCGAACAGCCGTCAACTGTTGAGGTAACGCCTACCCCGACAGCAGAAGCAACGCCTACCGTTACGGTAGAACTGGTTGATATGGAAACCACCGAAGAGAAGAATGTTATGGGTGAAAAGACTTCTACATCATCCAAGCTGACACTGGTGAATCAGACTGGTTCAGAAGTTCAGTCTATTTATATCCGACAGCATCCTTCTGACGATGAAGAAGATACTGATGAGTGGGGAGAAGACCTGGTAGGAGGTATGTTCACCCTGAAAAACGGTGATAATGCAGCCTATTATTATGAGAAGCCATCTTCCACTTCCACTTATGATATCCGTATTAGTTTCACTGATGAAGAGAAGAATGAATGTTTTTTCAGAGACCTTCCTCTGACAAAGATCGTAAAGATCACTCTGAGGATGAGTGGTACTGACGATGAGGCGATTCCTTATGCTACCTACACCACATCTGCAGGTGGAAGTGAGGTATCTACGCTGGATGATGTAAAGAAGCGTCTTGGTATGGATACAGAGGACAGTTCAGATTCCGAAGAGACACCAGATCCAACCAGCACGCCAGATTCTTCTGATTCCAGTGATGATCCAGAGCCAACGGATACACCGGATAATAATAATGGCAATAATAATGGAAATGGTGACAACAATGACGGAGACGGTGACAATACGCAGCCTTCTGACGGTACTATTCAGACAGCTGAACAGTACATTGGCAGGTCTGTAGATGATCTGATTGGCAGTATCGGAGATGCACAGTCTTCGGAATGGGAAGAAGATGAGACAACAGGTACCTCCGGTTACTATTATTACCCGAACTTTACTGTTTCGACTACAGTAGATGAAAACGGTAACGAGATCGTAACAGGAGTCTGGTAATTTCATTCTGATGTAACGATTATAAACCGGTGCGACTGATGTACCGGATGAAAGGATAAAAGACAAATGAAAAGAATTTTGTTAAAATTAAGCGGTGAAGCTCTTGCAGGAGCAAACAAAAGAGGATTTGATGAGGCTACGGTCATTGCTGTATCCAAACAGATCAAAACAATCGCAGAAGAAGGAACTCAGGTTGGCATTGTTATCGGAGGCGGTAACTTCTGGAGGGGACGTACCAGTGAGACCATCGACCGTAACAAAGCAGATCAGATTGGTATGCTGGCTACAGTAATGAACTGTATTTATGTTTCTGACATCTGCAGATATCTTGGCCTCAAGACAGAAATCTTTACACCGTTCGTATGCGGCGCATTTACCAGTCTGTATTCCAAGGATGCAGTTGAGGCGGCTTTTGCTGAAGGCAAGATTCTTTTCTTTGCCGGTGGAACAGGCCATCCGTATTTTTCAACAGATACAGCAACCGTTCTTCGTGCAGTGGAGATTGAGGCAGAGGCAATTCTTCTTGCCAAGGCTGTAGACGGTATTTATGACAGTGATCCGAAGGTAAACCCAAATGCTGTGAAGTATGATGAGATTTCCATTCAGGAAGTTGTTGATAAGAAACTTGCAGCTATGGATCTTACAGCGTCTATTATGTGCCTGGAACAGAAGATGCCGATGCTGGTATTCGGACTGGAAGAAGAAAACAGTATCATCAATACCGTTCATGGCAAATTCAACGGTACAAGAGTAACCGTATAAAGGCTGCTGTGGGCGAAAACTATAAAATAAAGGGAGAGTTGACAAAATGGATGAAAGAGTTCAGAAATATGAAACCAAAATGGAAAAAACACTGAAGGGATTTGAAAACGAGCTTACCACAATTCGTGCGGGACGTGCCAATCCACATATCCTTGACAAGATCACAGTAGACTATTACGGAACACCTACACCTCTTCAGCAGGTAGCCAACGTCACTGTACCGGAGGCACGTATGATCCAGATCCAGCCATGGGAATCCAGTCTGATCAAACAGATCGAGAAAGCAATCCTGGTTTCAGATCTCGGACTGAACCCCAGCAACGACGGCAAGGTAATTCGTCTTGTATTCCCTGAACTTACAGAAGAACGCCGTAAGGATCTGGTAAAGGATGTCAAGAAAAAAGGTGAAGCAGCCAAGGTTGCAGTACGCAACATTCGCCGTGATGCAAACGATGCATACAAAAAGCTTGCAAAACAGGATGTTTCTGAGGATGAGATCAAAGAGCTTAGTGAAAAGATCCAGAAACTGACAGATAAATATGTAAAGGATATTGATGCTGCAGTGGATCAGAAATCCAAAGAAATTCTGACAGTTTAAAAGAGGAAGATGAAGAAGAGAGCTCTGCCAGAGGGCTCTCTTTCCACATGAGAGGAGAAAAAATGAACGTACCGAATCATATTGCCATTATTCTTGACGGCAATGGGCGCTGGGCCAAAGCAAAGGGGATGCCAAGAAGTTATGGACATATCAGGGGCTGTGCCAATCTGGAAACAATCTGTGATGATGTGAAAGCATTGGGAGTCAAATATCTGACGGTGTATGCTTTTTCCACGGAAAACTGGAAACGCTCCAGGGAAGAGGTGGAAGGGCTGATGAAGCTGTTTCGCAGCTACCTAAAAAAATGTATCCGGATTTCTGACAGAAACCGCATGAAAATCAGAATCATCGGGGATGTCACTGCTTTTGATCTGGATATTCAGGAAAGCATCCGGGTTCTGGAGGAGCATTCAAGCCAGTATGATGAGTTCTATTTTCAGATTGCATTAAATTACGGCAGCAGAGATGAAATCCTCAGGGGTGTGAGAAAACTGGCACAGGATGCTGTTGACGGCAAAATTATTCCGGCACAGATTGATGAAAAAATGTTTTCCGGTTATCTGGATACCGCGGGGGTTCCGGATCCGGATCTGATGATCCGCACAAGCGGAGAGCTGAGACTTTCCAATTATCTGCTCTGGCAGATGGCGTATACGGAATTTTATTTTACAGATGTGGCATGGCCAGACTTTAATAAAGAGGAATTGGTAAAAGCTATCGAAAAATATAATGAAAGAGACAGAAGATACGGGGGCGTAAAGGGGGAATAAAAATGTTCAAAACAAGACTCATCAGCGGTATTATTCTGGTGCTCGTTGCATTGCTTACCATTATCAGCGGAGGATGGGTGCTGTTTTTTACACTGCTTTCCATATCAGTTATCGGTATGCAGGAGTTGTTCCGTGCTATGAAGGTACGCCAGAATTCCTTTGAGCCACTGGAACTGACGGGATATCTGGGAGCCATAATTTATTACATGGCAATTGCGCTGGATTTTGAGCGCTATGGCATGGCAGCGGTGATCGCGGCATTGATTCTGATCATGTTTGTGTATGTATTCACATATCCAAAGTTTCATGCGGAACAGGTAATGGCATGCTTTTTTGCCATCGTTTATGTGGCAGTAATGCTCTCCTTCATATATCTTACCAGAATGCTTCCCAATGGACAGTATCATGTGTGGCTGATCTTTTTATGCTCCTGGGGGTGCGATACCTGTGCTTACTGTGTGGGCATGCTTATCGGAAAGCATAAAATGGCACCGGTGCTCAGTCCGAAAAAATCTGTGGAAGGAGCAGTGGGAGGTGTAATCGGAGCGGCTCTTCTGGGAACGGTCTATGGGGCGGCAACAGGTGGTCCGATGATGGAATATGCTCTGATCTGTGCAGTAGGCGCATTGATATCCATGGTGGGAGATCTGGCAGCCTCTGCGATCAAAAGAAATCAGGAGATCAAAGATTACGGAACGTTGATTCCCGGTCACGGAGGGATACTGGATCGTTTTGACAGTGTGATCTTTACTGCACCGGTTATTTATTTTCTGGCAAAAACAGTTCTGGGCATTTAGTGCGGAAAGGATGAAGTATGAAACATATTGCGATTTTAGGTTCCACCGGTTCCATCGGTACGCAGACGCTGGATGTGGTTCGGGCCAATAAAGATATTCAGGTGGAGGGAATCAGTGCCGGCAGAAATATTACCATGCTGGAAGCTCAGATACGGGAGTTTAAACCCAGGCTTGCGGCAGTGTGGGATGAAAAAGATGCCGCATCACTGGCAGTGCGTATTCAGGATACCGGCACAAAGGTGGTTTCAGGTATGGAAGGTCTTCTTGAACTGGCAGCAATGCCGGAGGCGGAAATACTGGTAACAGCCATTGTAGGTATGATCGGAATACGACCGACCATAGAAGCAATTCGAAGCGGCAAGGATATCGCCCTTGCGAATAAAGAGACACTGGTGACTGCGGGACATCTTATCATGCCATTGGCAGAAGAGTACGGTGTGAGGATCCTCCCTGTGGACAGTGAACACAGTGCCATCTTTCAGGCACTTCACGGAGAAGAAAAGAAGGAGATAAACAAGCTGCTGATCACAGCCTCAGGAGGTCCTTTCCGTGGCAGAAAAAGAGAGCAGCTTAAGACGGTGACACTGGCAGATACGCTTAAGCACCCCAACTGGGTGATGGGGCAGAAAATAACAGTGGATTCTGCAACACTGGTCAATAAAGGTCTGGAAGTCATGGAGGCAAAATGGCTTTTTGGAGTGGAGCTTGACCAGATACAGGTTGTGGTTCAGCCACAGAGCATAATTCATTCCATGGTGGAATTTCGTGACGGTGCTGTTATGGCTCAGCTGGGAACACCGGATATGAGGCTTCCCATTCAGTATGCACTTTATTATCCGGAAAGAAAATATCTGGATGGTGAAAGGCTGGATTTCGCAAAACTAAAGCAGATCACCTTTGAGGAGCCTGATATGGAAACCTTTCTTGGGCTGCCTATGGCCATAGAAGCTTCCCGAAAGGGCGGCAGTATGCCCACCGTTTTCAATGCTGCAAATGAAATGGCAGTTAAGAAATTCCTGCAGGAAAAAATCAGTTTTCTGGATATTTATGAAATCATCGGACAGTCTATGAGCAGACACCGGATTATTGAAAACCCGGATCTGGATGAAATTCTCGAGACAGAACAGGAAACCTATCAATGGATTGAAGGCAGGTGGTAAGTTGAAAATTATCATTGCAATTATTATTTTCAGTGCCGTAATCTTATTTCACGAACTGGGACATTTTTTATTTGCAAAACGAAATCATATTGTAGTAACAGAATTTTCACTGGGAATGGGGCCCAGGCTTATGAGCAAAGTATGGCATGGTACCAGATATTCGCTGAAGCTTTTTCCCATTGGCGGTTCCTGTGCCATGCTGGGAGAAGATCTGGAGGATGACCGTTCGGGAACCTTTAACAGTGCGCCTGTATGGGGAAGGATTCAGGTGGTTGCGGCGGGTCCTGTTTTTAATTTTATCATGGCATTTGTTTTTGCTGTGATTATTGTTGCAGCGGTGGGCTATGAGCCTCCCAGAGTCCTTCAGGTAACAGAAGGGTCTGCTGCGGAAGCTGCCGGTTTGAAAGAGGGAGATATCATCACTGAATATCAGGGATATCATATTGATCTCGGAAAAGATATTTATGTGTATTCTTATCTTAACGAACTGACAGAAGAGCCGGTAAAACTGAAGGTAAAACGGGACGGAAAAGAACTGGAAATAGTTTATGAGCCTGATGTGAATGTACGGTATCTGCTTGGTTTCAACAGAAAAGATTCGGATTCCATGGAGGTGGAATCGCTGATCAGCGGAATGCCTCTGGAGGAAGCCGGAGTAAAGCCGGGAGACATTATTGTGGGAATTAATGGAAACAGCATCGCAGATGGGAAAGCATACACGGATTACATTGAGAAGAATCCTCTTGGTCCTACCCCTGTAACGGTTACTTATCTCAGGGACGGTCTGGAATATGATGCGGAGATCACTCCGGAGGAATACCGGACATATCAGCTGGGATTTTCCTATAATGTGTGGTGTGAAAAGGCGCATGGTCTTGATATCCTGAAATATGGGGCGATCGAGGTGAAGTATCTCGTTCGTACAACAATACTCAGTCTGAAAGAACTGTTTTTCGGAAGCCTTGGGATCAACGACCTGAGTGGGCCGGTTGGCGTTGTGGATGCCATTGGAGATACCTATGAACAGAGTAAGAGTGAAGGCGCCTTCATGGTATTTATGAATATGCTGAATATGGCAGTACTTCTGTCGGCGAATCTGGGAGTTATGAATCTTCTTCCTATTCCTGCTCTGGATGGAGGAAGACTTGTATTTCTGGCTGTGGAAGCTATACGCCGAAAGCCTGTTAACCGTGATTTGGAAGGAACGATTCATTTTGCAGGATTAATGCTTTTGATGGCTTTAATGGTTGTGGTTATGTATCATGATATTTTGAAAATATTTTAAAAATACGATAAGGAACCGAAACTATGGAAATATTTGAAAAGCGTTTACAGAAGCTGGAAAATGAATTACGTAGTCTTTATTTTTCTCTTTATGATTCAGAGGAGTCTTATCAGGAACTGCTTAATTCGATGAGAAAAGCTTACTGTGTGAGAAAACAGGAATTAAAAGAACTGGATCTTGTCCGGGAGCAGAATCCTAAATGGTTTCTGGATGAGCGAATGTTTGGAATGACGATGTATCCAACACATTTTGCAGATGGAATCAATGGGATCCGCGAAAATCTGAATTATCTTTCGGAATTGGGAATTACTTATCTTCATCTGATGCCGCTTCTGAAAATGCCATATCCGGACAATGATGGTGGATATGCAGTCGAAGATTTTCGTCAGGTGGATCCGAAGATTGGTACAAATGAGGATCTGGAAGCACTTGCAGATGAGCTTCGTGCCCTTGGCATCAGTCTTTGTCTTGATTTCGTTATGAATCATACAGCGGATACTCACGAATGGGCGATGCGTGCCAGGGCGGGAGAAAAGGAATACCAGGACTATTATTATTGTTTCGATACAAGAGAGATTCCGGATAAATTTGAAAAGAATCTTCATGAGATTTTACCGGCAGATGCGCCTGGGAATTTTATTTATTCAGAAGAGATGGGAAAATGGGTAATGTCCCGTTTTTACCCGTTCCAGTGGGATCTGAATTACCATAATCCGAAGGTTATACAAGAGAGAATTGAGACTGTTCTTTTTCTGGCAAATCTTGGTGCAGATGCGATTCGTCTTGATGCGGCGACAGGTATCTGGAAAGACACAGATAATTATTCAACTACATTGGATTCTGCGTATACGATCATTCGGATCATGCACATTGCGGCAGAACTGGTGTGTCCGTCTTTGATTTTTATGGGGGAGGTCTTGATGGCACCGTGGCAGGTTCCAGGCTTTTTTGGCTCTACGGATCACCAGCGTTGTCAGCTTCTTTATGGTGCGAATGGAATGGCAAATCTCTGGAATGCACTGGCAACTCAGGATACCCGTATGATGAAAATTCTGATGGATCAGTTTCACAGTCTTCCGGATAATTGCAATTTTGTCAATTACATTCGCTGTCATGATGATCTGGGCTGGGCACTTGATCCGGAGGTTGAGAAATCTCTTATGATCGATCCGCAGCTGCATAAAGAATTTCTATACCGTTTTTATGAGGGAAGTATTTCGGGCAGCTGGTCAAAAGGATCTCTGTTCAACTATGATCCGGTAACCAGAGATGCAAGAAGTAATGGAAGAGCGGCAAGTCTTTGTGGGATTGAGAAGGCTCTGGAGGCACATGACGAGAATGGAATAAAAGCAGGTATTTCCCGCCTTTTATTGCTTAATGCAGCCGGGATGAGCCTGCGAGGATTTTTTATGATCTATTCCGGTGATGAAGTGGCGCAGCTGAATGATTATACCTTTGAAAAAAATCCGCAGCTGGCGAAGGAGAATCGTAACATCCACAGAAATCCTTTTGACTGGGATTGGGCACAAAAACGAAAAAAACCGGGAACGATTCAGCAGAAAGTATATGACGGCTTACGGCAGATGGCCGCAATCAGAAAGCAGCATCCCTGCTTTGGTGCAGATGCTTATGTGTCCACCTGGGATGCACGTATTCTTCCGGGAAGAAAGGGGTATAATCCGGAAAAACCATGGATTCAGCCGGTGTTTGTTATTTATAGAGAATATAATGAAGAAAAAATATATTGCCTGTCAAATTTTGCGGATAGAGAAGTGGAAGTTCAATTGCCAACAGTAACAGGGAATTATCAGGATTTATTTACCGGTGAGATCATTAATCCGGATAAAATTCCTATGATGCCGTGGCAATATCGCTGGATCAGAAAATAAATTAAATGGGGAACACTTCGTGATTTAGAGTGTTCCCCATAAAACTGTTGTTTAAAACAATCACAAATACTTATTTACCAGTCCATTTATTATATTGGAGTTTAAAGCACTCTGCTCTGTCTCAAAAGTAAGTATCAGACGATCACCGGGATAGATTCCGTTCTTTTGGTAGGCTTCAATTTTTCGTACCGCAGATCTTGCATATTCCTGTTTATCCATCATTCCTTCATGCTCCCAATAAACCTCCTGCTTTGTTTTCTTCGATAGGAGTGTAAAATCAGGATACACAGTACCAAATCCTTTTAGATACAATGGTTTTTCGTATTTGTAAGGGATATTTCTTCGGAAAAAGAAATCCGCAAGTATTTTCTCTGACTTGGATCTGACACGTTCTCCTCTATCAGAAAGGATTATTGCAATACCTTCCTGAAAACCTTTTCCCTGATATTCTTCTGAATACCATCTGGCAAGAAGCTGCTCCCACGTTGGTTCTACGGGTGTAACGAGAGCCTGCCTTTCTTTATGTAAGGAATTGAAAAGTTCCTCTATTTCATTATCTGAGTAATCTGTCGTAATTTTTTTGATTTGTTTTAGTCTTGCCTCGGCTTTTTTTATCACGGACAGATAATAGGCCTTCTGAGCCAGCTTTTTTGGTAATTCTTTATCTGATTTGGGAATATAGATTTCGCCATTTTCTTTTGTGCAATGATAATATCTGATTTTGTTTTTGTCTTTTGAAATTCTAAGATGTCCATCTGGTGCCGCAGGCAATTCTGTTTTTGCCTTGTTTATTATGCTTTCCAGATACATCTGCTTCTCTAAAAGCATTTGTTTTAAACTTCTCATCATTGCTGATTTTCTCCTTGACTTATTTATGTTATTTATGAATCAGGGTCAACGTGATATGGAAAGCTGGATGACTTTGAATGAGAAAAAATAAGATCAGGGTCAATGTGATATGGAGAGCTGGATGACTTGAATGAGAATTTATGAGATTTGTGGTCATCTCGATACAGAAATTAGGGTGACTTGTTTATGATTTTTACAATACTCGGTCAATTCCTGAAAAGCATTTTATATTTTCCATCGATGTATAAGTATTATATGCTGATTTCACAAGAAAATCAATGGAATGTTCTGCAAATTTCAGATTCGTGATTTGGAAAAATCTGTAACAAAGTCACATAATTTATATAAGGCGCATATTCTGCTATGAAGAGCATTTCAGGAGCAGATTATGCGCCCTTTTAGTAATATGCGTGCACAACAGGAGAACGTGGATCGGGGAAATCTGCAGATCACAGTGCGGTCCGGAAGTGACAACCGCCCTGTGGAAAATGCGGTGGTTCAAATATCCTATACCGGCGATCCGGACAGTGTGGTGGAGGAAGTAGTTACAGATTCTTCCGGCCAGACACCGATTCTTGAGCTGCGGACTCCGCCGCTGGAATACAGTCTTGATGTGAAAGAAGAGGCTCAGCCTTATGCAGAATATACCATTCAGGTAAAAGCAGAAGGCTTTGAACCGGAGCTGATCGCAGGAACAGAGGTACTGGCAGACATACTGGCAAAACAGCCGGTACAGCTTACCTCCCGTTTGGCAGGCGAAGAGACATTTCAGAGAATTGTAATCGGACCTCATACACTTTTTGGAGAATATCCGCCGAAAATCGAAGAGGCGGAAATCAAACCCATAAATGAGACAGGAGAGATCGTGCTTAGCCGGGTGGTGATCCCGGAATATATTGTAGTCCATGATGGCCCGGTAAATGACAACAGTGCACAGAATTATTATGTACGGTACCGGGATTATATAAAAAATGTGGCCAGCAGCGAAATTTATGCTACGTGGCCGGATGACACCATTCGTGCCAATGTACTTGCAATCATGTCCTTTACTCTCAACCGGGTTTATACAGAGTGGTATCGAAACAAGGGATATGATTTTACCATAACCTCTTCCACAGCTTATGACCACAAATGGATTAACGGAAGAAACTACTTTGATACCATAGACAGAATCGTGGATGAGCTTTTCGAAAATTATCTGTCCAGACCAAATGTGCGCCAGCCGATTTTGACACAGTACTGCGACGGACGGCAGGTACAGTGCCGGGACAGAGGCTGGATGACCCAGTGGGGCAGCAAGGCTCTGGGAGATCAGGGATATTCGGCAATTGAGATTTTGCGTTATTTCTATGGGAATGATATGTATATTAATGTGGCAGAAGAGATATCAGGAATTCCCTCCTCATGGCCAAGATATGATCTGGATGTCGGAACGTCCGGAAGCAAGGTGACCCAGATACAGGAACAGTTAAATACTATTGCACAGGCGTATCCTGCCGTTCCACCGGTGGCTGTGGACGGGATTTACGGTCCGGGAACGGCAGAATCTGTAAGGGTTTTTCAGAAGACCTTTGGTCTTCCTGCAACAGGAATCGTGGATTATGTCACCTGGTATAAAATACAGGAAATATATGTGGCGGTCAGCCGCATTGCAGAGCTGCGGTAAAAAGTGGAAGAATGCTTTACATTCGACCACGCCGCATCAAGATCACCAGAGGCACTCCTGAATCAGGATTTTTGGCGGCCAACGGCTGCAGCGTAAACTGAAAATTCACAGCTTTTTTCAGAAGATGGACCAGGAGCAAAACCAAGGAGATCATCCAGCAGCTCCTGGTCGTAGGCGCCGATGGCACAGGTGCCGCAGCCAATGGCTTCACATGCAAGGTACAGGTTTTCACATGCGTGACCTGCATCAATGAGGATATATTTGTGGGCTTTCAGTCCATAACGCCATTCTGTACGGTAGGGGATCGCACTCCAGACAAAGGTTACAGGAGCGGTTCCGGCAAAGCTTTGTCCGCATAAAGCATCAGTAAGCTCTTTTTTGAAATCCGGGTTATTTTCCCAAAGCTCCAGCCGGTGCCCTTCCGGGAGATAATGGTAGATTCCCGGTTGTATATGTTCCACATTCTGTATAAAAAGATAAGTTTCAAGGGGATGGCGGGAGCCGGCGGAGGGAACACTGCGAAATGAGATTTCCTTATGTTTGCCTGCATAGCTTCGGATTCCCTGGCTTGCCCATAATAAAAAAGACAGTTCATTTAAAGCAAGTGTCTCGCTGCCGTAGCTGCGGCGGCTTTTTCTTTGGGAAAGAAGCTGAAAAAGATTGAGATCCTGTACTGAATTTTCGAAATCCAGGGGAAGAGAAATTATTTTCGAGCAGATCTCTTTCTTTACAGGAGGGAGAGGAGGAAGCTTCTGCGTCTGATCAGTAGGTTCTGCACCGATATCAGAGACAGTATAGCCCATCATCATTTCACGCTGCTTTAGAATCTGATATCTGGTTTTGTCGTTCATTAAAATGCACCTGCCTTTCTGGAGCAATAAAATATTTGTCTTTTTGATTTTATTATATCCCGGAGAAAAGAGAAATACAATTACAAAGGCAGTATTTCGATTATATGATGAAATAATGTAAAAAGGGTATAAAATATGTATTTTATATACTTATTTTTAAGAATTTACCATGAATTGAATATAGAATAAAATAAATTTAAACAAGATGACCGCAATATCAAAAAAAGAAAGGAGAATATTATGGCAACTTTAACAACGAACTTTTCCCATGTAGGTATTTCTGTCAGTGACGTTGTAAAAGCAGTGGAGTTCTATAAAAATGTGTTGGGATGGAATCATATTGCCGGACCGCTTCCTGTTAAGGACAGCGGCAAACCGGAGGATTTCTCAAGAATTCTTTATGGAAGAAACGGAAAAGAATTCGGATCTTTCAAACTGGCACATATGTCAACTCAGGATGGTGTTGGCGTCGAGCTCATTGAGTTCATTAACGGATACGATCCGGATGATGATTTTGATTATGATCGTCACGGAATTTTCCATTTTGGTGTTCAGACTCCGGATGTGGACGAACTGATTGAAAAAATTATCGAAAACGGCGGTGAAAGAGTAACTCCCACAAAGGTTATGCCCTGTACCGATCTTATGGGACACACGATTGAGTATTTGATCGCATTTGCTAAAGATCCCTTCGGCAATGTTTTTGAAATCTATTCCTACAGTTATGAGCTTCAGAGCAAGCTCCCCACTAAGCTGGGATAATCCGGCATTACAAAAGATATTATCAATATTTTAGCTGTTTGTTTGATCCTTCCGAAAGAATCTCCTGTAATCAAAAGGTTACAGGAGATTCTATTATGGATTTTCTTACCAATTAAAAGGGACCTGGCGTGCTTGGCGCCAGGTCCCTGCCATGGGATAAAACCTGCAGAGGATGTTACCTGATTAATATTTGGACTCCAGTTCGTTCATGAATTTATCAAGCTCAGCTTCATCCATGTTCCAGCCAACATCCGGACCCGGATAAATGCCTTCTTTAACTTCATGGCTGTATGTTGCGCAGCCCTTGATTACATCTGTGAGGACATTAGCATAAACCTTTGCATGATTGGCCATCATTTCCGGAGGCATCATTCCAAGAAGATCGAAGATAACCATTTCAGCACCATCGCATTCACCGCCAGCTGCAACCTGAATTACCGGAATGCGAAGCTTCTTAGCGATTGCTGTACTTACTTCCTTGTTTGTCATCTCAATGGTCATACCTACCATACCTAATTCCTGATATTCATAGGCCTGGCGGAAAATTTTCATTGCATCTTCAGCTGTCTTGCCTACACGGCGGTATCCGCCGAAACGTGCGGTCTGCCATCCGGACAGAACACCAACATGACCAAATACAGCAATATGGTTATCGCTCATTGCTTTTAATACTTCATTGGTAATACCCATTGGCATAACACAGTCAGCGCCGTCAGCCAGAATTTCTGCAGCTTCCTTTACTCCTGTAACAGGATCCGCATACTGCTGTGTCTGCATAACTGCATTCAGACAGATGTTCGGAGCCATTTTACGCTGCATACGTGTCCACCATTTAATATTTTCTGCACGCATTGCACTGTTTTCACCTGGGCAGGTGTAACGGACGATGTCAACGCCGCCTTTTTCACACATCATTGTAAACATGGGATCAAGGTATGCACTTCCTACCATGGAAATTTTCTTTCCCTGATCTTTCATACGCTGAAGATGCCATACAGTTTTACGACCGTTTTCAATTGCCTGCATGGGGATATTGTTTTTTTTCTGTTCTGCCATAATACTTACTCCTTTCGCGTTATACTTTACAGCTTTTTTAGAAACTGCTTAACAAATTGATGTTAAGTGATTTCTTTTTCTGAAAATAATATATCATGTATCACTGCAAATACGAAATTATCAAAAATAAGTATTATTTATCCATAATTCTAATCATTTATATATAGAAGCGGATTTTTGTATAATTAAATTAAAGAATAGTCTAATAGTTTAGAATCCGGACAAGTAATTCATGGCGGTTGGATACCTGCATTTTGGAATAAATATGAGAAATATGTTTATTTACTGTGGGAATCGTGATGTGAAGCTTTCGGCTGATATTACTCGGTGATACTCCCTGACACAGTAATATGGTTACATCGATTTCACGCTGAGTCAGAGTGGTTGTCTGCCAGTTGACATTTTCAAGCCTGTTTACACTGTTGCATTTACTGAAGAATTTTTTATGCATATTATTTAACTGAGGATATGCAAGGCTCATAAGCCTTAATTCATAGTCAGAAAACATAGCAGATGAAGTTCTGTCTAACATGAAGACAGCTCTTGTGCTTCCAGTTGTATCAAAAAATGCAAAGCCTATGCTGGATTTGATCTGCTGCGGACGGACATAGTCCTGATAAAATTCATTGTTTATTATTTCATCGCCTTCCCAGTTTTTGATTTTTACCCTTTGTGCATGAGGACGCATATTTTCGTTGCATTCAGGTTTTGTACTGTAGCGGCCGTTCTGGATCTTTGAATAGTATTCATGATAAGCATTAGCCCATTTGGGATCGGCTCCGATAAGATACTGGTCATAGATCCTTCCGTTTCCATTATAAAAATAAATTCTTGCCTGATCGAATGGACAGACTGTAGCCAGAGTGTTCAGTACATTCGTAGAAAAAGTTTTCTGCTCATGGACACTTCCGCTGTTTAAAACGATGTTATAAACAGTTTCATAAATATTTTCGTTTGTATTGTATATAACAGCACCTCCAGGAATCAGTGTTTCAATATCCGGGCAGCAGTTCTCAAAAAATGAGATGTATGCATTAAGCGCAGTTGTTAAAAGTGACGAAATTGCCGGATGAAATTCACGAGTTTTAATTATTATACGACAAAAAAATCAAAAGAAGAATACTTAAAAATAAGTATATCGCTTATTTTGTGCTGTAACCACTATAAAACAACAAAATAAAGAAAGGAGAAAAAAATGAAAGGGTTTATTTACAATGGGCCGGGTAATATTGAGATGAAGGAAATTGAACTGCCGGTATGTGGAGAGAATGATATTATCGTTAAAAATCTTTACGCCGGAGTCTGCGGTTCCGATATTACGGCTTACAAACAGGACGGAACATCTATCCGAATTTATCCGGGGTACGAGTTCGGCCATGAGATGGTCAGTGAGGTTGTGGAAGTTGGAAAGAATGTAACAGGAATTGTAAAAGGCGACAGAGTATATCCTTATCCTATGACCTGCAAAGACGACCGTACTCGTTCCGCAACAGTGGGAGGCTTTTCGGAGTATGTGCATATTCCAAACTGCAAATTAAACCACAGCGTGTATAAAATTGATGACTGTATTTCGGACAGAGCAGCGGCAATGCTGGAGCCCTTTACCGTGGGAGCACGTGCGGCAGTACTCTCTGAACCGGCTCCGGGTAAGACGGCAATCGTTTTTGGAGCAGGTGTGATCGGTATGGCAAGTGCGATTACATTGAAGTATCTGGGTTGTGAAAAGGTCATGCTGGTAAACCGGTCCACGTATCGTCTGGAAATTGCAGAAAAAATGGGATTCCTGACATGTTCACCGAAAAAAGAGGATCTGAAGGCAGCGGCAATGGAAAAACTGGGACAGGGATTCGGAATCATGGGAGTGACTAACAGTGCGGATATCTACATTGATGCTACAGGCTCTGATGATGCATTTAACTTTTTTGAACAGAATGGAAAACTGAATTCTGTATTTACTGTTGTAGGTCTGCATCACAGGCCATTATCGGTAAACCTTCTGGCACTGACCTATGCATCCAAAAGGATTCAGGGAAGCGGAGGCTATTGTCCCCAGGATGTGCAGTTATGCCTTGATATAATGCGTTCCGGCAAATTTGATCTCGATCAGCTGGTAACACAGGAATATCCTCATGAAATGCTGGAGGATGCGATCAAAAAGGCAAGCGTATCATCAGAATCTCTGAAAGTAATGATAAGATATTAAATGAATAACAGGAGGAGAATATGGATATTAAATCATTGTTTGGCTTTGAGAATAAAAATGTTGTAATAACCGGTGCCGGCTCCGGAATGGGATATGCGGCTGCGAAATTGCTGATGGAGCTGGGAGCGAATGTATATGCAACAACCAGGAGAAAAAAACTGGATTTTGCAGTTACAAAAGAGATTAGTGCAAATCTCAGTTCTCAGGAAGGTATTGATGATGTGGTGAGAGAGATGCCGGATCAGATTGATGCTTTGTTTATCTGCCATGGAATTTCAAATTCTCTGGGAAAAACAAACGCATTAGAAGTGCAGCTTACAAATTTTTACAGTTTTAAATATCTCACAGAAAAACTGCTGCCAAATATTGTGGATGAAGGATCTGTTACTTTTATTTCTTCAGATGGAGGAAAAGACTGGCGTTCAAGTCTGAAAGACTGTCTGGAAATAATGAATACGTCAAGCTGGGAAGAAGCAGCTGACTGGTATGAAAAGCATCCGCAATGTACCGGTGACGGATATGTATTTTCGAAAAAATGCCAGAATGCATATGTGTTTGCAAAATGCCACGCACCGGAATTTATCAATCGGAAAATCCGGATTAATGCCATTGCCCCCGGCATGACAAAAACAGGTCTTACGGATGACTTTAATAAATCCATTACGGGGGATGCAGTTCAGGGACAGGCGATTCTGGAAAAAATCAATCTGGAATTCTGGAATGGCCGCTGGGCATCACCGGAGGAGATGGGATATCCAATGGTTGCAGTCGGAAGTAAGATTTTCAGCTATATGAGCGGTCAGGTGATTTATATCAATTACGGTACAGCAAGTCTGTGGGAAATTGGTGAATTACAGAAAAAATAACTTCATATGGTAATATAAAAAGGGCTGCTGCATTTGCAACAGCCCCCTTTTTGGTAGAAAGGAGAGTTTTTACAGGTAAGTAATTGCAACTTTCTGTGCTATTTCCACATTTCCGTGAGTCTCCATAGCATCACAGATGTGATCTAATGTGAATTCCTGAGTGATAAGCGGAGAAATATCAACTCCTTTTCTGATCATGTCACAAATATCGTCAAAGGCTTCTTTATAAGTACCTGTACCGCAGCCTTTGATCCACTGCTGATTGTAGCATACACTGACTGCATCGATCTGTGCCGGTTTATGGTGAACACCTACAATACAAAGTGTTGCGGCATATCCGCCATATTTTGAAAAATAGTCAACACATGGCTGTATACCGATAGCATCAACAAAGCATTCTGCACAGCATTTCATTCCACCGTATGCAGGTCTTGAACCAAAGGTGTCAAATAATACCTTTTCCACATCTTCTTTGCTGGGGTTACATGTCAGTAAACCGTAGTCTCTTGCATTGCTGAGACGGAACTCTGAGAAATCGATAACCATGATTTTTTCGTATCCATAGTATTTCAGCATGATAGCTGTGGAAAGTCCGATGATTCCGGCACCGATTACCACTGCTGTGGTGCCGCGTCCGACAAGGCTTTTCGCTGCTTTGGTGCCTACTGCAAAAGGCTCCAGAAGGCAGAGATTCTTGATGCCAAGGGTTTTGTCCAGTTTGATTGCACTGGGCTGTGCTTCTACGGTATTAATGCGGAAGTCTCCTTCCAGTGTGAATTTGGGCAAATATAAATATTCTGAAAAACCACCGACAGTAGCCATTCTCATTCGATCTTTGTGAGCATATCCCATGTTGGGGAAAATCCAGTCGCCGATTTCCACATCTTTAACATTTTTTCCGACTTCAATAACTTCGCTGACCATTTCATGTCCGAACTCGTGATCTTTCCAGATCTGTTGTGCATCACCGTTTGAACGATAGGCATTGTAATCTGCTCCGCAGACAGTCGCGTAAAGATTTTTTACGATTACGTCATCATCGCCGCATTCAGGTAATGTTTTTTCAATAATCTCAATGTTACCCGGTCCTCTGTAAATTGCCGCCTTATAAGTACGTGAATCTAAACTCATATTATACCTCCTTTTAGATTTTGGAAACTTAATAATACGTTCAAAAAAGCAGACAGAAGTCCTGACTTTCATTCCTTAACAGAAATTTATCACAATATATTTGTCTGATATATACTTAAAAATGTGTATTATTGATTATCAATTCTGTGCATTTTGAAAAAATGATAATACATTTATAATAATAGAACAAAGAAAGACTGAAGTCGTCAGGCTTTCATTCCATCTATGTAATAAAACGAAGAAAAGGAAAGAGGAAGGGGGTTTTTTATGAGTAACGAAAACAGCAATTCAAAAAAGGGGCTGCTTGTTTTAGCGACACTTTTATTAATGGTAACCAGCATTGGAGCGAGCTACAGCTGTAATGTTATTTTGCCGTCTGTTCTTACGAAAATGGAGGCTATGGATTATTATGCAGTATACGCAGCGATTGCTTCCATGGGAATGATGATCGCACTGCCGCTGAGCGGTTCAATTAATGCAAAGTTTGGTACAAAAAATGTTCTTGTGTTTGCATTAATTGCACAGTTTGTTATCCGTTTTACATTCGGTGCAGTCGGTAATATCATATTATTTGGTGTGCTTTATGCACTTCAGGGATTTGTAGGAGGATTGTATCTTGCGGCACCTTACTCCATTATGGCATCTATTGTCACTCCGGAAGAAAGACCGAAGTATTTTGGATTTCTGGCAGCTGCATCTGCAGCCGGAGCACTGATCGGACCGCTTCTTGCCGGATTTGTTGTTGATAATATTTCCTTAAATGCAGCATGGGTTTGTTATGGGATATTTGCAATTATTCCGCTTATTGTATTTATTACAAGCTTTCCAAATACAAAAAGACCAGGTGCATCACTTGATATTGTCGGACTGCTTCTTCTGGTTGTATTTGTGTTCTGTATGATCATGTGGCTGTCTCTAGGAGGCAAGCTGTTTGCCTTTGCAAGCCCCGTTGGCATTATTTTGCCGATAGTGGCGGCTATTACACTGTTTATCTTAATTAAATATGAAAAGAAGCAGGCCAATCCGGCAGTTCTCATTGGCATGTTTGCTAAAAAACGTTTCCGGACAACCTTTATCATTCAGGTTCTGGTGGTTTCTTATGCAACATGTATAGGTGCCTACGGTATTGTTTATGCACAGCAGGTAATGGGATTTGGTGCCACAGTCAGTTCCACTGTCACAATGCCTCAGACGATCGTACAGTTTATTCTCGGTCTGTTCATTGGAAGTTTTGTAGGAAAAGCATTCAAGCAGAGATTCCGTTTCTTTGGACTTCTTGCAATCGTAAGTTATATGGTCGGCTTGATAATTTTCTATACTCTGACACCAAATACTGCAATTTTCGTTGTTTATCTGGCTACAGGTATAGGCGGAATTGGTCAGACGATTACGCAGTCCTGTTATGCGGCATTTTTCCAGACTGAGCTTAAGCCGGAAGAAATTCCGTCTGTACAGGGAATGTATCAGTTTGCATCCACCGGTGGTTCCTGTATATTTACAGCAATTTGCGGAGCGGCTATGAATATGGGACTTTCTCTTAATCAGGTATTTCTGGTTGGAGCATTATTTGCGGCAGCAGCATTGGTAATCGGTATTTTTGGATTCCGGTTCCCGAAAGAAGAAATAGAAGCAGAAAAGAAAGCTATGAAAGCATAGTAATAATATTCCTCTTATGTAATAAGGACATCATCCATTGCTAAGGTATGGTGATGTCCTTATTATTTTGAAAATAACTGTTTTGGAAAACATATAGCAGGAGGTAATTAATCATGAGCAATGAAGATAATAAAGGATTTCCCTATATTACAGAGGACTGCATATACTGTGGACTTTGTGCAAAAAAATGCCCGGCAGATGCGATTCTTGTAAACAGAAAGGAAAAAAGCTGGGAGGTAGATGAGAACAGGTGTATCCGATACGGTTTGTGTACCCCTTAGCAAAGGCGTTTTAAGCTGTAATGAGGAACTTTGTGCCGGATGTATGAACTGTATGTTTGCATGTACATTGAATAAGGACAGTGCGGCATGTCTTGATCTGGCAAGGATACAGATGAATACATATACCCAGGCAGTATTCCATATTGAAGCACTGCCGTGTTTGCAGTGTGTTGACCCGCAGTGTATGCGGTTCTGCCCGGTTCACGCAATCAGCATAGATGAAATAACCGGAGCCAGAGTTGTTAATGAAGAAAAATGTATAGGATGCAAAACGTGCATTTCAGCCTGTCCTTATGAAGTTCCCAGGATCGTATTTGATACTGTAAAGAAAAAAGCCACAAAATGTGATCTCTGCGGCGGAGATCCGGAATGCGTGAAAATGTGTCCTACGGGTGCTTTGAAATACATAACAGATCCGGCGGGGATAAAAACAGGTTTTGAGCTGGAAGAGGAGGCATAAAAATGAGTGACAAATTGTATGGCTATGCAGGAAAAATCTTACGGGTGGATTTAAGCACCAAAACAATAACGAAGGAACCGATTACTAAGTATGCACCAAAATATATAGGCGGCCGGGGGATGGGTGCAAGAATATACTGGGATGAAATAAAACCGGAGGCAGATGCTTTTTCAGCAGAAAATAAACTGATTTTCTTATCAGGACCTTTGACCGGTACAGGGGCAATGGGAGGCGGTCGTTCCAGTCTGATTACGAAGGCAGGCAAAGGATATCCAAAAAAGACTTATTGGCATGGAACATCGGGGAATATATTTGGCTCCGAAATGAAATATGCCGGATATGATGTGCTGATCGTACAGGGGATTTCCGAAGAGCCGGTGTATCTGTGGATTAATGATGGGAAAGTTGAAATCTGTGATGCAAAAGATCAGTGGGGAATGATGACAGAAACGGCACGGGCAGAGTATAAAAAAATGCATGGTGTCAGAGTACAGGCCGCGATTATTGGTCCGGCCGGTGAAAATATGGTTGTACATTCCGGAATCAGTACAGAGTACGGGTCCGGCTTTAATCAGGGAGGAGTCGGTGCTGTAATGGGCTCTAAAAAACTGAAAGCCATTGTTATTCGCGGAAAATGTGGCGAATCCAAAAGCGTTTATGGAAATTATGAAAGGAAAAATCAACTGGATCAGTACTCCGGTGGGAGAAACACGTATTATTAACGGTGAGGAATATGTGGGTAAAAAACTGAAGGGATGTACTATGTTTGGCGGAAAAGACTGGCCATATACAACTTCAGAAGCAGGAGAAATAAAGGTGAAAAAAAGATCCTGCTGCGGATGTGCCATGAATTGCCGGATTTCCATAGAAACACCGGATAAATCTCTGCAGACCGGTTCCACAGAATGTGCTGCCAGCTGTTTTTATACCCTTCAGGAAATGTCATATTATGGAAGAGGACAGCTTAACGGGAAGGTTGCCCATAAAATGAATGAACTCTGCGAGAATCTCGGGCTGGATGATATGTATCCCTTTAATATGTCTCCC
This sequence comes from Blautia sp., assembly GCA_034118545.1. Lineage (GTDB taxonomy): Bacteria > Bacillota > Clostridia > Lachnospirales > Lachnospiraceae > Blautia_A. Next base: position 23,700 of record JAXFBD010000013.1, read on the forward strand.
TGGTTTACCAGCCGTTTTGGCAAATCTCTTTATCAGCTGGGGATCCTTACAAAAGAGAATACCGGGTTATTGCTTGATGAATATGGTTCTGAAAAATTCGGAATGGAATATCTTACAGATCTGGCATATCGCCGGGGCTGGGGAGCTCTGGTGGCAGACGGAGATGAAAAAGCCATCGAATATGTTATGGAGCATGAAGAATTTGGGCCGGAGAGAAATAAAGCCAGAAGAGCATATGAGGAATGGTATCCCCGAAAAGGCGATTTTAACGGTGTGGATTTCCACTCTGTTTTTAAATATATGGATACACCGGATTATAACTTGCGTCTTTTGACTGCGCAGACAGATATAAAACGTGCCAAGGATTATGAGCCGAGTTATCATGAAATTCCCAATATGGATCTCATTAAAAAGTGGATGGGCAGCACGAAGTTTATGGAGCCTCATTACTGGGGACCGGAAGTTGCAGAAGCTGCCATTACACATGAGGCTATAGCGATGGAACCGGATAATCTGGGGTTATGCTGTTATCTGACAGGCTTGTATCCCTATATGCAGACAAAAGGAAGCAATCTGGGACAGCAGGTTCCGTCCTTTGAAGATGCACCGGAACATCCTAGTTCAGGCGAGGAATACTGGAATGCTGTCATGGGAACAAATGTAACCCAGGCTGATTTAAATAAGCAGTATCAGATGTGCCGTAATATCGAAGCTGCAATACTGGCACGGGAAGCCACACCTGGCAAGAACAGAGAAAATTACGAATATTATGACTGGGTATATGAAGAACTAAAAGATTCAAACGGTGTACAGTCTATGAAGAAAGAGGAATTTGAGAGAACTCTTTCCCAGTATTTTGCTTTGCGCGGATGGGATGAGAACGGTATTCCAACGAGAAAAACATTAACGGAATATGGTCTGGAAGATATTGCGGATGAACTGGAGGAGAGGGGGATTTCTTGCTCATAACTGTAAAGCTATTGAATAGTTATGGTTGCATAAATAATGCCGGTTATACTATAATTAGTAAAAGAAACAGTAGGTCAGTACACCAGGGGGGATCAAATCTGTGCCCATCCGGTTTATTATTCTTACCGCCGGCATATGTCAGCGGAATGCGATGAAAGCAGGGCAGGAGAAACAGAAAGAAAATCAGAAGGAAATGGAGCAGGCCGCAGATTTATCCATATATAGGCTTTTTTAAAGGTTTAAATTTGCAGAAAGCATCCATTCCCATGTTGTTGATTTTGCTGCTATCCAACGGAATGTTTGTATTTGTGATTCCGTCTGGTTTATGTCTTTATTATCTGGTATCCGGTATATTCACAGCTGCAGAACAGTTTGTTTATAATCTTCTGTCTGTTCACAAAATGGGAATGAATATGGGAATTTAGTATTGCTATGGTAAGCGGGCAGCCTATACATCTGTGTTTTTTACAGTAATAGTAAGGCTGCCCTGATATGGATTTTTTGGAAAAAAACAGTTGACATTAACAAATCATTTTGATATACTATCATTTGTCGCGAGGGAGAATAAAAATCCTAATGAAATGCGATATGCGGAAGTGTCGGAACTGGCAGACGAGCAAGACTAAGGATCTTGTAAGCATTGCGCTTGTGTGGGTTCAAGTCCCATCTTCCGCATTAGAACGAAAAATGGTTAAGCCTGAGGGCTTAGCCATTTTTTGTTTTAAGCCGAGGAGTCCCTTGTCCCCAGGGTCCAAGGTCTCCTCGCCAGGGGGCTGGCTCGCCGGTCGGTTCGCCGGGAAAAAGGTGTTGACCTGTTCTTCCACTTTGATTTTGTGATGAAGTTTGTTGATGTTATACCCTATGGCCAAAAGTATGCTTTGGGCCGTGGCATTCTCTTTTCCTAGATAAAGATAGCGGCGAAACTCTATTTTTCCATCTGACTGATATCGTGTTTATATTTCTGGGATTTTGATATCTCATAGTCAGCAGGTTTTATGTACGATATCTGTCCATTGTTTTTGATGAAGAGATAGTTTTCCTCACTTTCATATCCTGTATCAGCCACGATGTCCTGATGTTTAAATCTAAGATACTGTTCCATATCTCTAAGGAATGGTATCAGCGTCTTTGTGTCAGTCGGTCGGGGGACTGATGTCCGGCCATGTGACATAATCTGAATCTACTCCTTGCTGAAGATTATACGCTGGCTTAAGCTGTCCATTTTTCCTTTTTTATCTTATATAATTTCTTACGCAGACGCTTTAATGTATGAAGTGAGATCTGCCCATTATATACGATTTTTAAACCGTACAACTTTTTACATTCTTCGGCCAGTCCCGAAATTTCACCTAAAAGTTTAGCCCCGCTTTTTTGCGCATGATAATGCCTCACTTGATCGCTTACAATCTCAGAGATGGCTGCAATATAAAAAATCTCCAAAGAAGTCACCTGATATGCGGTCGAAGAAAGACCGAAATCAGAAAAATCCTCAATTAAGTCATTAAATTCGCGATCAAAGGATGACCATAAATAGAAAAATCTCTGAAGAAGTCATCAAACTCCTGATGGAAGGATGACCACAAATCACAAATGATAGAATGAAGTCACTTTATATGAATAAAAAGATGACTACATTCTTAATAATCCCAAAATAAGTCAAATACGAGGAGAATAGTTGTGTATGGTTTGAGAAAAAGGACACGAGAGGTGATGATGGATAAACCGGGAGATGCCAGAACGGCAGTACAAAATAGGAACAGCCTGCGGAGCTCCATTGCCCCAGATACAAGGTCTCCTCGCCAGGGGCTGGCTCGCCGGTCGGTTCGCACTGAGACAGTTAGCCTTGCTTTTTATGTTTTCGCATGCTGGGATTATCTTAAGAGTGGGAAATTTGATAACGAAAGTCTGTAGGATCAGCAGGAGGTATGTATGGCGAGGACAGTAGGAATCGGAATACAGAGTTTCGACAAAGTGAGAGAAAATCAATACTTTTATATTGATAAAACTTCTTTTATAAAAGAGTGGTGGGAAAGCGGAGACGATGTGACACTGATTACCCGCCCGCGCCGCTTTGGAAAGACTTTAAATATGAGTATGACAGAGGAGTTTTTTTCAGTTGATTATGCGGGGCGGGGAGATCTGTTTGAGGGACTTTCTATCTGGGAGGAAGAAAAGCATTGCAAGCTGCAGGGGACATATCCGGTAATCAGTCTGTCCTTTGCATCCGTGAAGGAGAGAGACTATCCTGCAGTAAAATCCAGAATCTGTCAGCTTATTACGGATTTATATATTAAGTATAGTTTTATAAGAAAATGTGACTGGATGACAGAAGCAGATTTAGATTTTTTTGATTCTGTCAGTACAGACATGCCGGAAGTGGTGGCAACGATTGCTATTTATAAATTATCGGGATATCTGTACCGTTATTACGGAAAAAAAGTAATCATTCTGCTGGATGAATATGACACGCCGATGCAGGAAGCCTATGTGGATGGATTCTGGAATGAACTGGTGGGATTTACCAGAAGCATGTTTAATTCCACGTTTAAAACAAATCCCTGGCTGGAACGGGCTATTATGACGGGGATCACAAGAGTGAGCAATGAGTCGATATTCTCTGATCTGAATAATCTGAAAGTCGTGACGACAACGTCTGACGAATATACAGAATCTTTTGGATTTACAGAGAAAGAGGTATTTGATGCGCTGGATGAATATGGTTTATCCGAGAAAAAACAGGATGTAAAACGGTGGTATGATGGATTTATTTTTGGAAGCCATGAAGATATTTATAATCCCTGGTCTATTCTGAATTATCTGGATACCGGCAAGCTTTCGACCTATTGGGCTAATACCAGTTCCAATAGTCTGGTGGGTAAGCTTCTTCGGGAAGGAAACCGGGGAATCAAAGAAAAATTTGAAGCTCTTCTTCAGGGAAAGGCTGTACGAACCGCCATCGACGAGCAGATCGTATACAATCAGCTTGATAACGATGAGACTGCGGTGTGGAGTCTTCTCCTGGCAAGTGGTTATCTGAAGGTTCTGTCTTATGACAGGGAAGAATTTCTGGAGTATGGGGAAGAAGCGGAATATGAATTAACGCTTACCAATTATGAGGTGAAGCGTATGTTTTACAATATGGTGAGGGGATGGTTTCAGGATTCCAGAGCAGATTATAATGACTTTGTGAAAGCATTGCTGCTTGGTGATAAGAAAGCAATGAATGCGTATATGAACAGGGTAGCATTAAACACCTTCAGCTATTTTGATACAGGAAATCGTCCTTTCGGAGAAGAACCCGAGCGTTTTTATCATGGTTTTGTGCTTGGTTTGATCGTGGATCTGCAAAAACAGTATGTGATCACTTCCAACCGGGAAAGTGGATTCGGCAGATATGATGTTATGCTGGAACCGAGGAATCCGCAGACGGAAGATGCAATCATACTGGAGTTTAAGGTTTATGATCCGGACGGCGAGGAAACGCTGAAGGATACTGTACAGGAAGCCCTGGGACAGATTGAAAGAAAACAGTATGCGGCACAGCTGGTAAGCAGGGGAATTCCTAAAGATCATATCCGAAGCTACGGGTTTGCATTTCAGGGTAAACATGTACTGATCGGGTGAGTCAAGGGGGAGACTATCCCCTTGGCTCTGCCGGCAGTTGCTTAAATAAGATGATTTATCTCCCTTACTGTTATGAATTGTGTTTTCTATTGCTTTTGATAATATAATTATATGGAATTTTATTTATTGATAAAATAATATTAATGCCATATAATATAAGTATATAGCCGATTAACGGAGAAATTGATATAATAGTGCAAACGATGTATGATGAGTAGTGCTTATATTAAGCAGAGGACGAGATGAAAATAAAAATAACCAGCAGCCAAATGGAGCAAATAGAAGGTCTCACGCCTGAGTATCCGTATACTCTTCACAGAATTAATTTGGATGATACAGTGATTCCGTGGCACTGGCACCAGGAATTGGAATTTATTTATGTATTAGAAGGAAACGTAAAGCTGAAAACTTCTGCCAGATCATATTCTTTTGGCGAAAATGAAGCTTTTTTTATGAATACGAATACTTTATGTGCATTGGAAAATATTAATCACTGTAGATTGGAATCTCATTTATTTGACAAGACATTTCTTGGGGGACATTTCAGGAGTATTTTTGAGACCAAGTATTTAAACCCTGTTTTACAAAATAATAAAATAGATGTGGTTATAATCAGGGGAGAAACAGAAAATCAAAAAAGAATGCTGAAGAAACTTCAGCAATTAGGGGTTTTACAGAATAAGACAGACGTAGAGTTTCAAACAAGAAGTATTTTATCTGAAATCTGGCTTTTGCTGTTGGAAGAAATAAAAAATATGGATGAACAGGATGTTATGGCAAATACTCAAAATCAGGAACGATTGATGACAATGCTTTCTTTCATCCACGAAAATTATTCTAAAAAGCTGAATTTAGCGGAAATTGCCCAATCAGCATCTGTCAGCAAAAGAGAATGTCTGCGCTGTTTTCAAAACGGAATACATGAGTCGCCTTTTGATTATCTCATTGGCTATCGTATTGAGTGTGCGAAGAAATTGCTAAGATCTACAGATATGCCGATTACAGAGATTGCTCTTGAAACAGGTTTCTCCAATAATGCTTATTTTAGTAAGATATTTCGACGTGAATGTGGAGAAACACCGAGAAAGTACAGGGATTATCATTGAGCAGAAATTATAGGTGAGCAAACAGCAGCTGGTAAAGGAAGGGATTTTTATAATGGAAAACGAATTTGAGGAATATGTCACATTTCATATTACAGCCAGGGACGGCACCGATGTGGAGATGGCTGTGGTGGATGAGTTTGATTTTGAAAAAAAGCATTATGTGGTGGGTGCTGTTGTCAAAGATGATGTCATCGATGATGAGGGCAGATATATTTACGAAAGTATCATAGAAGGGGATGATTTTACAGTACAGAAAATAAAAAATGATTTTGATTACAGACGTATTGCAAAAGCGTATATGGAGATTATGGATGGAGAATGAAAAGATTTTATGGAGTGAGAATAGGTATTTCACGAAAACAGAAGATAAAAAGGGGTTAATCCGCGAAAGTCACGGTTTTATCTGATATAGCTTTTTATTATAATAGTTTCAGCAGCGGGTGACAATTACTTTCTGAAAGTCAGGTGTCAAAAAGAAGGGAGAAAAATATGAGAATCGTAAATCTTGAAAATAAAAACAGAAAATTTGTTAAAACAGTTGATAATTTCCACGTTCTGGAATATGTGCAGGATGCCAGTGTATCTCCCATGAACGCAGTGAATGAATATTTTATGAGTAAGATGAATGTAAGAAGAAGACAGGTTGTGATCGAGATCAGTAAAAATCATTCAGCGATCATTCAGGCGGGAGCCATGCAGTGGATGGGCGGAAATGTTCAGGCGACTTCAGGTGTGAAGGGAATCGGAGATCTCTTTGGAAAAGCACTGAAAGGCGCAGTGACAAAGGAATCTGCAGTGAAACCGGAATATGTCGGAGAAGGCTGTCTTGTCCTTGAGCCTACATATAAATATATCATTCTGGAAGATGT
>JAXFBD010000014.1:0-61852 GCA_034118545.1 Blautia sp.
TACGAGAGGACCGGGATGGACTGGCCGCTGGTGTATCTGTTGAACCACCAGGTTCATGGCAGAGTAGCCAAGCCGGGACGGGATAAACGCTGAAGGCATCTAAGCGTGAAGCCCCCCTCAAGATGAGATATCCCTACGTAAGTAGTAAGACCCCTTGAAGACGACGAGGTAGATAGGTCAGAGGTGGAAGTACAGTAATGTATGGAGCTGACTGTTACTAATCGGTCGAGGGCTTGACCAAAGAATGTCAAAAGATTCAGGAATGTCAACATGTATGTAGTTTTGAAGATATAAAGAAAAAGCAGCAATGAGCTGCTTTTTTTGTGTATAATAAAACAACAGATTTAAGGAGGAACAGAGTGCGAACGAAGAAAATATGGAAAAAATTTGTTGGAGATAAAAAATTTTACCTGATGGTATTGTCTATTGCTGTTCCTATTATGATTCAGAATGGAATTACAAATTTTGTAAGTCTTTTGGATAATATCATGATCGGTCAGATCGGAACACCTCAAATGTCTGGCGCAGCCATTGTAAATCAGCTTCTTTTCGTGTATAATTTATGTATTTTTGGAGGAGTATCCGGCGCCGGAATATTTACAGCACAGTTTTTCGGACAGAAGGATGAAGAAGGTGTCCGGCAGACTTTTCGCTTTAAAATATGGATGGCAGCATTTCTGACAGCACTGACGATATTTCTTCTGCTGGTGAAAGGGCAGGCGCTTATCAGCTTATATCTGCGGGGAGAAGGCGGAGCAGGTGAGATTTTACAGACACTGACTTATGGTAAGCAGTATCTTTATATTATGTTGTCAGGCCTTCCGGCATTTATGATGGTTCAGGTATATGCAAGTACCCTTCGTGAATGCGGTGAGACAGTTTTGCCAATGAAAGCGGGAGTTACGGCGGTTTTTGTCAATCTGGTCTTTAATTACATTTTAATTTACGGAAAATTCGGCTTTCCGGCATTGGGAGTCAGGGGAGCAGCTATTGCTACTGTTCTGTCCCGCTATGTGGAAGCTGTTATTGTAATTGCATGGACACATTCTCATAAGGAGGAGAATCCTTTTGCAAGCGGTCTGTACAGGACATTGAAGGTTCCGGCGCAGCTGACTGCAAAAATAATTATAAAAGGAACACCGCTTCTTCTGAATGAAACATTATGGGCGGCAGGTATGGCAATCCTTGCACAGTGCTATTCGGTGAGAGGGTTGAATGTGGTAGCAGGATTAAATATATCCAATACCATTAACAACGTTTTTAACATTGTTTTTATTGCGATGGGAGATTCTGTGGCTATTATCGTAGGTCAGATTCTTGGTTCCGGAGATATGGAAAAAGCAAGGGATACCGATAATAAGATGATTGCTTTTTCCGTATTCTGCTGCATGTGGGTTGCATTGATCATGTTCCTTTTTGCCCCTGTTTTCCCGGAATTTTATAATACCAGTGCAGAGGCAAAGAGAATAGCAAGGAATCTGATTATGACGGCGGCTGCTTTTATGCCTTTTCAGGCATTCCTGCATTCTGCATATTTTACCCTTCGTTCCGGCGGTAAAACGATTATTACATTTTTATTTGACAGTGTATTTATGTGGAGCGTCAGTGTTCCCATTGCTTTTTGCCTGAGCCATTTTACCCGTCTTCCGGTAGTGGGGATTTTTGCTCTGGTGCAGACAGCAGACATAATAAAATGTGTGGTTGGATTTGTGCTGATCAAAAAAGGAATATGGCTGCAGAATATTGTCTCGCAGCAGAAAGAAGGATGATGGATTATGAAATCTTATAACGAACGTTTTTCCGCGACACTGCCTATTCGTCTGGAACCGATAGACAATATCGGCGGCTTTTCAGTATGTCCGGGTCTGTTTGAGGTAAATGGGACAATGGCTGTAAAAAACGGGGTGAACTTTACTATTCATACACATCATGGCACATATTGTGAACTTCTTCTGTTTCACAGAGGAGAGTCAAAACCTTATGCGGTTATTCCTTTTCCGGAATCATACAAAATCGGTGATGTCTATGCAATGGTTGTATTTGGTCTTGATATTGAAGAATTTGAATATGCATATCGGGTGGATGGCCCTTTTGAGCCTTCAAAGGGGCACGTGTTTGACAGAACCAAAATACTTCTGGATCCTTATGCAAAAGCAGTGACAGGGCAGAATATCTGGGGACAGAATGCCAACGGTGTTTATCATGCCTGTGTGGTAAAAGATGTATTTGACTGGGAAAATATGCCGCAGTCATCAAAAGAGCTCAGTGACCTTGTGATTTATGAGCTTCATGTCCGCGGGTATACGCAGCACAAAAGCTCCAATGTTGCCCATCCCGGAACCTTTGCAGGGCTTCAGGAAAAAATTCCTTACCTGAAAGAGCTGGGGGTTAACGCAGTGGAGCTGATGCCGATTTTTGAATTTGATGAAACACGGGATGCCCGGGAGGTAGACGGAAGAAAGCTTCTGGATTACTGGGGATATAATACGGTCAGCTTTTTCTCACCAAACTCCAGCTACATGGCAAATGTGGAATATAATCATGAAGGGCGGGAACTGAAAAATCTGATTAAAGAGCTTCATGCCAATGGAATTGAAGTTATCCTTGATGTGGTCTTTAACCATACAGCAGAAGGAAACGAGCTGGGGCATACTTTTTGTTTTAAGGGATTTGACAACAAGGTTTATTATATGCTCACACCAGAGGGACACTATTATAATTTCAGTGGATGCGGAAATACACTGAACTGTAATCATCCAATCGTACAGCAGATGATACTGGAGTGTCTGCGGTACTGGACGATTTTTTACCGGGTGGATGGATTTCGTTTTGATCTTGCCAGTATTCTGGGAAGGAATGAGGACGGTTCTCCTATGAATAATCCACCCCTTCTCCGTTCTCTGGCATATGATCCTATTCTGAGCAATGTGAAGCTGATCGCTGAAGCATGGGATGCAGGCGGAATGTATCAGGTGGGAAAATTCCCTGCAAGCCGTCGCTGGGCTGAATGGAACGGACGATACCGTGATTCTGTAAGAAGCTTCTTGAAAGGGGAAAACTGGGAAGCGCGAAATGCCGCAAACAGCATAGAGGGCTCCGGAGATTTGTATGGCAGCTATAAGGCAGGAAATAAGGGAGAATATGCGGGATATAATTCCTGTGTGAATTTCCTGACCTGTCATGACGGTTTTACACTTTATGATTTGTATGCTTACAATTATAAACACAATGAAATGAATGGCTGGGATAACAGTGACGGAAGTGATGACAACAGAAGCTGGAACTGCGGAATCGAAGGAGAAACGGATAACTGGGATGTAAATCAGCTGCGTTTTCGGATGATCAGGAATGCATGTGCAGTGTTGATGTGCAGCAGAGGAACGCCTATGTTTCTGGCGGGAGATGAATTTGGAAATACGCAGTACGGGAATAATAACGGATATTGCCAAGATAATGAGATTTCCTGGCTGGACTGGAGTCTGCTGGATAAAAACAGGGATTTGTTTGAATTTTTTAAATATATGATTCATTTTCGCCACAAACATCCGGTAATCCGTAAAAAGCTTCCCAATGCAGTCTGCGGAATGGAACCCATGCATACCCATGGAACAGATGCATCGGTGCATGATATTCCCTGGGATGCAAGAACACTTTGTGTAAGCTTTATGGGATACGATCCGGAAAAAGGACGCGATGACATGGTTTACCTTGCGGTAAATACCTACTGGGAAGATGTTAAAATTACGCTGCCGCAGCTGGGGCGTGCCGGAAGATGGTATTTGCATGTAAATACTTATGGTGATGGCAGGGGACGTTATTTTTATCCGGAGGGCGGAGAAGTCCGCATAGAACAGGATTTTATCATGCGTCCCAGGAGCGTTGCCGTTTTTGCTGCGAAACCATATTAAAAATGCATAAAAAACTTGACAAGTTCATAGTATTATAGTATCATCAATGAAATCTCTTTGCACTGCATTACATTCTTATGAATGTGAGATCAACAGTACAACTGAGCAGGCAGTATCTTTTTGGATAAAGTGCCGGGCTGCATTTATGTGGCAGCAGATGTAAAATACAGACACATCTGTGGGACAGTGTATGTTCCGCAGGTGTGTTTTTTAACATTTCAGAAGAAGTCCCCCGCTTCAAGCGCGCAGAGCGCTAAGCGGCGGGAAATAAACTATTTTCAGCAGCGGGTGACAATCCCCTTCTGAAATGTTAAGCCTCCGGCGGATTGCAGAGATGCGCATTAGAAATTTGTCATGCTAACGCATGACGCACATCTCGCAGCAAGAACGCCAATGCGTTCTTGAATTTATGAAAGGTGGTTGATTATGAACAGGATAGAGAAAAAAAATGTGCAGTCTCAAAATGAAAGCCAGGCAATTGCCATGCGGGTATCTGCAGTTACCATTTTTATTAACCTGGCATTGTCACTTTTTAAGTTTCTGGCAGGTATACTGGCACATTCCGGTGCGATGATTTCGGATGCGGTTCACTCGGCATCCGATGTGTTAAGTACAGTGGTGGTAATGGTGGGAGTTGCCATATCCGGAAAAAAATCTGACAAAGAGCACCAGTACGGTCATGAACGGATGGAATGTGTTTCTGCGATTTTATTGGCAGGACTTCTTGCTTTGACAGGTATTGGAATCGGAATTTCCGGTATCGAAAAAATCATACAGGGAACATCAGGAGAAGATTTAATGATTCCGGGAACACTGGCATTGGTAGCTGCGATTGTTTCTCTGGTTGTAAAAGAAGGAATGTTCTGGTATACAAGGGCCGCTGCAAAAAAAATTCATTCCGGTGCGCTGATGGCAGATGCATGGCATCATCGTTCTGATGCACTTTCCTCAATTGGCGCATTTGTCGGTATTCTGGGATCGCGAATGGGTTATCCGATTCTTGATCCGGCAGCCAGTGTAGTCATTTGTATTTTTGTTGTAAAAGCAGCGGTAGATATCTTTAAAGATGCAGTGGATAAAATGGTAGACCGTTCCTGTGATTCCGAAACCGTGCAGAAAATGTGGGATTTGATCGAAAAAGTACCGGGGGTAAGAAAAATAGATTTACTGCGTACAAGATTGTTTGGAGCAAAAATATATGTGGATATCGAAATTTCTGCGGATGGGGAAATGACTTTGCGAGAAGCGCATGAAATTGCACAAAAAGTACATGATAGTATAGAAGGAAATTTTTCGGATGTGAAGCATTGTATGGTACATGTAAATCCATTATAACAGTAAATAAACGGGGCACTATCGTTAGGATAGACCCCGTTTTTAATATAGTATTTATTCACGATTAAAGACTTCTCTGTCAAGAGCACCTTCCTGGTGAGATACGATTGTTGTACAAACGGCATCTCCGGTGATGTTTACTGCTGTACGCAGCATATCCAGAATTCGGTCGATACCCATGATAAGTGCAATACCTTCTGTAGGAAGACCAACGGAAGAAAGTACCATGGCAAGCGTTACAAGACCGACACTTGGTACACCGGCGGTTCCAATGGAAGCCAGAGTTGCGGTTACAACAACGGTTGCCAGATTTCCCATGGTAAGTGGAATGCCATATGCCTGTGCGATGAATACAACGGCAACGCCTTGCATGATGGAGGTTCCATCCATGTTAACGGTGGCACCGAGCGGAATCGTAAAAGAAGAAATCTGCTTTGAAACACCCATTTTTTTATTCAGTGTTTCAATAGACATTGGAATGGTTGCATTTGAAGTCGCAGTTGAAAATGCGAATCCCATAACCGGGGCAAATTTCTTAATAAATTTCAGCGGATTCAGCCTTGTAAATACAAAGAGAAGAATCTGATAAACAGCAAAGCACTGAATAGCAAGGGCAAGAGAAACATTACCCATATATTTCAGCATCGGTTTAAATGCGGCAAATCCGACAGTTGCAAAGGTTCTGGCAATAAGACAGAAAACACCGACCGGAGCGATTTTCATGATTGACATGGTCATTTCCATCATAACATCATTGAACTGGCTGAAAAAGTTTGCTACAGTAGAAGCCTTGCTTCCGAGTTTGGCAAGCATGATACCTACAAACAGCGCAAAAACAATGATTGGAAGCATATCTCCGTTTGCCATGGAGCCGATTGGATTTTTCGGAATAATATTTAAAAGTGTATCAACAATATTTGTGCTCTGAGAAGCAGCTGTAACTTCGGTTGTCTGTACCGCATCCATATCAAGACCAATGCCGGGATTGATAATATTGGCAGAGGTCAGTGCAACGATTACTGCCAGTGCAGTGGTGGCAAGGTAAAAGCCAATTGTTTTAATTCCGACTTTACCTAATGTTTTGGTATCTCCGATGGCCATACTTCCACATACCAGAGAACAAAATACAAGAGGTACTACCAGCATCTGCATAAGGCGGATAAATCCCTGTCCCACAACATACAGAACACCTTCTACCAGAACTTTGTCTTTAATGGTTCCGGAAGGCATTGCGTAATGAATCAGAACACCGATTAAGGCACCTATGAGAAGTGCTGCAAAAATCTGTGTGGAAAGTCCCATTTTTTTCTTCATTATTGAATTCCTCCTGTTTCATCCAGATATTCTTTCAGTGCAGCCCGCCATTCCATTGGTTCTTTGATTCCGGTCAGGCGAAGCATCATATTGTCAAGTACAGAATAAAACGGGCGGGAGTTATCTTTGGAAATAACAGGATGGATTTCCATCTGTCCTGCTTTTCCGGAAAGCTCCAGAATAGCTTTGGCAAATTCATAGCGGCTGCAGCTTCCCTGACATACCACATGATAAAGACCATATTCATCAAAATCAATGAAGTGCTTGATGACTTTAGCCAGTTCTTTGGCACTGGTGGGAACTGCGTAGCGGTTATTGGGAACCTCCATGACAGGAATTTTTCCAACATTTGTTAAAACATGATCTACAAAGTCACGTCCGATTCCATAAATCCATGAGCTGCGGATGATTACAAAACGGTTCGACAGCTGTGACAGGATTTTTTCGCCGGCTTCTTTGGATTTTCCGTAAATAGACTTTGGATGAGTCGAATCAAATTCATTATAAGGAATGTGAGATTCCAGATCAAAAACATCATCTGTAGAGATATGAATTACTTTTGCCTGTGTTTCATCTGCTGCCAGTGCAATATTTCTCACACCGATGGCATTTACTTTGTAAGCCATATCTACATTTTTTTCACAGTAATCGACATCCGTAAGACTTGCGCAGTTGATAATAACATCCGGTCTGTTGATATGCATGTACTGATTGACTTCCGTAATGTTCGTAATATCCACTTCATTGATATCCGTGGTCAGTATCTGATATTCGGTAGAATCCAGAAGAGCTACCAGTGCGGAGCCGATGTGTCCTTCGGCACCTGTAATCCAGATTTTTTTCATTCTCGTTTCCCTCTTTTTCTATCGTTTTTTTGTTCAAGCAGACATTCGTTATAACTTGACGCTACATATACAATGTTACTAAAAATGCGAGAAAAACGCAAGTGTTCTTGGTGGTTTTTTGCGTATGGCTGCAAACAGTAACGGAAGGAACGGAACAGTTACGATTGTTTTATAAAAAAAAATCAGAAACGATGAATAATCATGTTTCTGATTTCTTTCAGCAGGGGATGAGAGAATCGAACTCCCACCAAAGGTTTTGGAGACCCCTATCATACCATTTGACCAATCCCCTTCAATGTTTACTTTTGCAATTATACATTCAAATGCTACAATTGTCAAGTGATAACGCAAAAGTATTTTTAAAAGCGGAGATGGAGAGATTTGAACTCTCGCGCCGGTTACCCGACCTACCGCATTTCGAGTGCGGACCCTTCAGCCACTTGGGTACATCTCCGTATGTCTGTAATTACAGAACCGATATCTATTATACTGGGATTTATCAAAAAGGTCAATTGTTTTTATTGACGAAAATCAAAGTCTATAATATGATATATAGGCAGTGGATATGGAGTGAATGAAGTATCTCCAGAGAGGAAGAGTAGAAACATGAGCGATAAAAAAAATGTAATTCTGGAAGCAGTTAGCAGATTATCAGATAATTATAGAAATGAGCCCCTTTTTTCGGGAAAGGAAGGAAAGAGGCTTCCAAGCAGCGCAGAAGTGATAGGATTTCTCAAGGATATGAGAGCTGTGGTATTTCCCGGATATTTTTATGTGGACAGCAGCTGCGGATTGTTTCCGGAGCATTATCTGGGATATCATTTGAATAATTTATATGACCGTCTGCGGGAACAGATCATGATAGCACTGGAATATACCGGAGATACAGCGGAAGTTGCGGATAATAAGTCTGAGAAGATTACAGAAAACTTTTTTAACCAGCTTCCTCAGATACAGCAGATGCTGATGAAGGATGTCCAGGCCGGATTTGACGGTGACCCTGCGGCAAAAAGCAAGGAAGAGATCATTTTCTGTTATCCCGGACTGTTTGCAATTTATGTATACCGTCTGGCTCATGTACTGTATCTGGAAAAGGTTCCCTTTATTCCAAGAATTATGACAGAATATGCCCATAACCGAACCGGAATTGACATTAACCCGGGCGCGACCATTGGTGAATATTTCTTTATTGACCATGGAACAGGTGTGGTTATAGGTGAAACCACCACCATAGGCAAAAACGTGAAGCTTTATCAGGGAGTAACGCTGGGTGCATTGTCCACAAGACAGGGGCAGCAGCTTGCAAATGTTAAGCGTCACCCAACCATAAAAGACAATGTAACTGTTTATTCCAATTCTTCCGTACTGGGAGGAGAGACAGTTATCGGAGAAAACTCTATTATCGGAGGTAATACCTTTATTACGGAGTCTATTCCGGCCAATACACGTGTCAGCGCAAAGAGCCCGGAACTGGTGATCAAACAGCCTCGTCTGAAAGCTCAGGAGAAGAGTGTCTGGGATTGGGAAAATTGACGAAATTGAATGAAATGTTTGAAAAAAATATTTTAAAAAAATTTTCAAAAAGTTGTTGACAAAAACGGATTGATTAGATATAATAACTATCGTTGTAGGGAACAAAACAACACAGCGATAAGCGGGTGTAGTTCAATGGTAGAACACCAGCCTTCCAAGCTGGATACGTGGGTTCGATTCCCATCACCCGCTCTGTGCGATAGTGGCGTAGTTGGTAACGCGCGACCTTGCCAAGGTCGAGACCGCGGGTTCGAGCCCCGTCTATCGCTCTTGGGACTCTGAGTATTCAGGGTCCTTTTTTTGTGTCTGTAAAATTATTCTGTTAAAAAAGGAATACAGTCTGTTGAAGCCTGTACTCCTTTTTTTATTTCAGATTTCCTGCTTTTCGTCATCCACCAGTCCGTAAAAGGTCAGCAGATATATTCCGCAAAGTCCTACCAGACCATAAATGATTCTGGAAAGCCAGCTCATACTTCCAAAAAACAGAGCAACAAGGTTCAGATTGAAAAATCCGATCAATCCCCAGTTAATGGCACCGATTACTGAAACAGTCAGTGCGAAATACTGTAAAAATTTATTTCCCATAAGTCACCATCCTTTCTTGGGGATAGTATTTCAGGAAATAAAGAATAATATTCAGAAAAGATGTATTTACTGAACTTTCACAGTCTGTGAGCTGACCTGACCACCGCCCAGAGCGAATGCTTCCGCAGCTTCCAGGGTTACGTCACTTGTGCTGTTCAGGGCGTAAGCCTGACATACATTGACGGTTTCACCCGGCTGAATTTCAGACATATACATGTCAATGGCATCCTCGTTATCTTCGGGAATGGCAGCATCCAGAGTTTCGCCGTCCTGATAAGCAAGAATACTTACATCCACCATGGCGCTGGATGCGGAATCACTGTTATTTGTGTAGTCATAATATAATAGCAGGCATGGCTTTCCGGAAAAATCTTTTGCAATTCTGTACTGCGTATAATGGATGGTAAAATGCTCCGTTGTCAGATTAATGGTGCCGTCTGCTGAACTGTCTGAACCGGAATTGCTTTCATTTGTTTCCATATCTACCAGAGTATTGTTGATTTCGTCTTCCATATTTTTGAAATTGGCAGACATAACCTCCACAGTGGCATCGTCCAGAGAAACGATTTTCCACTGGTCGCCCGCAAGGATTACCGGATAGGTTATATCAGTGGCAGTGAAGCTGTCTTCCAGAGCTTCTGCTTTTTCCATAAGAAGAGATGCAAGGCGCTGCTGGTTTTCTTCTTCTGAGAGAGTTTCACCGGAAAAAGCACTGGAGAAGGTCTGGCGGATAAATTCACTGATGGCTTCTTTATATATCTCCGAACCGTCAATGTGGGTAATATGCGCAGTGACCTGAGCTGTTCCGTTCTGGATATCAAAATCATTTTTGATAACTTCAAAGGTCATTTTTTTATTGATGCCGCGGAAAAACTCA
Source organism: Blautia sp. (assembly GCA_034118545.1). GTDB lineage: Bacteria > Bacillota > Clostridia > Lachnospirales > Lachnospiraceae > Blautia_A. The sequence goes on from JAXFBD010000014.1 coordinate 10,398, forward strand.
ATGTAGTTGTCGTTGCGGATGTCTGCATTGTCAAGAGCAGATAAATCATTACTCTGCAAAAGGTCTGCCATTTTGTCAAAATCCATGTCCTGGGCACAGCTGAGGAATTCGGTAACAGTTTTCTCAGGCTTTTGCTTCTGAATGAAATAGTATGCAACCGAAGCTGCCACAGCAGCGATTAAAACAATGAGAAAAATGATCAGACCGGCCCGACGCTTTTTCTTCGGTCTGGCAGCTGAAGATTCTTCGGCAAATGCTTCATTTTTCATATTTTCGTTTTCCATATTGCCTCCTTTATTCTATTTATATTTCCCTGTTTTATTATAGCAGAATCTGTTGACAATGGCAAATAGGGAGCATATAATTATTACACGACTGACCAGCCGGTCGGAAATTTGCAAAAAGAATGGAGAGAGAATATGATTTCCCGTTACAGTGTAAAGAAACCGTATACAGTTGTTGTAGCCATTGTACTGGTCATCATACTTGGAGTAGTTTCCCTTGGAAAAATGAATACGGATCTGCTTCCCAGCATGAATCTGCCCTATGCGGTCGTTGTGACCAGCTATGGCGGAGCCAGCCCGGAGACAGTGGAGACAGTGGTCACCAGACCCATTGAGCAGTCCATGGCAACCGTTACTGATATAGAAAATGTAAGCTCTGTTTCCAGTGAGAGTGTGTCTATGGTTATTCTGGAATTTCAGGAAACCACAGACATGGATTCCGCTACCATAGAGATTCGTGAGAAACTGGATCAGATCAGCGGATATTGGGATGATTCTGTGGGGAAACCCCTGATCATGAAAATGAATCCTGATATGATGCCCGTAATGATCGCAGCTGTGGAAATTGACGATATGGATGCCACGGAAGTGACAGACTATACTCTGAATAAAATTCAGCCGGAGATTGAAAGTGTGGCAGGTGTTGCAAGTGTTTCCACTACAGGAAATATCACAGAAAGTGTGGAAATCCTTATCAAAGAGGATAAGATAGAGGAAGTCAATAAGAAAGTAATGGAAGCACTGGACCGCCAGTTTGAGGATAAAGAGCAGGAGCTGGAGGATGCAGAAAAAGAACTGGAGGACAGTAAGGAGGAGCTGGAGTCTGGAAAAGAAAAGCTTCAGTCCGGCAAAACCCAGATGGCAGCAGGAATCGCGCAGGGGGAACAGCAGCTGGAGCAGGCTGAGGCACAGATTGCAGCCGGGGAAGAAGAAATCAATACTCAGATGGCAGCTCTTGACGGGAAGCAGGATGAATTAAATCAGGCAAGGGAACAGCTGGCAAACGGCAGAAGCCAGGCAGAACAGGGACTTGCCCAGCTGGAACAGGCCCGTTCGGGAATCGAAAGCCTTCAGCAGGCGATTTCCGGTCTGCAGGAGCAGGAAACTCAGCTGAATCAGACCGCAGCTTCACTTGGGCAGGCAATTGCAGAAATAGATCAGCAGCTTGCTGTACTAAATACATCAGGAAATATTGCCGAACAAAGCAGTGAATCCATACAAAAAGAAGTGGAAGATTTTGCAGCTGTTGATGGCGCTGCACAGTTTAGTGCGGGGGATGTTTTCGGGGATGATGTACAGGATATAGAGACACCGGATATAACACTTCCCGAAAATACACAGGATCCGAATCAGATGGCGGCCGCCCTGCAGGAGCAGAGGGCAGCGCTTACACAGCAGCTGGAAACAGTCCAGGCAGGCTTAAATGAGCTTTCAAATTCCAGGTCAGCTTTAGAGGAACAGCTGAATCAGGCAGTTGCCGCACTGAATCAGAACAGCCCTCAGGAAGCTCTGGACTACATAGCGGAACAGAGTACATCTATATGGAATACATTGGATGAACTGGCAGACAGCGAGGCACAGCTGGATGAAGGTCAGGCACAGCTGGATGCCGGAAGGGCAAAACTGGAAGAAGCCAGACAGCAGATCGTTTCCGGCAGATCGCAGCTTTCCTCGGGCAAAATCCAGATGACCACACAGCAGATTCTTGCATCCATCGACATGAGTGTGGCAGAAGCAAAACTGGATTCCGGAAGTATTCAGCTGGAACAGGGTGAGTCTCAGCTGGAGTCTGGCAAGGAGCAGCTTGAAGAGGCCAAAAAACAGGCGAAGGAGCAGGCTGATCTGTCTGGAATCATATCTTCAGATATGATCAAGGGAATTCTTGCAGGACAGAATTTTTCCATGCCTGCCGGATATCTGGAAGAAGATAATCAGGAATATTTGGTACGTGTAGGTGATAAGCTGACAGATACAGACACCCTGGAGGATCTTGTCATTCTTGATCTGGATATGGACGGACTTGATCCCATTTGCCTGAAAGATGTGGCGGATATTACCAGAAAGGATGACAGCGACAGTGTATATGCCAGATTGAACGGAAATCCCGGCGTTATGCTTACGATAGAAAAGCAGACAGGATATTCCACCGGAGACGTGACGGACCGAATTCAGGAGCGTCTGGCGGAAATAGAGCAGGAACACAGTAATATACATTTTTCTGTCCTGATGGATCAGGGCGTGTATATTGATCTGGTGGTAGACTCTGTTGCACACAATATGATCTACGGAGCACTTCTGGCTGTGCTGATCCTGTTTCTGTTTATGAAAGACATCCGTCCTACTCTGGTAGTTGCCTTTTCCATACCGATCAGTGTGATTACAGCAATAGTACTGATGTATTTCAGCGGAGTCACTTTAAATATTATTTCGCTGTCCGGTCTTGCACTGGGCATCGGTATGCTTGTAGACAATTCTATCGTTGTAATTGAGAATATTGACCGTCTGCGTCAGATGGGTGTTCCGGCAAAAAAAGCGGCAGTGGAAGGAGCAAGGCAGGTGGCGGGAGCCATTGCGGCATCCACGCTTACCACAATCTGTGTTTTTGCCCCCATAATATTTACAGAAGGAATTACGAGGCAGCTTTTTGTGGATATGGGACTGACCATTGCCTATTCATTGCTGGCAAGTCTTATTGTGGCTATGACACTGGTACCTATGATGTCAGCAGGCCTTCTGAAAAATGCGAAGCCAAAGCAGTTTAAAATTCTGGATAAAATTAAAAATATTTACGGCGTGATCCTTGGAGGCGCATTGCGTGTGAAGATTCTTGTACTGCTGCTGGCAGTGGCTCTTCTTGTGGGCAGTGCAGTTCTTTCCTTCCGGAAAGGTGCAGCATTCATGCCGGAAATGGAAAGCACACAGGCAACCATGACAATTAAGGCTCCGGAAGATGCCACATTTGAGGAACTGACAGAATATTCAGATGAGGTTCTGTCAAAAATTCAGGATATAGAAGATATCAGCGGAATCGGTGCTATGGCCGGAGGAAGCGGTTACGCCAGCATGCTGGGCGGAGGAGATGACGGATCAGTCAGTGTGTACCTGCTTTTAAACGAGGAACGGAAGTATTCTGGAGAGGAACTGGAAAAAGAAATTCTTCAGCGAACCTCAGATATTCCCTGTGAAGTGAGTGTTTCCACGCAGTCTATGGATATGAGTTCCATGGGAGCCAGCGGGATCCAGATTCAAATCAAAGGAAAAGAGCTTGATGAGCTTGCTTCCATTGCAAAGGATATTGCAAAAATAGTGGAAGACACAGAAGGAACACAGAATGTTTCAGATGGTCTGCAGGATGCGGATCAGGAATTCCGTATTGTGGTGGACAAAGCAAAAGCCATGGAATATCAGCTGACGGTTGCACAGGTATATCAGAAAATACAGGCCCGTCTGGCAGAGGCATCTTCGGCAACAACACTGTCCACTTCAGATAAAGATCTCAGTGTATATGTCCGTGACGAAAAAGATGAGAAGCTGACAAGAGATGATCTGAAGAACATGACGATAGAGGTGACCGGAGCAGACGGTGAGACCAGGAAAGTAAAGCTTTCACGTATTGCGCAGTTTGAAGCGGCCGAGGGTCCCCAGTCCATAACCAGAGATGCACAGACCCGTTATATGACGGTTTCTGCGGAAATTGCATCAGGATATAATATCGGGCTGGTAAGTGATGAATTAAAGGAGAAACTGGAGGATTATGAGCTTCCCAAAGGATATTCTGCTGCAATGACCGGTGAGGACGAAACCATTGCCGATGCAATGGGACAGCTTTATCTGATGCTGGGTCTGGCACTGATATTTATGTATCTGATCATGGTTGCTCAGTTCCAGTCTCTTCTTTCACCGTTTATCATTATGTTCACAGTGCCGCTGGCATTTACAGGAGGCTTCATGGCGCTTCTTGCGGCAGATATGGAAGTCAGTGTGATTGCCATGATCGGTTTTGTAATGCTTTCGGGTATAATCGTAAATAATGGTATTGTGCTGGTAGATTATACGAATCAGCTTCGTGCGGAGGGCATGGAGAAGCGTCAGGCATTGATACAGGCAGGAAAAGACCGCCTCCGTCCGATTATTATGACAGCGCTTACCACAATTCTGGGCCTGTCAACAATGGCTGCCGGTGTGGGAATGGGCAGCGATATGGTTCAGCCTATGGCAGTGGTTACCATCGGAGGACTTATTTACGGTACACTTTTGACGCTGTTTGTGGTACCATGTATATATGATTTACTGAACCGGAAAAAATATAAAACAGCAGAAGAAGATCTTCCGGAGGTTAAAGATGCAGATTGAAACAAATGAAAAGGTGCTGGCCATGTATCATGCTGTGGCAGCGCTGATGGATGAAGGCAGAGATATCCATAATCTGAAAGTATCAGACATAACCCAGAAAGCCGGCATTGGAAAGGGTACGGCTTATGAATATTTTCGAAGTAAGGAAGAATTGCTGGCAAAAGCGATCTGTTATGACTTTGCTGTGCAGTTTCAGAGTCTGGAAAAAGAACTGGAGGAAAAAAACAAATTAAAGGAGGCGCTGGACAGCTGTTTCGACTGGATGGATTCTCATACTATGAGTCCCAGAATGGTCATGCAGTTTAGAAATGCACTCAGTATTATTTTTTCAAAAAAAGCAGATGATTTTCTGAACAATGAAGAGCCGGAACACCATAAATACGGGAAACGCGTCACAGATATGATTATGAACAGGATTATTGCTGTCGGAAAAAAAGAGGGTACCATTCATCCGCAGATTCCCGATGATATGGTTTGTCTGGAAGTTCTTGCAAAACTGTTTGCCTATTTCGCCTGGCTCCAGAAAAAGGAAAAGGAAATCGAAAGAATACAGGTGAGGGATTATTTGTATGAGAGCATGAAAAGGGCTCTCAGTCAACCGGTTCAACATTTCTGAAAAATTTGAATGCGAGGATAATATTATGACCAGGATAATAGAAGATCAATTTCTCTCACCGGCAGACGGTCTGCCGATTTCTGTCATGGCTGTTTTGCCGGAAAAACAGCCCTACAGGGCAGTGGTTCAGCTTGTTCATGGCATGAGTGAGCATAAGGAACGATATCTCCCTTTTATGGAATTTCTGGCACAGAGAGGCTATGCGGCAGTCATTCATGACCATCGGGGACACGGGAAAAGTGTGAGAGATAAAAAGGATCTGGGGTATATGTATGGAGGCGGAGCGTCTGCACTCCTGCAGGATATACAGAAGCTAAATGAAATGCTGAGAGAACGTCTGGAAGGGCTGCCCGTTATTCTGTTCGGACACAGCATGGGGTCGCTTGCAGCACGAGCTTATGCCGCGAAACACGATGACACCATAGATATGCTGATTCTCTGTGGATCTCCCAGCAATAATGCCGCAAGGCCGCTGGGAGTAGTGATCGCCAGAATTGAACAGCTGTTTCTGGGATCACGTCATAAAAGCAGGCTTCTGGAAATGATGGCGTTTGGAAACTGTGCTGCCAGATTCAGAAAAGATAAAAGCTGTACGGCATGGATCTGTTCGGATCCTGATGTGGCAGAGGAATATAAGCAGTCTGAGCTTTGTGGCTTCACTTTTACAGATGACGCATATCTTGTGCTGTTTGAACTGATGAAGCGTGCTTATGATAAAAAACACTGGAAATGTACCAATCCGCAGCTGCCTGTATTATTTGTAGGCGGAGCAGATGATCCCTGTATTGGAAACGTCAGAAGGTTTGCATCAGCGCTGAGATGTATGCGTCAGGCGGGATACCGTGACGTAAAAGGAAAATTATATCCTGGCATGCGTCATGAAATACTAAATGAAAAACAGAAAGCACGGGTATATCGTGATATAGCTGCATATATGAATAAAAAGGGAATTTAGAGACCTGATGCCCCTTGCAGAGACTGAATAACCATCCGTTTTTTCGCTTATAATATAAAAAAGACTCGACTGGAGGAAAGTTATGCGAAAGAACGGATGGATTTTACTTTTAATTCTTGTATGTATTGCATTTCTGGTTAGCTGCGGAAAAAGGGAAACACAGTCTTCTCAGATGGGAGATCTGGTGCACAACGGAATTTATATGGATTTTCCGTAAAATATTGACCGAAACAAGTGAGATTGGTATAATCTGTATTATGTTTTGAATATATTCAGGGAGAACTAATGATGAGAGCAAGTGGTATATTACTGCCGATTTCAAGTATTCCGTCCAGCTACGGAATCGGATGTTTTTCAAAGGAAGCCTATGAATTTGTGGACCAGTTAATTGCAGCAGGACAGAAATACTGGCAGATTCTGCCGCTGGGGCCTACCGGATATGGAGATTCTCCATACCAGTCTTTTTCCACATTTGCAGGAAATCCTTATTTTATTGATCTGGAGGCTTTTATTAAGGAAGGGCTTCTCACAGAGCAGGAATGTGAAGAGTGCGACTGGGGCGGAAGCGAAAGCTATGTAGATTATGAAAAGATTTACCAGTCAAGGTTTAAATTGCTGAAAAAAGCATACCGGAATTATGACTGTACACAGGACAGTGAGTTTGGTGAATTTGTGAGAAGCAACGGCTTCTGGCTGGAAGATTATTGCCTGTATATGGCAATAAAAAATGACCAGGGAGGCATGGGATGGACACAGTGGCCAGGGGAGCTGAAAAACAGACAGCCGGGTGCACTTCAGGAGGCACGAGTGAAGCTGGCAGATGAGATAGGATTTTATCGGTTCCAGCAGTATTGGTTTTATAAGCAGTGGCATGCCCTGAAAGCGTATGCCAACAGCAACGGAGTAAAGATTATCGGAGATGTGCCCATTTATGTAGCCTTTGACAGTGCGGATACATGGTCAAATCCGCTGCTGTTTCAGTTTGATGAGGAAAATCAGCCCATTGCTGTTGCAGGATGTCCGCCGGACGGTTTTTCCGCTACCGGTCAGCTCTGGGGAAATCCTCTTTACAGCTGGGAGTATCACAGAAGTACAGAGTATTCCTGGTGGATTCAGCGTTTGTCCCACAGCATGGAATTGTATGATGTGGTGAGAATCGATCATTTCCGTGGATTTGATGAATATTATTCCATCCCCTATGGAGATAAAACAGCGGAATTTGGTCACTGGGAGAAAGGCCCGGGGCTTGAACTGTTCAAGGCACTTAATGAGAAAATCGAAAATCTGGAGGTTATTGCGGAGGATCTTGGTTTCCTGACAGAATCCGTACTCCAGCTTGTGAAGGATACCGGCTACCCCGGAATGAAGGTACTGCAGTTTGCCTTTGACGGCAGCGAGGACAGCGCATATCTTCCCCATAAATATGACAAAAACTGTGTGGTTTATACAGGAACTCATGACAATGAGACAACAAGAGGCTGGTATGAGAGGCTTTATGGTCATGACCTGGAGTTTGCCAGAACTTACACGGGATGTGAGGACAAAGGACTGGAAGAATGTGTATGGGGAATGATTCGCACAGCGATTTCCAGTGTGGCGGATCTGGCTGTGATACCTCTTCAGGATTACTTATTCCTTGGAAATGAGGCACGTATGAATGAGCCTTCAACCTTTGGAAACAACTGGAAGTGGAGAATGACCAGGGGCCAGTTAAACGGAGGTCTGATTGAAAAAATCCGCAGACTGTCCAGACTTTACGGCAGGATTTAGTTTATCATAATCATTACATAGGAGTAAGAAAGGAACAATAAATGGAAGAAATCAAGAAAAATTCGGAAACAGTGGATGAATCTGAGATGAAAACGGAAGCTTCCGCTGCTGAAAAAGAAACGGAAGAAGAGGAAGCACGCCCGCAGATTCCGGTGAGAAGCTATTTGCTGATGTTTCTGGCAGGATTGTATATCATCTATACCGGATACCGTCTGTGCAAAAATGTTCTGGATGGTGTGGAAGGCGGCGGAGCAGGATTTTTTGTAGTCGGCATTGTTTTTATTGCCATAGGTGCCGCAATGATTTTCTTTGGCATTCGTGGTTATTCCCGTGAGGAAAAGCGAAAGAAGGCTGAGGAAGCGGCAGCAATGTCAAAGGCACAGGAAGAGGCTCCAAAGGTAACGCAGTCTTCTGCAAAAATGTCCATTGCAGACAGAGCGAAGCTGACAGAGCATCTTTCAGAGGAAGAGCCGGAGGAAGAGAAAGAAGAGGCTGCGGAAGAAATCCGGAATGAAGATGAATAAAAGCGGGACTATGTGATGGTCCTGGCGAAATAAAACAGGGAGCTTTGCCTATCAGGCTGAAGAATCAGCAGATGGCAGGGCTCCCCTTTGATTTTGTTTCGTTATTGTGTTTTGTCTGTTATTATGCTTATCTCCTGCGGCTTTTCCTTCCGGATCTGCCGGATTTTTTTCTGCGGGCAGATTTTTTCTGGCCCGGACTGTGCAGAGAAGACCAGCAGAAAGCCTGAACCAGAAGGATTCCCGCAAAGGCACCGATACTGTCGATTCCAACGTCCTTAAGGGAAGGCGTTCGGCTTGCCACAAAGCTTTGATGGTATTCATCGAATCCTGCGAAGCCAACGCAGACGACTCCGGCCAGAAGCATCAGCCAGAAGCCACGTACACGGTAAACATATAATGGAAAAGAAATAGCGATTGCCAGTAAAAAGTACTCTGTCATATGAGCGGCTTTTCTTACATAGTAATGAATTTCCGATGCCTCATAAGCCAGCTCGTCATAGCTTTTGTTTGTATTAAGCAGTTCATTCTTGGTCTCCACAATCTGATAGCTGATCTGGTAGCTTAATTCCCCGGACACCTCCCCGGTCTGGGCTGAAAATGTATAGATAACCAGCATCATAAAGATTGCCGGAAGAAATGAAAGCGGCTTTAACAGTGTAATAAGTATTTTCATGGACTTTAATATAGCATGGGAAATCTGGATTGTAAAGAAGAAATTGCTGTAGCCGGATTGTGTTCAAGTTGAAATAAAATAAAACCTCTGCTATACTCTAAGAAATGAATAGCAGACGGAGGAGTGACCATGAGCTTAGCAGACAATATCTTTATTGATATGTGTAAAGACATAATAGAAAATGGTACAAGTACTGAAGGAGAGAAGGTTCGTCCGGTATGGGAAGACGGTATCCCTGCATATACGATCAAACGGTTTGGTGTGGTCAACAGATACGATTTACGTAAAGAGTTTCCTGCGCTGACACTGCGCCGTACGGCACTGAAGAGTGCGATGGATGAAATTTTATGGATCTGGCAGAAGAAATCCAACAACATCCATGATCTGCACAGCCATATCTGGGACAGCTGGGCGGATGAGGATGGTTCCATCGGTAAGGCATATGGGTATCAGCTTGGGGTTCCCCATCAGTATAAAGAAGGACAGATGGATCAGGTGGACAGAGTTCTTTACGATCTTAATAATAATCCATACAGTCGCAGGATCATGACAAATATTTATGTTCATCAGGATCTTCATGAAATGAATCTGTACCCATGTGCTTATTCCATGACTTTTAATGTGACAAAGGAGGCCGGAAAGGATAAGCTGACATTAAACGCAGTACTGAATCAGCGTTCACAGGACATTCTGGCGGCGAACAACTGGAATGTATGTCAGTATGCCATTCTGCTGATGATGTTTGCCCAGGTCTGCGATATGGAGGCAGGAGAACTGCTTCATGTGATTGCAGACTGCCATATATATGACAGACATATACCTGTGGTAAAAGAACTGATTTCCAGAGAGCCTCTTCCGGCACCAAAGGTATATTTAAATCCGGAAGTTAAGAATTTTTATGATTTTACAACAGATGATCTGATCGTGGAGAATTATGAGACGTGGCCACAGATTAAAAATATACCTATTGCAGTGTAAAAAAATGCCAGGTAAAAAACAAAAAGGAGAAGAATATGAATTTAATAGTTGCGGTAGATAAGAACTGGGCAATCGGCAAGGAAAATAAGCTTCTTGTGAGCATTCCGGCAGATATGAAAATGTTTCGTCAGGAAACCACCGGAAAAGTGGTGGTTCTGGGAAGAAAAACACTGGAAACCTTTCCAAACGGACTTCCTCTGAAGAATCGTGTAAATATTATCATATCACGAAATAAGGACTATCAGGTGAAAGGGGCAACCGTTGTTCACAGTGTGGAGGAAGCTCTGGAAGAAATAAAAAAATACCCCAAAGATCAGGTTTACTGTATTGGAGGAGACAGTATTTATAAGCAGTTCCTTCCCTATTGCGATGTGGCTCATGTAACAAAAATTGATTTCGCCTATGAAGCAGACCGTTATTTTCCCAATCTGGATGAAATGCCGGAATGGAAAATAACCGGAGCCAGCGAGGAACAGACCTACTTTGATCTGGAATATCAGTTTGTGCGTTATGAACGTGTAAAATAAAAAAAGGCTGTAGCAAAATTTAATCTGCGAAGTACTGCATCCGGTGTTTGCCTTCGTGAGACAAACACCCTGGATGGTACTGGCAATTGATTATGCTTCAGCCTTTTATAATTTAGAATTGATCTCAGCGGGACGAATTATAATTCGATTTCCTGAATCCATCCTTCCGGAGCCGGGATACGTCCCATCTGGATACCGGTGAGAGTATCATAAAGCTTCTTGGTGACAGGTCCCATTTCGGTCATGCCGCTTGGCAGACAGATTTCTTTGCCGTGATCCACGATCTTTCCAACGGGAGAGATTACGGCAGCGGTACCGCAAAGACCGCATTCTGCAAAATCTTTCACTTCGTCGAAATAAATCTCACGTTCTTCAGCTTCCAGTCCAAGGTACTCTTTTGCAACCTGGATCAGGGAGCGACGGGTAATGGAAGGAAGAATACTGTCAGATTTTGGTGTTACAACCTTGCCGTCTTTTGTTACAAAGAGGAAGTTTGCACCGCCGGTTTCTTCAACTTTAGTACGTGTCTGAGGATCCAGATACATATTTTCATCAAAGCCTTTGTTGTGTGCATCTACGATAGCATATAAGCTCATTGCATAGTTAAGTCCTGCTTTGATATTTCCGGTTCCGTGAGGTGCGGCACGGTCAAAATCACTGACACGGATCGTAATAGGTTTTACGCCGCCCTTGAAATACGGTCCTACAGGTGTACAGAACATACGGAACTGGAAATCATCTGCCGGTTTAACACCGATGACAGGATTGATTCCGAACATATAAGGACGGATATATAAGGTTGCGCCGGAACCGTATGGAGGAACGTATGCAGCATTTGCCTTTACAGTCTGTTTTACTGCTTCAATAAAACGTTCTTTCGGGAAAACCGGCATCTGCAGTCTTTTTGCAGAGCTCTCAAGACGTTCCGCATTTAAGTCAGGACGGAATGTTACAATACGTCCATCTTCAGTTGTATATGCCTTCAGACCTTCAAATATAGTCTGCGCATACTGAAGAACACAGGCACATTCACTCATGGTAATGGTGCTGTCTGTAACAAGTGCACCTTCATCCCATGCGCCGTTAGTATAATTTGAAACATAACGATAATCGGTTGGCATATAGCTGAAACTCAGATTACCCCAGTCGATGTTCTTTTTTTCCATAATAATTCAATCCTCCGTTCACACAATTTCATTTTATCTATTGCTATTTCATTATTTTAAAACTTTTACGCGTTAACTTCAATAGGGGAAAGTGTATTTTTGGAAAAAAACTGAAAGAGCTTCTTTTGACTTTTTCAAATCTTGCGGTAACTCTTGTTTTTGAAAAGGGATTTTTGTATAATAAATAGTTGAAAAGCACGGAATTTCTGGAGGATATAAATGAGCGATTGGGAATTTGATGAGCTGGGGACGAAAATCCAGGATATTATTGAACAGGCTGTTAGTTCTCAGAATTATCAGAAATTAAATCAGAGCATTAATCAGACGGTGAACAAAGCCATTGAAAATGGCGGTGAAGCCCTGAAAAATGTGATAAACAATACTGTGGAAAGCTGCAAAAATGCGGAAGAAATGAAAAAGAGCCGTCAGGATGACAGAAATCGTGCCCGTCAGACGGGGCGGGTACGTTACCGCCAACCGGATGAGGTAAGGAAACCGGAACTGCCGGCAAACCTGTATATGCGCACAACAGGAATACAGCTTAAGGGAATCGGTCTGACAGTGGGCGGCGGACTGCTGGCGATGGGAACATTAACAGATTTTATCACGATTGTTATAAAATCCGCCATTGGAATTCAGCCGGGAGCAGTATCGATTGTTCTTTTTGCCATGATGGCAGCAGGATCAGCCGGCTGTCTGTGGGGTGGAATCCGAAGTCTTGGACTGGCCGGACGTTTCAGAAAATATCTGAAAACACTGGGAAGCCGAACCTACTGCAATTTTGATCAGCTTGCCAGAGCATCAGGAAAAACACTGAAATTTGTAAAAAAAGATATCAGAAAAATGATTCATAAGGGACTTTTTCTGGAGGGACATATTGATGAGCAGGAAACTTGTCTGATCACCAGCAATGAAACGTATCAGCAGTATGTGGAAACGCAGAAACAGCTTGAAATGAAAAAGCGGGCGGAGAATCCCCGGGTGGATGTTTCCGGAGTGGCGTCTCCTGAGGTGCAGGAGATACTGGATAAAGGAAATGAATATCTGGTGAAAATACGGCAGAGTAATGATGCCATTCCGGGAGAAGAGATTTCCGCTAAAATATCCCGTATGGAGCTGCTGGTGCAGAAGATTTTTGAACGGGCAAAGGAGCATCCGGAGGTGATTCCTGATCTGAAGCGTCTGATGAACTATTATCTTCCGGTTACCGTTAAGCTTCTGGATGCGTATGAAGATATGGACAGGCAGCCCGTTCAGGGGGAGAATATCCGTTCATCCAAAAAAGAGATAGAGGATACGCTGGATACGCTGAACTCAGCCTTTGAGAAACTTCTGGATTCTGTTTTTAAAGATGTGGCATGGGATGTCTCAAGCGACATTTCCGTACTGAATACAGTTCTTGCTCAGGAGGGACTGAAAGAGGATGATTTTACCCGCAGAAAATAAGATTCAAGGAATAAGGAGATAAAAATGGCTCAGGATTTTAAAGATTTTCAGGTAGATGCACCGGTATTAACACTGGAACCGGATTTTGGAGAACCAAAACAGGAACTGACAACAGCACCTTCTGTGGAAGAAGAAAAGCCGGCCATTCCGGAACCGGTTTTTACTCCGGAGGAGCAGAGGATCATTGATGAATTTGCAGCAAAAATTGATATAGAAAACACAAATCAGATTCTTCAGTATGGAGCCGGAACACAGAAGAAAATGGCGGACTTTTCTGATGCGGCCCTGGAAAATGTCAAGACACAGGATCTGGGAGAAGTAGGCGAACTGATCACAGGAGTTGTGGGCGAATTAAAGGATTTTGATGCGGTGGAGGAAAAAGGTCTTTTTGGATTTTTCAAAAAACAGTCCTCCAAACTGGAAACTATGAAGGCGCGTTATACAAAGGCAGAGGCTAATGTGGAGAAGATTACAGAGGCACTTCAGCAGCATCAGCTGCGTCTGATGAAGGACTCTGCTGTTCTGGATAAAATGTATGAACAGAACCTGGCTTATTTTAAAGAGCTGACAATGTATATCCATGCAGGTAAAAAGCAGCTGGAGCAGGTGCGCAGCGGGAAACTGAAGGATCTCATGGAAAAGGCGGAGAGGACCGGTCTGCCTGAAGATGCTCAGGCAGTCAAGGATCTTGACAGTAAATGCAACCGTTTTGAGAAAAAACTTCATGATCTGGAGCTGACAAGAACTATTTCTCTGCAGACAGCACCGCAGATACGTCTGATCCAGAGCAATGATACCAGTATGGTGGAAAAGATTCAGACAACGATTGTAAATACGATTCCCCTTTGGAAAAGCCAGATGGTTCTGGCACTGGGAATTGCTCATTCCACAGAGGCAGCAAAAGCGCAGAGGGAGGTAACAGATCTTACCAATGAGCTTCTGAAAAAGAATGCAGAGGCACTGCATATGGCTTCGGTGGAAACTGCCCGGGAATCTGAGCGGGGAATTGTGGATATTGAAACACTTCAGAAAACGAATGCAGATCTTATCCAGACGCTGGATGAAGTGATGCAGATTCAGCGGGACGGGCGTGTAAAGCGTCAGCAGGCTGAGCAGGAAATGAGACGTATGGAAGATGATTTAAAGAGAAAACTGCTTGAGATCCAACGATAAAACAGCAAAAAAAGGTGTTGCACAGCAGCGCCTTTTTGTGCCTTTTAGTCAGAACTTTCGTCATTTTTTTCAGAAAGGATAGGAAAGTATGTACAGAGATCATACAAGAGTGATACAGATTGGAAATAAAAAGATCGGAGGAGGAAACCCTGTTCTGATTCAGTCCATGACAAATACAAAGACAGAAGATGTGGAGGCCACAGTGGCTCAGATACTGGCTCTGGAGAAGGCCGGATGTGAGATTATCCGGTGTGCTGTACCTAACATGGAAGCGGCAAAAGCACTTGGAGAAATAAAAAAACAGATCCATATTCCTCTGGTGGCAGACATTCATTTTGATTATCGCCTGGCTATAGCAGCAATGGAAAACGGAGCAGATAAGATCAGAATCAATCCGGGAAATATTGGCAGTCAGGAACGGATCCGTGCGGTGGTGGATGTTGCAAAGGAACGTAATATCCCCATCCGCGTAGGTGTAAACAGTGGTTCTCTTGAGAAAGAACTGGTTGAGAAGTATCATGGAGTTACAGCGGAAGGGCTGGTGGAAAGTGCCCTTGACAAGGTAAAGATCATTGAAGACATGGGATATGAAAATCTGGTGATCAGTATTAAGTCTTCAGATGTGCTGATGTGTGCAAAAGCCCACGAGCTCATTGCACAGAAAACAGATTACCCTCTTCATGTGGGAATCACGGAGGCCGGAACGCTTTACTCAGGAAATATTAAATCTGCTGTGGGACTTGGCATTATTTTATATCAGGGTATCGGAGATACCATACGTGTATCCCTTACCGGCGCACCTCTGGAAGAAATCAAATCCGCAAAAAGGATACTGAAAACTCTGGGGCTTCGCAGGGGCGGCGTGGAGGTTGTTTCCTGTCCTACCTGCGGACGGACACAGATCAATCTGATCGGTCTGGCAAATCAGGTGGAGACCATGGTCCAGGATTTTCCTTTGGATATTAAAGTTGCGGTTATGGGATGTGTGGTAAACGGTCCCGGAGAGGCAAAAGAAGCGGATATCGGTATTGCCGGAGGCGCAGGTGTGGGTCTCCTTATTAAAGGCGGAGAGATTGTAAAAAAAGTTCCGGAGGACCGGCTTCTGGATACATTAAGAGAAGAACTGATGAATTGGAATGGCTGATATGGAAAAATATTTTCTGGATGTATTTCCCAATTTAAAAGTGAAGCACGAGCTTGGAGAATTGCTGGAAATGGTTACTGTGACAAAGGTTTCCTGCAATCCGGATAAGACGCGTGTGTGGGTTTATATTCAAAGTGAACGGTGGATTCATAAACGGTATATTGTTGCACTGGAGGAGCAGATAGAACGTCAGTGTTTTCCCGGACTTGCTGTTTCTGTAACAGTGATAGAGCGGTTTCATTTGTCAGGGCAGTATACACCGGAGAATTTTCTGGAAATCTACCGGTCCAGTATGGAGCTGGAACTGAAGAACTTTAATATGCTTGAGTATAATCTTTTCAAGCGTGCGGATATTGTCTTTCCTCAGCCGGAAGAGATGAAGCTGATTCTTCCGGATTCCGTTATTGCCAGAGAAAAAAGTGAGATTCTTGTGGAATATTTCCATAAAGTATTCTGTGAACGGTGCGGGATGAATCTGAAGATCGATCTTGAATTTCAGGAAAAGGAAGAGAGCAAATATCGTAAAAATGCCCAGCTTCAGATTCAGCAGGAAGTGGATAATGTTCTGAAAAATGCCCGGATTTCCCGCGGAAAGGATCAGCAGGAAAGGGAAGAATCACAGGAAAAATCAAATTCAGAAAACACTTCTTCTGCAAATGTTAAGCAGGACAAAAAAGCGAAGCCTGCAGAGAAAAAAGAACCTGAAAAGAAGGGCTTTAAGAGTGAGTTCCGGGCCGGATTCCGAAAAGACAGCAATCCTGATGTGATTTACGGAAGAGATTTTGACGGGGATGCCATTCCCCTGGAGTCCATCACCGGAGAGATGGGTGAGGTAATTATTCGTGGTCAGGTTATGGATGTGGAAGCCAGAGAAATAAGAAATGAAAAAACAATTTTAATTTTCCCCATTACGGATTTCACAGACAGTATTGTAGTTAAAATGTTCCTTCGGAATGAGCAGGTACCAGAGGTGACGGAACACATAAAAAAGAAAGCGTTTCTGAAGCTTCGGGGGGTTACCACCATTGATCGGTTTGACAGTGAGCTGACCATTGGTTCCATAAGCGGTATTAAGAAGATATCTGATTTTACCACTACACGTATGGATACCAGTCCTCAGAAGCGTGTGGAGCTCCACTGTCATACCAAAATGAGTGATATGGATGGTGTGACGGATGCAAAAGCACTTGTAAAGCGAGCCTACGAATGGGGGCATAAAGCCATTGCCATTACAGATCATGGCGTTGTACAGGCATTTCCGGAAGCAAATCACTGCTTTGATGCCTGGGGCGGATGTGTGCCTAAAGATTCTGATTTCAAAGTATTATATGGGATGGAAGCATACCTTGTGGATGATTTGAAAGGAATGGTGACTAACGGTAAAGGCCAGTCCATGGACGGCAGCTTTGTAGTATTTGATATTGAGACTACAGGTTTTTCACCTGTCAGCTGCAAAATTATCGAAATCGGAGCTGTGCGCGTGGAAAACGGGAAGATCACTGATCGTTTTTCCACTTTTGTCAATCCCAGGGTGCCTATTCCATTCAGGATTGAACAGCTTACCAATATCAATGATTCTATGGTAATGGACGCGCCTGAGATAGAGACGGTCTTGCCGGAGTTTCTGGAATTCTGCAGGGGTGCCGTGATGGTTGCCCACAATGCGGATTTTGATATGAGCTTTATTATGGAGAACTGTGACCGTCTGGGAATAACTCATGATTTTACGTATGTAGATACGGTGGGAATGGCCCGTTTCCTTCTGCCGGCGCTTAACCGTTTTAAGCTGGATACGGTGGCAAAGGCTGTAGGGGTATCTCTGCAGAATCATCACAGGGCAGTGGATGATGCGGCCTGCACGGCGGAAATTTTTGTGAAATTTGTGGAAATGCTGCGGGAAAGAGACATTCTGGATGTGGATGAACTGAACCGCCAGGGAGCGGTATCTCCGGATACCATTAAGAAATTACCTACCTATCATGCTGTTATTTTTATGAAAAATGAAACAGGCAGGATCAATTTGTATAAGCTGGTCAGTCAGTCTCATCTGAAATATTATCACAGACGTCCCAGAGTACCCAAAAGTGTATTCGAAAAGCACCGGGAGGGGCTGATCATCGGAAGTGCCTGTGAAGCGGGGGAACTGTATCAGGCGCTGCTGCGCAATGCTCCGGAACAGGAAATCTCCCGGCTGGTGAAGTTTTATGATTATCTGGAGATCCAGCCGATTGGTAATAACCGTTTCATGATCGCTGATGAAAAAAATGATACAGTGAATTCAGAAGAGGATCTGATTGCTCTGAATAAAAGGATCGTCAAATTGGGCGAACAGTTTCATAAGCCTGTGGTAGCTACCTGCGATGTTCATTTTATGGATCCTCAGGATGAAATTTACAGGAAAATCATTATGGCCGGAAACGGATTCAGTGATGCAGATGATCAGGCGCCGCTTTATCTGCGGACCACAGAAGAGATGCTGGAGGAGTTTTCTTATCTGGGAAGCGAAAAAGCGGAGGAGGTTGTGATCACTAATCCCAACAAAATTGCAGATATGATAGAAAAAATATCACCGATCCATCCGGACAAATATCCTCCGGTCATTGAGAATTCCGATCAGGATCTGAAAGATATCTGTTATAAAAAGGCCCATGAAATATATGGGGATCCGCTGCCGAAAATCGTGGAGGATCGTCTGGCAAGAGAGCTGCATTCCATTATTTCAAACGGTTACGCCGTAATGTATATTATTGCGCAGAAGCTGGTATGGAAATCCAATTCAGATGGATATCTGGTAGGCTCCAGAGGTTCAGTCGGCTCATCCTTTGCCGCAACAATGTCGGGAATCACAGAGGTAAATCCGCTGCCGCCCCATTATGTATGCCCCAACTGTAAATACAGTGATTTTGACTCGGAAGATGTGAAAAAATTTGTGGGCAAGGTGGGGTGCGACATGCCGGATAAAGCATGCCCCAAATGCGGAACCATGATGAAGAAAAACGGGTTCGATATTCCCTTTGAGACATTCCTGGGATTTAAAGGCGACAAGGAGCCGGATATTGACCTGAATTTCTCCGGTGAATATCAGGCAGTGGCACATAAATATACAGAGGTTATTTTCGGAGAGGGGCACACCTTTAAAGCAGGAACCATCGGTACTCTTGCGGAGAAAACAGCTTTCGGATATGTGAAGAATTATTTTGAAGAGCGGGGCCAGAGAAAACGGTACTGTGAGATTAACAGGATCGTGCAGGGCTGTACGGGTATCCGTCGTACAACAGGTCAGCATCCCGGAGGAATCGTTGTACTTCCCCATGGAGAGGAAATTGAGAAGTTTACTCCTGTTCAGCATCCGGCAAATGATGTGAATTCAGATATTATTACCACACATTTTGATTATCATTCAATTGACGGAAATCTTCTGAAGCTGGATATACTGGGACACGATGATCCCACGATCATTCGTATGCTGGAGGATCTGACCAACACAGATGCAAAGGATGTTCCGCTGGATGACAAGAAGGTAATGTCCCTGTTTTCCAGTACGGAGGCACTGGGAATCAAACCGGAGGATATCGGAGGATGTCCGCTGGGATGTCTGGGAGTTCCGGAGTTTGGAACAGATTTTGTAATCGGGATGGTTCAGGAGGCAAAACCAACCTGTTTTTCTGATCTGATCCGTATTTCCGGCCTTTCCCATGGAACAAATGTATGGCTGGGAAATGCGCAGAAGCTTATCAGTGAAGGACTTGCAACAATTTCCACTGCAATCTGTACCCGTGATGATATTATGGGATATCTGATCAATATGGGGGTGGAAAGCAGTCAGGCCTTTACCATCATGGAAAGTGTCCGGAAGGGCAAGGGACTTCGGCCGGAGTGGGAGGAGATCATGAAGGAAAACAATGTGCCGGACTGGTATATCTGGTCCTGTAAACAGATTTCCTATATGTTCCCAAAGGCCCATGCGGCAGCATATGTTATGATGGCTTACCGTATTGCCTGGTATAAGATCTATCATCCGCTGGCATATTACGCTGCATTTTTCAGCATCCGTGCCACCAGCTTTTCTTATGAGCTGATGTGTATGGGAAAAGAAAGGCTGGAATTTTACATGGCGGAAATCCGCAGAAAAGGAGATGCTGCCACAAAAAAAGAGCAGGATACACTGAAAGATATGAAAATCGTTCAGGAGATGTATGCAAGGGGATTTGATTTTGTTCCCATTGATTTATATAAAGCAAAAGCTCATCGTTTCCAGATCGTGGGAGATAAACTGATGCCGGCTCTTGACACCATAGAAGGACTGGGAGATAAAGCAGCCGATGCTGTAGTTGAAGCTGCGAAACAGGGAATATTCCTTTCGAAGGATGATTTCCGTGACAGAACAAAGGTTAGTAAAACGGTAATTGATCTGATGGATGACCTGCATTTGTTTGGAGATATTCCCCAGTCAAATCAGATGTCGCTGTTCGATTTTACCGGTTAACAGTAAAGGAAAAGGAGACATTATGAAGAAAGAAGAACTGAAATATCTTCAGCGCCTGGCGGAGCTTTATCCGACAATCGGCAAAGCATCCACCGAGATCATTAATCTTCAGTCAATTCTGAATCTGCCAAAAGGAACAGAGCATTTTCTCTCAGATCTTCATGGAGAATTCGATGCGTTTTCCCATGTATTGAGAAACGGTTCCGGAGCAGTGAGAAAAAAGATTGATGACGTATTTGGCCACACACTCAGCAATCACGACAAACGTTCTCTGGCTACGCTGATCTATTATCCCAGAGAGAAAATGGAGCTGGTAAAAAAAGAAGAAGAGGATATGGACAACTGGTATAAGAGTACTCTGTATCGCCTGATCGAAGTATGTAAGACCACCGCCTCCAAGTATACCCGTTCCAAAGTCAGAAAGGCTCTTCCCGCGGATTACGCATATGTGATCGAGGAGCTGATTACAGAAAAGACGGAGGTTCTTGATAAGGAAGCGTACTACGATTCCATTGTGAATACGATCATTGATATTGGAAGGGCAGAGAATTTTATTATTGCACTGGCAGAGCTGATCCAGCGTCTGGTGGTAGATCATCTTCACATTCTGGGAGATATTTTTGACCGTGGTCCGGGACCCCATTTCATCATGGAAAAGCTGATGAATTACCATTCACTTGATATCCAGTGGGGAAACCATGATGTGGTCTGGATGGGAGCAGCGGCAGGACAGGGAGCCTGTGTGGCAACGGTGATCCGCAACAGTATCCGGTATGGAAACCTGGATATTCTGGAGGATGGCTATGGTATTAATATGATGCCCCTGGCTACCTTTGCCATGGAAGTCTATAAAGATGACGAGTGTGAAGTTTTTGAACTGAAGGGCGGGGTCAATTATAACGCGCTGGAAAAGGAACTGGGGCGAAAAATGCATAAGGCGATCTCAATCATTCAGTTTAAGCTGGAGGGCCAGCTTTTATACAAGCATCCGGAATACGATATGGAAAATCGCTGTCTTCTTCATCGGATCGATCCGGAAAAAGGAACCATCAATCTTCCGGATTGCGGGGAATATCCGCTGCGGGATACAAACTTTCCAACCATTGACTGGGAGCATCCCTATGAGCTTACCGAGGCGGAAGCGGATGTTATGGAGCGTCTCTGTTCAGGCTTTCGAAATTGTGACAAGCTGCAGAATCACGTACGGCTTCTGCTGGACAAAGGAGGGCTTTATACTGTTTATAACGGAAATCTTCTTTTCCATGGCAGCATACCGTTAAACGAGGATGGGACCTTTAAGAAAGTGAATGTATATGGAAAGGTTTTCCATGGAAAGGCGTTGTATGATGAACTGGAAAAATATGTCCGCAGAGCATTTTATTCTGTAGATCCCGACGAGAAGGAAAAGGGTGAGGATATTCTGTGGTATATCTGGGCAGCACCCAATTCTCCGCTGTTCGGCAAAGATAAAATGACAACCTTCGAGCGCTATTTTATTGAGGATAAAGAGACTCACAAAGAGAAGAAGAACGCTTATTATCATCTTCTGGAAAATGAAACAGTTGTTAACAGAATGCTGGAGGAATTTGGTCTGGATGCAGAAGAAGGCCATATTATAAACGGTCATGTGCCGGTTCATCAGAGTGATGGAGAGAGTCCTGTAAAATGCAACGGAAAGGTGATCGTCATTGACGGAGGCTTTTCCAGAGCTTATCAGAAGGTAACGGGAATTGCCGGTTATACACTGACTTACAACTCCTACGGCCTTGTTCTTTCTGCTCATGAGCCTTTTACATCGGCAGAAAAGGCCGTGGAGCAGGAGAAGGATATTGTATCCAACCGGGTGGCAGTGCGTTATACATCCCAGCGCCGACTGGTGGGAGATACGGATACGGGAAAAGCTCTGAAGGAGAGAATTCATGAGTTGAAGCAGCTGCTGGAGGCGTATCGCAAAGGTCTTATTAAAGAGAAAAAATAATTTATTCTTTACATCTTTTTCCGGCTCGAATATAATGAGCCTGTGATTAACTGAATGACAAAAGGAGATTATGAAAAATGGGTGGAATTTTTGGAGTAGCTTCAAAATCCAGTTGCGTATTGGATTTGTTTTTCGGAATTGATTATCATTCTCATCTGGGTACGAGACGCGGTGGAATGGCAGTATATGATAAGAAAAAAGGCTTTGACCGTGCAATTCATAACATAGAAAATTCTCCGTTCCGTACAAAATTTGACCGGGATGTGGCTGAGCTGGAAGGTACACTGGGAATAGGATGTATTTCCGATAATGAGCCGCAGCCACTGCTGGTTCGTTCCCATCTCGGCAATTTTGCCATTACCACAGTGGGAAAAATCAACAACATGGATGAGCTGATCGAAACATCCTTTAAAGGTGGCTGTACACATTTCCTGGAAATGAGCGGGGGAAGTATTAACCCTACGGAAATGGTTGCTTCGCTGATCAATCAGAAGCCCACCATGGTGGAAGGAATCCGTTATGCGCAGGATATAATAAAAGGCTCTATGACAATGCTGATCCTGACACCGGAAGGGCTGGTTGCAGCCAGAGACAGGCTGGGAAGAACACCGCTTATTATCGGAAAAAAAGAAGATGCATACTGTGCATCCTTTGAAAGCTTTGCGTATGTTAATCTGGGCTATGAAGATGTAAAGGAACTGGGACCGGGAGAAATCGTATTTATCACTCCGGAAGGCGTGGAAACACTGCAGGAGCCGGGAAAGGAAATGAGGATATGTTCATTCCTCTGGACCTATTACGGCTATCCAACTTCTACCTACGAAGGTGTGAATGTGGAGGAAATGCGTTATAAATGCGGTGATATCCTTGCACAGCGTGATGCCGGAGAGGTGGACCCGGATATTGTTGCCGGTGTTCCGGATTCCGGAATCGCCCATGCCATCGGTTATGCAAACCGTTCCGGCGTGCCCTTTGCCCGTCCGTTTATTAAATATACTCCCACATGGCCCCGTTCTTTCATGCCCACACAGCAGAGTCAGAGAAATCTTATTGCCAGAATGAAGCTGATTCCGGTACATCGTCTGATCAAGGATAAGAAGCTTCTGATGATCGATGACTCTATTGTGCGCGGAACACAGTTGAGAGAGACTACAGAATTTCTGTACAGTAACGGAGCGAAAGAGGTTCATATCCGTCCGGCTTGTCCTCCGCTGCTTTTTGGATGCAAATATCTGAATTTCTCCCGCTCAAAATCAGACATGGATCTGATTACCAGACGTGTGATTGCCAGACGTGAAGGAGAAAATGTGGATGAAAAGCTTCTGGCAGATTATGCAAATCCTGATTCTTCCAATTATAAAGAGATGCTGGAAGAAATCCGCCGGGAATTGAATTTTACAACACTGAAATATCATCGTCTGGATGATTTGAAAGCATCCATTGACATTGAACCATGCAAACTCTGCACCTATTGCTGGAGCGGTAAGGAATAAAAAACGTGAATTACAGCCGCAGAATAGGAAACGGATATACTGATCAGGGGTGATACAAATGAAAAAAAGGAAAATACTGAAGATTTTACTGGCAGTTCTGATTGGGATTTTTCTTATACTGGGGCTTGCAGCTGTTTTTCTTGCACATCATAAAAAAAATGTTAAAGAGGAAATGGAGCGTCAGGCAGCACTGGAAGCACTGGAGAAGATTCCGAAGCTGACACCTACGCCGGTTCCTACCATTTCTCCCACACCGACACCTGTACCAACGGCTACACCGACGCCTACACCGGCTATTACGGTACGCTCTTCCTTTAATCCGGATGATTACTGGGATTCCTGGTACAGCACCGATGGTACGGCATCCATAAATATATATGATATCGGCCAGGATCATGTAAGCTTTTCTTTCAGTCAGAATGACGGAAGCGGTACAGCGGTGTCCTATGCAGATGTGACAGCAGAAGTGGCAGGAAATGCGGCACAGCTTGAATTTACCGATTCACAGGGCGCATATATAAACGGCAGCCTTGTTTTTGACAATGGACAGCTTTATGCCAAGGTTTCCACGCAGGACAGCTCTTATCCCCATGTGAACTGTATTATGACAAGGACCCAGCCGGTTACTCAGGCAACGCCAACACCTGTACCGGAAGTAACTGTGGCACCTAATCTGCAGCCGGCAGCAGGAGGAGATTTTTATTTTGCGGACAGCGACAGCCGATATCTTACAGATGAGGAATTGTCGGGATTATCTGCTGCAGATCTGGAACTGGCAAAAAACGAAATATATGCCCGGAGAGGCCGTATTTTCCGGACAGATTATATTGCTGAGTACTTCAACAGTAAACCCTGGTACCAGGGAACTATTGATGCGGATACCTTTGATGCTCAGCAGGACAGCATATTTAATGAATATGAGCTTGCCAATATATCGAAAATCGTAGAATGGGAAGAAAGGCAGTAAAACGAAAGAAGGAGCTGCTGCATAACTTCACAGAATGAGTTATGCAACAGCTCTTTCATTTTGAAAATTTACGTTTATTTGTTCGTCCTACCAGATAATCAATGCTGGTATCATAATAATTGGCCAGCCTGATCAGCATTTCGATAGGAATGTTGCGGGAGCCGGTTTCATAGTGGGAATACGAACGCTGACTAATGTGCAGTATTTCACTGATCTGCTTTTGTGACAAATCTGCATCTGTTCGCAAATCCTGAATTCGTTGAAATTTCACATCATCACTCCTTTCGTTACCTCAGTATAAATCAGAAAGAATTCAGCTATTGCAAATCAGACCAAAATGGACTATAATGGTTTTTGAATACTATAATTTTCTGTTCTCAAGAGACATTTTCTGTCTCAAAATCCCTGTTTTTATTCCAAAACTGCCGGATATTCCGGTGAAAGTTAATAAAATACAGCGTTGTTCTGTGACTGTCGGGGACACAGGATGTAACGCGGAAAGGAGATTGCATTTGTTTGCAAATGTGTTATCGACAGCAATCCGCGGAATGGATGTCTGTCAGATTCAGGTGGAGGCAGATGTCAGTGACGGCCTTCCGTCTTTTACTATGGTTGGTTTTCCTTCGGCTCAGGTAAAAGAGGCACAGGACCGGGTACGTACGGCATTGAAAAATAATGGAATCAGTCTGCCTCCAAAACGGGTAACGGTTAATTTTCTCCCGGCAGACATAAAAAAAGAAGGCGCCGGATTTGATCTGCCGGTGGCAGCTTCTGTGCTGGCAGCCTCGGGAATTCTGGAGCCACGGTGTCTGGATTCGGTTATGATGTTAGGAGAAATCGGGCTGAACGGAGAAATACATCCTGTTTCTGCTGTGCTTCCCTCTGTGATCAAAGCAAGGGAATGGGGCTGCCGTTTTTGTGTGATTCCGTATGATAATCTTCCGGAGGGGAGGCTTGTACAGGATATGCCGGTCATAGGTGTGCATTCGATAAATGAAATGATGAAATGTCTGAAGGAACCGGAAAAATATGTGGATAATGAAATTTTCCAGGAAGAATCTGTGACAGAGGAAATACTTGATTTTCAGGATATATACGGACAGGAGGGCGCAAAAAGAGCGGCAGAAATTGCAGTATCCGGCTTTCACAATATACTTCTTATCGGTCCTCCGGGAACGGGGAAGACCATGATTGCCAGAAGGCTGCCGACGATCATGCCCGAACTGGATTTTGAGGAGCGCCTGGAGCTGACAAAGATATACAGTATTGCAGGCTGTCTGTCGAAAAAAGCTCCGCTGGTGAGCAAAAGGCCTTTTCGAAATCCTCATCATACCAGCTCGCCGCAGTCTTTGTCGGGCGGAGGAAAAAATCCGAAACCCGGAGAGATCACGCTGGCACACAGAGGTGTGCTGTTTTTGGATGAAATGCCGGAATTTTCCAGGAGAAGTCTGGAAATTTTGCGTCAGCCCCTGGAGGATAAGGAAATCTGTCTTTCGAGGACAAGCGGAACATACCGTTTCCCTGCAAACTTTATGCTGGCTGCTGCAATGAATCCCTGTCCTTGTGGTTATTATCCGGATATGAACCGCTGTCGGTGCAGCAGAGGAGAGGTGAATTTTTATCTGGGAAAAATCAGTCAGCCGCTTCTGGACAGGATCGATATCTGTACCGATGTTCCGGTGGTACCCTTTGTGCAGATGCAGTCCGGCAGAAAGGGAGAGACCTCCCGGGAAATCCGATGTCGGGTCAAACAGGTCTATCAGATCCAGCAGGAACGTTATAAAAAAGAAAATATCTGTTTTAACGGTGAGCTGAAAGGGAATCAGATAACGAAATATTGCACGATGACAGCAGATGCCAGGGCAATGCTGGCAAAGGCTTATGATAAAATGCAGTTCAGTGCCCGCGCCTATCATAAATTGCTGAAAGTGGCCAGAACGATTGCAGATATGGAGGGAGAGAAGGACATTCATGTCAGTCACGTAACAGAAGCGTTGTCCTACCGGATTTTTGATAAAAAATACTGGTCATGAAATTATGTATAAAGTTAAGGAGTGGTGGTATTTTATATGGAAGAAACTCATGAAAAAGAGATTTGCTGCATAGATAAGAACAGCAGGGAATATCCAAAAAGGATGAAAAACCTGCCAAATATGCCGGATAAGCTTTATTATATAGGAAGGCTTCCAAGCGATGATATTCCTACGGCAGCTATTGTGGGGGCGAGAAACTGCAGTATATATGGGAGAGTACAGGCTTTTTCCTTTGCGAAGGCTTTAAGCAGCGCAGGCGTACAGGTGATCAGCGGACTTGCCGGCGGAATAGATGCGGAGGGGCATAAAGGAGCACTGGAGGGCAGTATGCCCACTTTTGCAGTAATGGGAAATGGCGTGGACATCTGTTATCCAAAATCCGGCAGAGGGACGTACCGGAGAATTTTGCAGGAGGGTGGAATCATCAGCGAGTATCCGCCGGGAACTTCTCCCAGAGCATATTTTTTTCCGGCAAGAAACAGGATCATCAGTGCGCTTTCAGATGTAGTGCTGGTTGTGGAGGCAAGGGAGAAAAGCGGCTCTCTGATTACTGCGGGATATGCTCTGGAGCAGGGAAAAGCAGTTTATGCTGTTCCCGGTGCAGTGGGAGATGCTTTAAGTCTGGGCTGCCACAAACTCATATATGATGGGGCGGGGATTGCTTTCTGTCCGGAAATAATTCTGGCAGAGTGGGGAATTTCGCCTGAAAAGGAAAAACAGGAAGAAAAAAATAATCAGTTAGTACTTGCAAGTGATTTGGATTTGGTGTATAGTTGTCTCGATTTACGACCTCAAAGCCTGGAGTATTTTATTCAGAAAACAGGTTTTTCGGCGGCAAAAACCAGCAGCCTTTTGATGGAACTGGAGCTGATGGGGCTTGCCGGAGAAAGTGCCATGCAGTTTTTCAGAAAAGCCTGAGGCAGAGAAAAGTCGGTAGCAGAGACAAAGATCATTAAAAAAGGCAATAGATTTAGGAGAGGTTACATGGCGAAATATCTGGTGATAGTGGAATCACCTGCAAAAGTAAAAACAATTAAGAAGTTTCTTGGCTCTAACTACGATGTGGAAGCTTCCAACGGACATGTTCGTGATTTCCCCAAGAGCCAGTTTGGAATTGATGTTGAGAATGATTATGAACCGAAATATATAACCATCAGAGGAAAGGGTGAGCTGTTAGCAAAGCTGCGCAAAGCAGCCAAAAAAGCAGATAAGATTTATCTGGCAACTGACCCTGACCGTGAGGGAGAAGCAATCTCCTGGCATCTGATGCAGGCATTAAAAGAGGATCCCGGGAAAATGCACCGGATCACCTTCAATGAGATTACGAAGACGGCGGTGAAGGCTTCCATAAAACAGGCCAGATCTATTGATATGTCTTTGGTAGATGCACAGCAGACCAGGCGAATGCTGGACAGAATGGTTGGTTATCGTATCAGTCCGGTTCTCTGGGCAAAGGTCAAAAGAGGACTGAGTGCCGGCCGTGTCCAGTCAGTGGCGCTTCGCATTATCTGTGACCGGGAAGAAGAGATCAACTCTTTTATTCCGGAGGAATATTGGAGCCTTGATGGAGTTTTTGGCATAGAAGGGGAGAAAAAACCTCTGGAGGCCAGATTCTACGGTAAAGATAAACGAATGGCAATCCATAACCGCCAGGAAATGGATGCTCTTCAGAAAGAGCTGGAGAACTGTGAATTTGTGGTAAGCGAAGTAAAATACGGTGAACGTGTAAAGAATGCTCCGCTTCCTTTTACTACCAGTACGCTGCAGCAGGAAGCGTCTAAAACGCTGAGTTTTTCAACTCAGAAGACCATGCGTCTTGCACAGCAGCTCTATGAGGGTGTTGATATTAAGGGAAACGGAACTGTGGGTGTTATTACCTACCTTCGAACTGATTCCACACGTATTTCGGAAGAGGCAGATCAGGCTGCAAGAGAATATATTACGGAGCAATATGGTGCACAGTATGTTTCCACTGAGGAAAAGGTGGCAAAGAAGGGGCAGAAGATCCAGGATGCCCATGAGGCCATTCGCCCCACATCGCTGAGCAGAACACCTGCCATGATGAAGGAATCACTGAGCAGGGATCAGTTCCGTTTATATCAGCTGATCTGGAAGAGATTTGCTGCAAGCCGGATGGCGGCAGCACGCTATGAGACAGTCTCTGTAAAAATCAGCGCAGGAGAATATTATTTTACCGTTTCAGCCTCCAAAATTGCTTTTGACGGTTTTCTTTCGGTGTATTCCGACGAAGAGGATGATAAGAAAGGAAATGTACTGCATCAGCGGCTGGAGAAGGGAATGAAGCTGACTCTTCAGCAGCTTAAGCCGGAACAGCATTTTACACAGCCTCCGGCTCATTACACAGAAGCTTCTCTTGTCAAGACCATGGAGGAACTGGGAATCGGACGTCCAAGTACTTATGCACCAACGATCACTACGATCATCAGCCGTCGCTATGTGGCCAAAGAACAGAAAAACCTGTATGTCACAGAGCTTGGCGAAGTGGTTAATAATATTATGAAACAGGCTTTTCCTAGTATTGTGGATGTGAATTTTACAGCAACAATGGAAGGACTGCTGGACTGTGTGGAAGCCGGTACAGTGCAGTGGAAGACAGTGGTGCGTAATTTTTACCCGGATCTGGAGGCCAGTGTAAAAGAGGCGGAAGAAGAGCTTGAGAAAGTGGATATTCAGGATGAGGAAACGGATGTGGTCTGTGAAAGCTGTGGTCGGAACATGGTTATCAAGTACGGCCCTCACGGAAGATTTCTGGCTTGTCCGGGATTCCCGGAATGCCGTAACACAAAGCCTTATTATGAGAAGATCGGTGTTCCCTGTCCAAAATGCGGGAAGGATATCGTACTGAAGAAGACAAAAAAGGGCCGGAAATATTACGGCTGCGAAGATAATCCAGACTGCGATTTTATGTCCTGGCAGAAGCCTTCCACACAGAAATGTCCGGTGTGCGGAAGTTATATGCTGGAGAAAGGGAATAAGCTTCTCTGCAGTCAGGAAACCTGCGGGTATGTGGA
The DNA here is from genome assembly GCA_034118545.1 of Blautia sp. GTDB lineage: Bacteria > Bacillota > Clostridia > Lachnospirales > Lachnospiraceae > Blautia_A. Next base: position 39,996 of record JAXFBD010000014.1, read on the forward strand.
ACAAAAGAAAAAGCAGAATGATGAAGACGGTCTGAGCGGCGAAGACAAATAAAAATAAAGGGGATGCAGTAGAATTCTATGTGATTTTGCTGCATCCTTTTTTGTCTGAAAAATGCTGCAGTATATAAAAAGATGATTTTTTACAATAGACCTGAAATAATAATATTTTCTGAAAAACGTGATTAAAATAAAAAATTGTAAAAATCACTTGTAAAAATAATTTAAAGAGTGTAGTATTAGAGTAGAAAAACTCTCACTTGATAGACAAAGGAGGAAGGAGGACAAAATGAGCGTTCAGTTGTTGGATAAAACAAGAAAGATCAACAAGCTTCTTCATTACAGCAGTTCCAGCAAGGTAGTGTTCAATGATATCTGTCAGGTATTGATGGAAACTTTGAGTTCAAACATTTTGGTACTCAGTAAGAAAGGAAAGGTACTGGGCGTCAGTCTTTGCCCCGGAGTGGAAGAGATCACAGAGCTTATCGAGGACAAGGTGGGCGGATACATTGATAATCTTCTGAATGAACGGTTTTTGGGTGTTTTGTCTACGAAAGAAAATGTCAATCTCCAGACGTTGGGGTTTGAACGTGCATCCAGTAATTATCAGGGTATTATCAATCCCATCGATATTGCAGGTGAACGTCTGGGAACTGTTTTCATGTACCGAAGTGACAAGCCTTATGATATTGAGGACATCATAGTCAGTGAATATGGAACTACAGTGGTAGGTCTGGAAATGATGCGCGCAGTTCATGAGGAAAATGCCGAGGAGGACCGTAAACAGCAGGTGGTAAAATCTGCATTTAATACGCTGTCGTTTTCGGAACTGGAGGCAATTATCCATATCTTTGACGAACTGAATGGGGAAGAAGGAATCCTGGTTGCCAGCAAAATAGCTGACCGTGTGGGAATTACCCGTTCCGTAATCGTTAATGCACTTCGTAAGTTTGAGAGTGCCGGCGTTATTGAATCCCGTTCTTCGGGAATGAAGGGAACCTATATCAAGGTTCTGAATGAAGTTATTTTTGATGAGCTGGAAGAAATCAAAGCTCAGCGCAGCAAAAACGGAGGAATGCGTTCCTGAAAAAGAATTATATAGTACAAAAGCTGTCTCAAAGCGGGGGCAGCTTTTTTGTTACCGGAAATGTTCCACGAGGATGTGGCCATGATGATTTTGTTATTTTGAACAGAATAAAAATTTAGAAAGTGAGAAAACAAGAGAAAAAAAGAGAATAAAAGAGTAATAATAAGAATAATATATATATTGTAGTTGTAATTGGGGTTGCAGAAAAGAGAGGAATTAAATAATATAAGAACAGTGATTAGCACTCGAGTGAAATGAGTGCTAGCAACCTATAAGACAGGAAAATAAAGGAGGACATAGATATGAAGTTAGTACCATTAGGTGACAGAGTTGTATTAAAACAGATCGAAGCAGAAGAGACAACAAAATCCGGTATTGTTCTGCCGGGACAGGCTCAGGAAAAACCGCAGCAGGCTGAGGTAATCGCAGTTGGCCCCGGCGGTGTTGTTGACGGTAAAGAAGTAAAGATGGAAGTTTCTGTTGGCGATCAGGTAATTTACTCCAAATATGCCGGAACAGAAGTAAAGCTGGACGGAACAGAATATATTATCGTAAAACAGAATGACATCTTAGCAGTAGTGAAATAATACAGGAGGACGTTGAAATCATGGCAAAAGAAATTAAATTTGGCGCAGAGGCAAGAGCCGCACTGGAAAGCGGTGTAAACCAGTTAGCAGATACTGTAAGAGTAACCCTTGGACCGAAAGGAAGAAATGTTGTTCTCGACAAACCATTCGGTGCTCCGCTTATCACCAATGATGGTGTAACTATCGCAAAGGAAATTGAACTGGAAGATCATTTTGAGAATATGGGTGCACAGCTTATCAAGGAAGTTGCATCCAAGACAAATGATGTTGCCGGTGACGGAACTACAACTGCAATAGTTCTTGCACAGGCAATGGTAAATGAAGGAATGAAAAACCTGGCAGCAGGAGCAAATCCGATTATCTTAAGAAAAGGTATGAAAAAAGCAACAGAGACAGCTGTAGAAGCTATTCGCTCCATGAGCCAGAAGATCAGCAGCAAGGAACAGATCGCAAACGTTGCAGCTATTTCCGCAAGCGATGAGGAAGTTGGACAGCTTGTTGCAGACGCAATGGAAAAGGTTTCCAACGACGGTGTTATCACTGTAGAAGAATCCAAGACCATGCATACGGAGCTTGACCTTGTAGAAGGTATGCAGTTTGACCGTGGATATATTTCCGCATATATGGCAACAGATACAGAGAAAATGGAAGCGGTCCTTGACGATCCGTATATCCTGATCACAGACAAGAAGATCAGCAACATTCAGGAGCTCCTTCCTCTTCTGGAGCAGGTTGTACAGTCCGGCGCCAAACTTCTGATCATTGCAGAAGATATTGAAGGTGAAGCTCTTACCACTCTGATCGTTAATAAATTAAGAGGAACATTCCAGGTAGTAGCTGTAAAAGCTCCTGGATATGGCGACAGAAGAAAAGAAATGCTTCAGGATATCGCAGTTCTTACAGGCGGACAGGTTATCTCCGAAGAAGTTGGTCTTGACCTGAAAGAAGCAACACTGGCTCAGCTGGGACGTGCAAAATCCGTTAAGGTTGCAAAGGAGAATACTGTTATCGTTGACGGTCTTGGAAACAAGGCAGATATCGAAAACCGTGTTGCACTTATCCGCAAACAGATCGAAGAGACAAAATCTGAATTTGATAAAGAAAAATTACAGGAAAGACTTGCAAAACTGGCAGGCGGCGTAGCTGTTATCCGTGTCGGTGCAGCAACAGAGACCGAAATGAAAGAAGCAAAACTTCGTCTGGAGGATGCACTGGCAGCAACAAGAGCAGCCGTTGAGGAAGGCATTATTGCAGGTGGCGGTTCCGCATACATCCATGCATCCAAGGAAGTTGCAAAACTGACAGCTTCTCTGGAGGGCGATGAAAAAACAGGTGCAGGTATCATCCTGAAAGCACTGGAAGCTCCTCTGTTCCACATTGCAGCAAATGCAGGACTGGAAGGTGCAGTTATCATTAACAAAGTAAGAGAATCTGAAGCAGGAATCGGATTCGATGCTTTGAAAGAAGAATATGTTGATATGGTAGGCAGCGGCATCCTTGATCCGGCTAAAGTTACCAGAAGTGCTCTGCAGAACGCAACAAGTGTGGCATCTACTCTTCTGACAACAGAATCTGTTGTTGCAATCATTAAAGAAGATGCACCGGCTATGCCTGCAGGAAATCCGGGAATGGGCATGATGTAAAAAATATATCCAGAAGTTTTACAAATTGACGGAGCTTACGTCTGTGACGTAAGTTCCGTTTTATGATATAATGATTTGAGGCGTTCTTGAAAAGTAAATCATCCATACCGGAAAGGAGAAATGTAATGAGCGATTTATATTCGGAATTACTGGTAAAAAAAGAAAAAACAATGAAAGACAACCTGATTAAAGTGGGAGCCATCGGATTTACGGCTCTTCTGGTTCTGGCCGGACTGTTTATTCATCCGCTGGCACTGCTCCCGGCGATTATACTGGGTGTTGTATCTTATCTGTTTATTATTCCGAAAACAGATCTGGAATATGAATATCTGTTTGTAAACGGGGAAATGGATATAGATATGATCATGGCAAAATCAAAAAGAAAAAAGGCCGGATCCTTCCGCCTTTCGGAAACAGATATTGTGGCCCCCATGGATTCTCACCGTCTGGATTACTACAAAAACAATCAGAAGCTGAAAGTGCTTGATTTTTCTTCCGGAAACGAGAAGAATAAACGATATGGTGTTGTGACCAGAAATGAGAAAGAATCCTGCATGATCATTATCGAACCTGATGAAAATATGGCAAAAGCAATAAAAAATTCTGCTCCATCAAAAGTTTTTTTGGATTGACACATTTTCTGATTTTTGTTACACTATGGAACAAACTCAGAACAACTATTCAAAATATACAAGGGAGGAAATGCAATGGGTACTATTATCGGAGAAGGCATTACCTTTGATGACGTACTGTTAGTTCCGGCGTATTCAAAGGTAATTCCGAATCAGGTTGATGTTACCACATATTTAACAAAAAAGGTAAAACTGAACATTCCGCTGATGAGTGCGGGAATGGATACCGTCACAGAGCACAGAATGGCCATTGCCATGGCGCGTCAGGGCGGAATTGGTATTATTCATAAAAATATGACGATTGAAGCGCAGGCAGATGAAGTAGATAAAGTAAAACGTTCTGAAAACGGCGTTATTACCGATCCTTTCTATTTATCACCTGATCACACGCTGAAAGATGCTGACAGTCTTATGGCAAAATATCGTATCTCTGGTGTTCCGATTACAGAAAACGGCAGGCTGGTGGGAATCATTACCAACCGTGATCTTAAATTTGAGACAGACTACAGCAAAAAAATCAGCGAATGTATGACTTCAGAAAACCTGATCACTGCTGAAGAAGGAATTACTCTGGAGGAAGCAAAGCAGATCCTTGCGAAATCCCGTAAAGAAAAATTACCCATTGTTGATAAAGATTTTAATCTTAAAGGCCTCATTACCATTAAAGATATCGAGAAACAGATTAAATATCCTCTGGCAGCAAAAGATGCTCAGGGACGTCTTCTCTGCGGTGCTGCTGTAGGAATCACCGCCAACGTGCTGGCACGTGTGGAGAGACTTGTAAAGGCTGCTGTGGATGTTATCGTTGTGGACTCTGCTCACGGACATTCAGAGAATATTTTAAGGGCAGTAAGAGAGATTAAGGCAGCATATCCGGATCTGCAGGTTATCGCAGGAAACGTGGCAACCGGTGCAGCTACAAAAGCTCTTATTGATGCTGGTGTGGATGCCGTAAAGGTTGGTATCGGACCGGGATCCATCTGTACAACACGTGTTGTTGCAGGTATCGGTGTTCCGCAGATCACAGCTGTTATGGACTGCTATGAAGTGGCGAATCGTTTTGGTATTCCGATCATCGCAGACGGCGGCATTAAATATTCCGGAGATGTTACAAAGGCTATCGCTGCAGGCGCAAATGTCTGCATGATGGGAAGCATCTTTGCAGGCTGTGACGAGAGTCCGGGAACATTTGAGTTATATCAGGGCAGAAAATATAAAGTATACCGCGGAATGGGCTCCATTGCTGCTATGGAGAACGGAAGTAAAGACCGTTATTTCCAGGAGGATGCCAAGAAGCTTGTTCCGGAAGGTGTGGAAGGCCGTGTGGCATACAAAGGCCATGTGGAAGATACTGTATTCCAGTTAATGGGCGGCTTACGTTCCGGTATGGGATACTGTGGTGCGGAGAATATTGAAATGCTGAAGACAACCGGCAAGTTCATCAAGATTTCCGCTGCATCTCTGAAGGAATCACATCCACATGATATCCATATTACAAAAGAGGCACCTAACTATAGTGTGGATGACAAATAATTATTAAGGTGCCATACAGAACAGAAAAAATCCGTCTGAGAGAAAACTGATTGAAAGAATAAAAAATGGCTGCATGACTGGCGGAAGGTAGGGTTACCTACAGGGAGTGCAGTACAAGTTGAGCCGACCGCCTGGGCAGCCTGAATTTTAAGGGCTACTCAGGCGTTTTTTCGTTTCATATTAAAAACAAAAAAGGAGAAGAGGACTATGGAAATGTTATCACTGGAAAAAGAACTGCAGGGAAACTCATACCCGGGAAGAGGAATTGTGATCGGACGTTCTGCGGATGGAACAAAAGCTGTAACTGCCTATTTTATTATGGGCAGAAGCGAAAACAGCAGAAACAGAGTATTTGTGGAAGAAGGAGAAGGAATTCGTACACAGGCATTTGATCCTTCCAAACTGACAGATCCAAGCCTGATCATCTATGCTCCGGTACGTGTATTGGGAGATACTACAATTGTAACAAACGGCGATCAGACGGATACGGTATATGACGGTCTGAAAGCTCAGATGACCTTTGAACAGTCTTTAAGAAGCCGTGAATTTGAGCCGGACAGTCCCAATTATACTCCGCGTATTTCCGGTATAATGGAAGTGAAGGACGCAAACTATACATACAGTATGTCTATCTTAAAAAGCAGCAACGGAAATCCGGAAAACTGCTGCAGATATACATTCTCTTACGAGAATCCTCTTGCAGGGGAAGGTCATTTTATTCATACTTATAAATGCGATGGAAATCCTCTTCCAAGCTTTGAAGGCGAGCCAAAACGTGTGGAAATCCCGGATGATATGGAGGCTTTCACAGAGATGCTGTGGAACAGCTTAAACGCAGAAAATAAGGTATCTCTGTTTGTTCGTTATATTGATATCGCAACCGGAAAATATGATACGAAGATCATCAACAAGAATAAATAAAGGAGAGCTGTCATGAAAGAATTAGAATTAAAATACGGATGTAACCCAAATCAGAAACCGTCAAAAATTTATCTTGCAAACGGGGAGGAGCTTCCGATCAAAGTTCTTTCCGGACGTCCGGGATATATTAATTTTCTGGATGCTTTTAATGGCTGGCAGCTAGTTAGAGACCTGAAAAAAGCAACAGGTGTTCCAGCAGCAACATCCTTTAAACACGTTTCTCCTGCAGGTGCTGCCATTGGCACACCTCTGACAGAAACACTTGCAAAGATCTACTGGGTGGATGATATGGAATGGAAAAACTTTTCTCCTGTGGCATGTGCTTATGCAAGAGCGCGCGGCGCTGACAGAATGTCTTCTTTTGGTGATTTTATCTCACTTTCCGATGTCTGCGACAAGGATACAGCTATGCTGATTAAGCGTGAGGTTTCCGACGGAGTGATCGCGCCGGGATATACAGAGGAAGCACTGGAAATTCTGAAACAGAAAAAGAAAGGCAACTATAACGTTATTGAAATTGATCCGGATTATGTACCGGCTCCGCTGGAACATAAGGAAGTATTCGGAATTACTTTTGAACAGGGCAGACAGGAGCTTGCCATTGATGATGAATTGATTTCCAATATTGTGACTGAGAACAAAGAGCTTTCTGAAGAAGCAAAACGCGATATGAAGATTTCCCTTATTGTTCTCAAATATACTCAGTCCAATTCCGTATGTTTTGTAAAGGATGGCCAGGCAATCGGTGTAGGTGCCGGGCAGCAGTCACGTGTTCACTGCACACGTCTTGCCGGCCAGAAAGCAGATAACTGGTTCCTGCGTCAGTGTCCAAAGGTACTGGAGCTTCCATTTAAAGATAGCATCAGCCGTGCGGAACGTGACAATGCCATTGATGTATATATTGGTGAGGAATATATGGATGTGCTGTCAGATGGTGCATGGGAAAAGACATTTACCAGAAAACCGGAAGTATTTACCCGGGAGGAAAAACGTGCATGGCTGGATCAGCTTACAGACGTAACTCTTGGTTCTGATGCGTTCTTCCCCTTCAGCGATAATATTGAACGTGCAAAGAAGAGCGGTGTGAAATATATTGCTGAACCGGGCGGATCTGTTCGTGATGATGCGGTAATTGAAACATGTAATAAATATGGAATGGTAATGGCATTTACCGGAATCCGTCTGTTCCATCATTAATAATCGTCTATATGGAAAATGCCTGGGGCTGCCTTTGATTTGAGGCAGCCCCCTAATGATAATAGACGTATAACAGGAAAGCGGGTATAAAGCCTTACAACAAAAAAGGACTCTGAAATCAGAGTCCTGAGAGCGATAGACGGGGCTCGAACCCGCGGTCTCGACCTTGGCAAGGTCGCGCGTTACCAACTACGCCACTATCGCATCTTATGTATTCACTTTTTCGCGACTGCTTGATTATAATACCTCATTTATACAGGAAAGTCAATAGTAAATTCAAAAAAATATTTTTATTTTTTATTTCTTAAAAAAATCTAAATCCGTGAGTCAAAATTGAAAATAAAAGAGGAGTGTGCTATGATATGGAAGAATGAAAGAGAGGCGAGAGTATGAGAAATAGATTTATGGCAGTACTGCTGTGTGCGGCTGTTTTTCTTACATCTTCCTGTGTATGGGCTCAGATGCCGGATTATGATGATGTGATCAACATGTATAAACAGGATGGAAAGACACCGCAGCAGTTTCAGACGGACGATGGCAACGGGAATACAGTTAACGTGGTAGCCAGAGAGGATACACTTTATGTAACGACCAAATATGTTCAGATTCGCTCTACACCGGGAGAGAATGGTGAAAAGGTTAAGAATGTTCTTCTTGGGGCGAAAATGCAGCGTGTAGGTGTCTGTGACAACGGATGGAGCAAAGTGATATATGGAAAGGAAGAAGACCAGTGTACGGGCTATGTTCCCAATTCCTCGTTAAGCGAGAAGAGCCTTCTGAAGAGTGTGAATGATACCCCCACAGTTATTGCAGACAGCAATATCCTGGATTATCCAAGCCGGAAGGATGGAGAAATCGTGGGAGAGGTACTGGAGCAGGATCAGGTGGAGAGAACGGCTACAGTCAATGATATATGGAGCCGGATTTACTATCTGGATGAAGAGGAAAATCGAAAAATAGGATACATTCCCACCAGTGTTCTGGAGGGAGAAGCAGTACAGGTGGCTTCCAGTGATGAGGGTGAAGTACTGGATACAGAGGAGGAAGAAGGAACGATTCACAAAAGTGAAGGCGAGGGAATCTTTTCCGATGCGGTTGAGCAGGTGGGAGAAGGCTCCAGCTCTGTGGTAAATGGCGTTCAGGTGGGAAATCCTGTCTCTGTTTCTTCTGATGCGGTTCTGGTAAATCTTGGGAATTTCAGGATTACCCATTACTGTCCGTGCAGTATCTGCTGCGGACCATGGGCAAACGGTATCACATCCACAGGAGTAACAGCTACAACAAATCATACCATAGCCGTAGATCCCACCCAGATCCCCTATGGATCGAAGGTAGTCATAAACGGTCAGGTATACGTTGCCGAAGACTGCGGCGGTGCCATCAAGACCAACTGCATTGATATTTACGTGGCTACACATGAGGAAGGAGAAAGCCTGGGAGTATATTATACAGATGTATATCTTCTTCAGGAATAGATTACAGAACGAATAAAAGGCTGCCGCAATGATCAGGTGCGAAGTTTCTGTATTTGGAACTTCGCAGCTTGATTTTGCGGCAGCCTGCTTTGTGTAAAGGGTTAAATATCAGGCATTTTCCAGTGCTTTTGTAAGATCTTCGATAATGTCATCCGGATGCTCGATTCCTACGGAAAGTCGAATCATTCCAGGAGAAACACCGGCTTCGGTAAGCTGTGCATCGTTCATCTGGCGATGGGTGTGGCTGGCCGGGTGAAGAACCATGGTCTTTGATGCTGCTACATGAGTGGCAATATTGGCCATTTCCAGACTGTCCATGAAACGGACAGCCGCATCACGTCCTCCGTTTAATTCAAAGGAGATTACACCGCAGGTGCCTTTTGGCATATATTTCTGAGCCAGTTCATGATATTTGTCACCGGGTAGACCGGCAAAGCTCACAGAAGATACCTTCTCATGAGCATTCAGGAATTCTGCAACCTTCTGTGCGTTGGAGCAGTGTCGTTCCATACGCAGCGGGAGTGTTTCCAGACCGATATTCAGCAGGAAGCAGTTCATGGGAGAAGGAATGGAGCCAAGATCACGCATAAGCTGAGAGGTGGCTTTTGTGATATATGCCTTATTTCCAAACTGTTTTGTATAGACAACTCCGTGATAGGATTCATCCGGCTCTGTCAGACCGTGATACTTATGTCCGCAGGCTTCCCAGTCAAAATTGCCGCTGTCAACAATGGCACCGCCTACCTGAAGACCGTGTCCGTCCATGTATTTAGTGGTGGAATGGGTAACGATATCAGCACCCCACTCAAAAGGACGGCAGTTTACCGGAGTGGCAAAAGTGTTGTCAACGATCAGCGGAACCTGATGGCTGTGAGCCACTTTTGCAAACTTTTCGATATCCAGAATTACCAGAGCAGGGTTGGCAATGGTTTCTGCAAACAGAACCTTGGTGTTGGGACGAAAAGCTGCTGCGATTTCTTCTTCGCTGGCATCTGTATCCACAAAAGTACAGTCGATTCCCAGTTTTTTGAAGGTGACAGACAGAAGATTAAATGTACCGCCGTAGATGGTGGATGCAGCTACGATATGGTCGCCTGCCTCACAGATATTAAATACGGCATAGAAATTTGCGGCCTGTCCGGAGGAGGTCAGAAGGGCAGCCACGCCGCCTTCCAGCGCTGCGATCTTTGCAGCTACTGCATCATTAGTGGGGTTTTGCAGGCGTGTATAAAAATAACCGTCTGCTTTCAGGTCGAAAAGCTGCCCCATCTCGTCTGTGGTATCGTATTTGAAGGTGGTGCTTTGATAGATAGGCAGAGCACATGGTTCACCTTTGGAAGGGGTGTAGCCTGCATGGAGGCATTTGGATTCTAATTTCATGATTCTCAGTCCTTTCTTCTGGTTCTTTGTAACTGTTCAGTACTTTCCTAGTTACGATTCTTTTCTTATAAGCTTACTATGTTTAGGATAAAACAAAAAGCTCATAACATAAAGTCATGAGCTGATAAGCAATGCCCAGAGCCGGAATCGAACCAGCGACACGAGGATTTTCAGTCCTCTGCTCTACCAACTGAGCTATCTGGGCATATGGCAGAACGCCACACAAGCAATACTACCATAATCTTTCGGGAAATGCAAGCATCAATTCAACGACTTGCTGTATATATTTTTTCGATATCTTTCATGTTCAGCTGCTGAAATACACCAATGGTGCGGGTATCCTCAAAGCTGCATTTAAAGGCAAGCTCATGGATCTGTTCGTCTGTCAGCTCCAGGCCAAGCTCATGGAGATTTGTGGGCATCTCCACAGAACGGAAGAAATCTTCCATTGCCTCAATGCCGGCAAGCGCAGCTTTTTCAAAATCAGTTCCACAGGGAATTTCGAACACATTGGTGGCAAACTGTGCAAAACGCTCAGGATTTTCTTTATATACGTATCGCGCCCAGCTTCCCCAGAGCGCTGCAAGACCGGCACCGTGGGCAACGTCGAACATACCGCCCAGCTCGTGCTCCATCTGATGACATGCCCAGTCTCCTCCGGCAGTGCCGCAGCCTGTAAGGCCATTGTGGGAAAGACTGCCTGCCCACATGATTTCTGCCCGTGCATTGTAATTGCCAGGCTCCTTCATCAGGATACGTGCATTGTATATTACGGTCTGCATCAGAGCTTCACTGATGCTGTCGGTAATCTCCATAGTTTCAATATTGACAAAATACCGTTCCATGGTATGCATTAATATATCCACACAGCCGCTTTCTGTCTGATACTGCGGCAGAGTGTAGGTAAGCCTGGGGTTGAGGATCGCAAATTTAGGACGGCAGAGTGCGCTTCTTGCACTGCTGCGTTTCAGCCATCCCTTTTCGTTGGTGATCACACAGGAACCGCTCATTTCACTTCCCGAAGCGGCGATGGTAAGCACTACACCAATGGGAAGACATGCTTTGGGAGAAGCGGTACGTGTAAAGAAGTTCCACACATCTGTTTCCGGGTTGGCAACTCCATAGCCAATGGCTTTTGCAGAATCGATTACGCTTCCTCCGCCAACTGCCAGGATGAAATCTACGTTTTCCCGGCGGCAGAGAGCGATGCCTTCATATACTTTGGAGAGGCGGGGATTGGGTACAACGCCTCCCAGTGTTACGTAGGAAATGCCTGCTTCCTCAAGGGAACCGGTGATTTCCTGCAAAAGTCCTGAATTGATGGCACTTTTGCTGCCATAGTGGATCAGAACCCTGCCGCATTGCTGTTCTTTTAAAAGGGTACCGGCCTGCAGGTGGGTATCCTTGCCAAAAATAACCCTGGTAGGGGTATAGTATTCAAAATTGCGCATAGAGTAACTCCTTTAATCAATAATAATGATGTCTGCTCTGGCGGAAAATATAATTACCTAATTTATATTAAAACAAATTACATGCAATTAGTCAAAAAATATTTTATTGATATGATATTTTTTTTGAGATGTATTTTCTCTCACGGACATTTGTCTTTTTGGGGTTGACACAAAGAGGATAATAGAGTATAATCCTCATTAACTTTGAAGTAGAGTTCAAAATAATTACTAGGAGGATGAATCATGTATTCATTACAGGAAATCGAACTGGTTGACAAAGAAATAGCGGATTTAATTCAGGCAGAGCTTGCCCGTCAGAATTCTCATATTGAGCTGATTGCTTCTGAGAACTGGGTCAGCAAAGCTGTTATGGCTTCCATGGGAAGCCCGCTTACTAATAAATATGCAGAAGGATATCCGGGAAAACGCTATTATGGCGGCTGCGGTTGTGTGGATGGTGTAGAACAGCTTGCCATTGACCGTGCAAAAGAGCTCTTTGGATGTGAATATGCCAATGTGCAGCCTCATTCCGGTGCACAGGCGAATATGGCTGTATTTTTCGCAATTCTGGAACCGGGAGATACCGTTCTTGGCATGAATCTGGCACATGGCGGCCATCTGACACATGGAAGTCCTGCCAATATGTCAGGAAAATATTTTAATGCTGTTTCCTATGGTGTGAATGATGACGGTGTGATCGATTATGAAGAAGTCAGAAGAATTGCTCTTGAATGTCGTCCGAAGCTGATTGTGGCAGGTGCCAGTGCATATGCGAGAATTATTGATTTTAAGAAATTCCGTGAAATTGCTGATGAAGTCGGGGCATATCTGATGGTGGATATGGCGCATATTGCAGGTCTTGTTGCATCCGGTCAGCACCCAAGTCCCATTCCATATGCAGATGTAGTCACAACAACCACACATAAGACACTTCGCGGACCGCGAGGCGGACTGATCTTATCCAGTGCGGAAAATGCAAAAAAATTCAACTTCAATAAAGCTATTTTCCCGGGAGTTCAGGGCGGACCTCTGATGCATGTGATCGCGGCAAAAGCAGTCTGCTTCAAAGAGGCTCTTCAGCCGGAATTTAAAGAATATGGCAGGAATATCGTGGCAAATGCAAAGGCACTGTGCGAAGGCCTGAAATCAAGAGGAATCGATATCGTATCCGGCGGCACAGACAACCATCTGATGCTGGTTGATCTGAGAAAACTGGGCGTAACCGGAAAAGAGATGGAAAATCTTCTGGACGAAGTAAACATTACCTGCAATAAAAACGCTATTCCAAATGATCCGCAGTCTGCGTTTGTTACAAGCGGTGTTCGTCTGGGAACAGCAGCAGTAACTGCAAGAGGTATGAACGTGGAAGACATGGACAGAATTGCTGAGGCAATCGCCATCACCCTGATTCATCCGGAAAGAAAAGAAGAGGCAAGGGCAATCGTAAAAGAACTGACAGACAAATATCCCTTGGAAGGCTGATATATGCATAAAAAATAAAAATAGCGATACACTGTTAAAAAAGCACGAATTTCATATCCGTGCTTTTTTACTGTGGAAATTTTCCGGCATTTTTTGTATACTATAAAGCGATAAGAGAAAGCTGGTGAGAATTTGGAAAAAATTATTATCATAGGTGCCGGTCCTGCGGGGATTTCTGCAGCTTTATATGCAGCAAGGGGGAATATGGATCCTCTTGTGATCAACAATGGAATCGGTGCTTTGAAAAAAGCAGAAAAAATTGAAAATTATTATGGCCTTCCCCAGCCTGTTTCAGGTGAGGAGCTGTATCAGAACGGTATTATCCAGGCAAAAAATCTGGGAGTCCGTATTTTGGAAGCACAGGTTTTGGGGCTTGGAGGTTTTGATACCTTTGAAGTAAAAACAACAGAAGGAAGCTTTGAGGCGGTCAGTGTGATTCTGGCTACCGGGAGCAGGCGTGCCACACCGGATATACCGGGGCTTAAAAGTCTGGAAGGACGGGGAGTGAGCTATTGTGCCGTATGCGATGCGTTTTTCTATCGCGGAAAGAATGTGGCTGTTCTTGGAAATACAGATTTTGCCCTTCATGAAGCGGAGGAGCTGAAACAGAGTGCCTCTTCTGTAACAATTCTTACAAATGGAAAGACACCGCAGTTTTCCAAGCAGCCGGAGATGGAAGTGAACACTATGGAAATCCGGGCAATTGAAGGAAAAGAAAAGGTTTCCGGGATTCGGCTGCAGGGAGAAATTACTGCCCAGGGAACAGACACCGGTTCTTCCTTTCTTCCGGCAGATGGTGTTTTTGTGGCAATAGGTACGGCAGGAAGTACGGAAATGGCACGGCAGATGGGAGCACAGCTTACGGAGAAGGGGAATGTGATGGTGAATCAGAAAATGGAAACCACGATTCCCGGACTTTATGCGGCGGGAGACTGCACCGGAGGACTTCTTCAGATTGCCAAAGCGGTCAGTGAAGGTGCACAGGCCGGTATCAGTGCTATTCAGTATGTCAGGAGCAGAAAATAACAGTAATAAAAAATAACAGAAAAAGAAAAGAGGAGATAATTATGGCAAAAGAGTTAACAGCTTTAAATTTTAAAGAAGAAGTATTTGAATCAGAAAAACCTGTGCTTGTGGATTTCTGGGCTACATGGTGCGGTCCCTGCAGACGTCAGGCACCGATTGTGGAAGAGCTGGCGGAGGAAGGATATGCGGTGGGCAAGGTTGACGTAGATGCACAGCCTGCACTGGCACAGCAGTACCGCATTATGAGTATTCCAACCCTTCTCGTTTTTAAGGGAGGACAGGAAGTGAAGCGTTTTGTGGGACTCACATCCAAAGAGGTCCTGAAGGAAAGCCTGGAGGGCTGAGAAAACAGATGGGAGTATGTTTGCCATGAAAATTGCGCTGGTGGCATGTAATGCCAAATATATTCATTCCAATCTTGCTTTGTACAGCCTTCGCGCCTATGCTGCTGACTTCAGGAAAAATATTGTCCTGAAAGAATATACCATAAATCAGCAGAAGGATGACATTCTCAGAGACCTGTATCAGGAAGCACCGGATATGGTGGCAATATCCTGTTATATCTGGAATATTTCTTTTGTTAAAGAGCTTGCTGCAGATCTGCATAAGATCCTTCCGGAAGTCCCTATCTGGGCCGGGGGCCCGGAGGTGTCCTATGACGCTGAGGATTTTCTTCATCAAAATCCTGCATTTTGTGGAGTGATGGTGGGAGAGGGAGAAGAAACCTTTTCGGAGCTGGCGGCTTATTATGTGAACAGTCAGGGCTGCCTGAAAAAGATAAAGGGGATTGCGTGGAGAGACGGGGATGATATCATTCATAACGGCTGGCGGGAGATTATGGATCTGAGTATGATCCCTTTTCCCTACAGTGATCTGGCAGATTTTCAGAACAGGATCATTTATTACGAAAGCAGCCGGGGATGTCCCTTTTCCTGCAGCTATTGCCTGTCTTCCGTGGACAAAAAGCTTCGTTTCCGGAATCTGGAGCTGGTAAAAGAAGAGCTGCAGTTTTTTCTGGACCGAAAAGTACCGCAGGTAAAATTTGTGGACCGTACTTTTAACTGCAGACATGCCCATGCCATGGAAATATGGAAGTATATCGCAGAGCATGACAATGGAATTACTAACTTTCATTTTGAGATTTCGGCTGATCTGATTTGTGAGGAAGAACTGGAATGTATGAAAAAGATGCGTCCCGGGCTGATTCAGCTTGAGATCGGTGTGCAGTCCACAAATCCCCGGACTATCCGGGCTATTAACAGGACAATGGATTTTGGAAGGCTGAGTGCCATTGTAAACAGAATCCATGACTTTGGAAATATACATCAGCATCTTGACCTGATAGCAGGTCTTCCATGGGAAGATTATAACAGTTTTCGCAACTCTTTTAATGATGTTTATGCATTGCAGCCCCAGCAGCTTCAGCTTGGCTTTCTGAAGGTCCTCAAGGGATCTCATATGAAAGAGATGGCGGAGGAATATGAAATTCTTTATAGGGATAAGGAACCTTACGAGGTCCTGTGTACAAAATGGCTGTCCTATAAAGATGTTCTGAAGCTGAAGCTTGTGGAAAGCATGGTGGAGGTGTATTATAACAGTGGACAGTTTGTGTGTACACTGAACTGTCTTGAAGCGTATTTCCCGGATGCATTTTCATTTTATGAAAAGCTGGGAGAGTTTTATGAAGAAAGAGGATATTTGCAGATTTCCCATTCCCGGATGCGCAGATATGAAATTCTGCTGGAATTTCTCAGGGATTATCCGGAAATATCAGAGGATATGGTTTCTGATGCAATGGTAATGGATCTGTATCTCAGGGAAAATATTAAGAGCCGGCCCTCTTTTGCCCGTCCTCAGAAGCCCTTTGAGAAGGAAATCTGGGAATACAGAAAAGTAAACAATATCCACAAAACCTGTCACATTGAGGTATTCCGAAGCGGACGTGTGCTGTTGTTTGATTACAGAGGCAGAAATCCGCTGACGAATAATGTGTCGGTAAAAGAGATTAAATTAAACTGAGGTGACAAAAATGGGAATGTTTGATCCAAAGAAAAGGAAAATTATCACAGCGGTCATTGCAGTGATCCTTGTGCTTGCAATGGTTGTTCCCAGTCTGATCTCTCTGATCCAGTAGGCGGGGAAGAATATGAGACTTGGACAAAAAGCAATGGAAGCTCTTCGGGCGGAGGTGGATGGTCTGCTGTGTCCGGGAGATGAGCTGGTGGTTGTGGGAGAGATTGCCCTGAAGGGTACTTCAATGATCGCATCTGCAGAATACCATAATCTGCGGCGCTTTTTTTCAGAAAGCTTTCTGCGTGATGCAGTCCGGCTCTGTGAAAAATATGGAATAAAGAATATACAGTCTTTTGCGGATACTGCCGGAAAAGCCGGTGCGTCTGCCTTTTATGCCATGGGAGAGGGCGGTTTTCTTGCCGCGTTATGGAAAATGGCAGAGGCTTCCCAGGTGGGGCTTCAGGCGGATCTTCGAAAGGTTCCCATCAGGCAGGAAACCATAGAAATCTGTGAACGATATGATATAAATCCTTATCGTCTGTTTTCTGAGGGCGCTGTTTTGCTTGGAATGCCGGGAGGGCATAGCTTTGTACAGGAATGCAGGCTTAAGGGAATATCTGCGTCGGTTATCGGACAGACAGATGCAGGCAATGACCGCCTTTTATTCAGCGGTTCCAATGCACGTTTTCTGGAACGGCCCACAGAAGATGAACTGAGAGGAGTTTTGAAGCAATGGCAAAATTAAATATCGTGCTCCATGAGCCGGAAATTCCTGCCAACACGGGAAATATCGGCCGTACCTGCGTGGCTACGGGAACAAGGCTTCATCTGATCGAGCCTCTGGGCTTTCATTTGAACGAAAAGGCTATCAAACGTGCCGGGATGGATTACTGGAATGATCTGGATGTAACTACATATCTGGATTATGAGGATTTTCTGAAAAAGAATCCCGGTGCAAAAATATATTATGCTACCACAAAAGCTCCCCGGACATACACGGATGTTTCTTTTGAGGATGACTGTTTTATTATGTTCGGGAAAGAAAGTGCGGGGATCCCTGAGGAGATTCTGCTGGACAATCAGGCAACCTGTATACGGATTCCAATGATCGGGGATATCCGTTCATTGAATCTGAGCAATTCCGTAGCCATTGTGCTGTATGAGGCGCTCCGCCAGCATGGCTTTGACCATATGCAGCTGGATGGCCATCTGAGAAAATATGACTGGAAATAAAAAAGAGCCGAAAGGTTCTTTTTTTTTGTGACAGAAAATAATATAATATCCATATAAAATTCAGAAAAAAAGGAGGACGCCATGGAATTAGAAAGATATCGTAAGTATTCAGATATGGCCAGAGGAATTATCCCTGCAGAGCTTGTATTTAAAAATGCCTTTGTTTTTCTGGCTCATACGGAAGAATTCTGTCAGGAAGATGTGGCTGTGGCAGACGGAATGATTATCGGAGTCGGAAAATACAGGGGACAAAAAGAAATCGATCTGACCGGAAGGTATTTATGTCCGGGATTTATTGACAGCCATCTTCATCTGGAATCTACACTGGTTACGCCGGCGGAACTGATACATCAGGCGGCTCTGTGCGGTACCACAACCTTTATCGTGGATCCCCATGAATCAGCAAATGTATCCGGAACTGACGGGATTGATTATATTTTAAAACAGACAGAAGATTCTCCGGCAAACGTATATGTAATGATGCCTTCCTGCGTGCCGGCTACACATGTGGACGATAACGGTGCGTCGCTGACTGCGGGAAAAATGAGGCCATATCTGGATAATCCCAGGATACTGGGGCTGGGGGAGGTAATGGACGCGGTCTCAGTGGTTCATGGAAGTGTTTCCATGCATGAAAAGCTGACGCTTTTTAAAGAACGTGTCAGGGACGGGCATGCTCCTTTTCTGACAGACGGTGATCTGGCCGCTTATGTCCTTGCAGGGATTTCCACAGACCATGAATGTGTGGATTATGAGTACGCCATGAAGGAGCGCAGAAACGGAATGCAGGTACTGATCCGGGAGGGAAGTGCCGCAAGAAATCTGGAAGCCATTGTCAGTGGCATTGTGCAAAACAATACAGATACAGAAGGATTTTGTTTCTGTACGGATGATAAGCATATTGAAGAAATACAGAGAGAAGGTCATATTAATCATAATGTGCGAAAGGCCGTAAAGCTTGGCCTGCCGGCAGCCAAGGCAATTAAAATGGCTACCTTGAATGCGGCAAAATGCTATGGACTTAAGCATCTGGGCGCGATCGCACCGGGGTATCAGGCTGATTTTGTTATATTTAATAATATAGAGGATTTTAATGTGGAAAGTGTTTTTCACAGGGGAAAAGAGATCAGAAGAGAAGAAAAAGTACAGATCGGTCTCTGTCCGCCTCAGTTGAAAAATACGGTACATGTTTTGAATTTCGGTCTGGATAAGCTGCGTATTTCACATCCGGGGACGAAGGCAAAGGTTATTCTTATGGAAGAAGGACAGATCACTACGAAAGAAGTGGAAGAACAGGTTCCATATCAGGAAGATTCCGGGGGTCGGTATTTTGTTGCAGATGATACCTTCCAGAAAATTGCAGTAATAGAAAGACATAAATATACAGGAAAAGTGGGAACCGGAATTCTGAAGGGCTTTGGTATCCGAAACGGTGCCATTGCTTCCAGTGTCTCCCATGATTCCCATAATATTATTGTGGCAGGAGATAATGATAATGATATGTTGATTGCCGTACAGGAGCTTATCAGGACACAGGGAGGCTATACACTGGTTGAAAAGGGTGAGATTTTTGATACCCTTCCCCTTCCTGTTATGGGGCTTATGAGTGATCTGGGATTTGTTGAAGTGAACAGAATTCTGGCCCGGATGCTGAAAAAAGCCCACGAGATGGGAATCCCGTCGGGCTTTGATCCGTTTATCACATTGTCCTTTATGGCTTTGCCGGTGATCCCGGAAATACGCATTACTCCAAGAGGTCTTTATATTGTAAAAGAAGACAGGATGCAGCGTTCACCTTTCAACGGGCCTTTGACAGAGTAAAAATAAATTCGGTTCCAACGCCTTCTGTACTGATTACGTCAATGTTTTCACCGTGATTATTAATTATTTCCTTCACGATACAAAGACCTAAGCCGGTTCCGTTTTTATCTTTTCCGCGGGAGGAATCGATTTTGTAAAAACGGTCCCATATTCTGGAAAGACTTCTTTTGGGGATGCCTTTTCCGAAATCCTTTACAGAAACAAATATTTTTTCATTTTCTTCTGTGGTCTCCAGAATAATGGAGCTGTTGTCTTCACTGAATTTGATGGCATTATCAAGAAGATTATATATTACCTGTTTGATCTGTTCCGGATCTGCCCAGGCAAACAGCTGGCGTTTATCAAGAAATATTTCCAGCCGGATCTTTCTGCCGGTACAGATTCCCTCAAAGGTGGCAGCAGTTGTTTTGATGGTTTCATTGATATCAAAACGCTGTTTCTGAAGCAGGTGTCTTTGCCCTTCCAGTGAATTGAGGGTCAGAAGCTTCTGAGTCAGTTTTTCCAGGCGGCTGGATTCGCTGGAGATGATCTTAAGGTATTTTTCCTGCATTTCCGGCGGAATGGTGCCGTCCAGCATGGCTTCCACATATCCCTTGATAGAGGTGAGCGGAGAGCGGAAATCATGAGAAACGTTGGCGATAAAATTATGCTGATAGGTTCCGTTCTGATTGAGCTTGTCAGCCATATAATTCAGAGTATCTGCCAGATAGCCCATTTCATCGGAGCGTTCCACAGGTATAACGTAAGTCAGGTTGCCGCCGGCAAATTCGGCGGCTCCTTTTATGACCTGATTCAGCGGTTTTTGTATCCTGTTACGGAAATGCATGGCAAGCAAAATAAACAAACAATACGTAACAAAATACAGAATCATGGTGAGTTCCAGGATCTGGCTGCGGCGCCGGTAAAGACTGTCCATCCGGTAATGAATGGCGATGTAGCCTTTTGTGGCTTTGTCAGAAGTTATAGGTACAATAATGCTGAGCATGGGGCGGGAAAAATAGCCGTAAAAATCTCCAATCTGATAATAATTTCCCTCCCAGGAGGCCGGATCGAAATTTCCTGCATCCACAGGGGCAGTGGGAGAAATCTTCTGCTTACTGCTGACGATAATCTGATTTTTGCTGTTCAGAATCCAGATTTCCGTATCCTGGTAAGCTGCCAGAGCGTTTATGGAATTTTGTACAGCATCCAGATTGTAGGTTGAGAGGTTATCCCGTATGGTTTCATGTTCAGAAAGGCCGTAGGCAGCATTGTATAAAGTGGAGCTGGTGTATTCTTCCAGATACTGTTCAATTAAGTAAGAGCCTCCTACATAAATAAATATGAAATTAAGGATTCCAAAAGCAAGTGTTTTGATCAGAAAGTTGGAAAATAACGCCTGCTTCATTCACTTTTTACCTCAAATTTATAACCGATTCCCCATACGGTTGCCAGAGACCAGAGAGGATGGTCGTTGATCTTTTCACGGAGACGCTTGATATGGACATCTACTGTACGGGTATCTCCGATGTATTCATAGCCCCAGATATGATCCAGAAGCTGTTCCCTTGTAAATACCTGATTAGGAGAAGCTGCAAGAAAATACAGCAGCTCCAGCTCCTTAGGAGGCATATCGATCTGATTTCCCATATAGGTAACAGAGTAATTGGTAAGGTTTATGGTAAGATCCGGATAGCTGACGCATTTTTCACCGGAAATGGAAGTGGATTTCTTGGGATGGGAACGGCGAAGGACCGCCCGGACTCTTGCCACCAGTTTTTTAGCGTCAAAAGGTTTTACAATATAATCGTCAGCACCAAGCTCCAGACCAAGGACTTCGTCAAAGGTTTCGCCCTTTGCGGAAAGCATGATAATGGGAACATCGGAGGTATGGCGGATTTCTCTGCAGACCTGATAGCCGTCAATGCCAGGAAGCATAAGATCCAGCAGGATCAGGTCAGGACGAAAGCTGTGAAACTCTTTCAGCGCCTGTTCTCCGTCATTTACGATGCGTGTTTCAAAGCATTCTTTTGTAAGATAAAGTGCCACCAGTTCTGCAATATTATTATCGTCATCTACGATCAAAATTTTCTGTTTTGCTGCAACCATATATGATTCCTCCTTTTACTTTTTGAATTCCACAATGGTCACGCCTGCATCTCCCTCACCAAATTCACCCAGACGGAAGGATGCCACATGCTTCTGGCGTTTCAGGTAATTATGGACACCCTTTCTGAGGGCACCTGTGCCTTTGCCGTGGACAATGCGCACGCTTTTAACATGAGCGATATAGGCATCATCCAGATATTTATCAAGTTCCGCAATGGCTTCATCCACAGTTTTTCCCAGAAGGTTGATTTCTGTGGAAATGCTGGCGGATTTTGACATACGGATTTTTCC
>JAXFBD010000015.1:0-11785 GCA_034118545.1 Blautia sp.
ATTGCTGCTTGGTGATAAGAAAGCAATGAATGCGTATATGAACAGGGTAGCATTAAACACCTTCAGCTATTTTGATACAGGAAATCGTCCTTTCGGAGAAGAACCCGAGCGTTTTTATCATGGTTTTGTGCTTGGACTGATCGTGGATCTGCAAAAACAGTATGTGATCATTTCCAACCGGGAAAGTGGATTCGGCAGATATGATGTTATGCTGGAACCAAGGAATCCGCAGACGGATGATGCAATCATACTGGAGTTTAAGGTTTATGATCCGGACGGCGAGGAAACGCTGAAGGATACTGTGCGGGAAGCCCTGAGACAGATTGAAAGGAAACAGTACGCGGCACAGCTGGTAAGCAGGGGAATTCCCAAAGATCATATCCGAAGCTACGGGTTTGCATTTCAGGGTAAACATGTACTGATCGGGTGATGTATCTGACAGAATAGAGAGGGATTACTTTGGGTGAGCCGGAAACAGAAAAAGGTCCGGTGGATCTTTTACCCGGCGAGCCGACCGACGAGCCAGCCCGCCTGGCGAGGAGACCTTGGACCCTGGGGACAAGGGACTCCTCGGCTTAAAACAAAAAATGGCTAAGCCCTCAGGCTTAACCATTTTTCGTTTTAATGCGGAAGATGGGACTTGAACCCACACGAGCGCATTGCTCACAAGATCCTTAGTCTTGCTCGTCTGCCAGTTCCGACACTTCCGCATATCGCATTTCAATGGGATTTTTTATTCTCCCTCGCGACAAGTGATAGTATAGCAAAACTCATTGTTGATGTCAACTGTTTTTTTGCTGTTTTTTGAAAAATTTTGAAAATTAGCCATAAAAACATTTTATTTAAATGATTTAATGTTTTCGACATATTTTGCAAAAAAAAATTCATATTTTGCAATTAGTAATTGAAATCTGATGACGGAATATGCTATAATAAAAATTAAATTTGAGGGGAAAGGGAAAAATGACAGATGGGGGCATTTTTATTTGGGACAATGGGCTTTCTTATGTGTATATTGTATGATATCAACAGCATAAGCTGGCGAAACAGAATCCTGAATAAAATGTTTCTGGCAGGAAGCCTGTGTGTTGCAGTATCTGCAGTTTGGACAGTATGGACTGCGCTGACTTCAAAAACGGCAGAAATGCCTTTTTGTTTTATTTTTGCGACAGGAGGTCTGTTCTTTTTTGCAATGCTGATCTACACTTTGTTTTTTGCGCTGCCATTTGAAGAAACTTATCTGGAAGAAAACCGGCAGAGAATGGCATACACAGAAGGTGTTTATGCTTTATGCCGTCATCCGGGAGTATTGATGTTTGCCGGACTGTTTCTGTGCCTCTGGGGGATGACCGGAAGGATTTCACAGGGGTTTTATTTTCTTTCTATGATTCTGTGGAATTGTTTTTATATTATTTTACAGGATATCTGGATTTTCCCCCAAACATTTACGAATTATACAGAATATAAGAAAACGACACCGTTTTTGATTCCCAGCAGAAAAAGTATTTGTCGTGCGTTAAAAAAACGAAAGCAGACAGAAGGTGAGATGCATGAATCTTAAGGAAAAACTGGAAAAACAGCAATATGAGGAAATCTGGCAGCAGTACTGCGGGTTTCTGGATCTGACAATTGACGGATATATGAAGATTCAGAGGCGTCTTATGGAAGAACAGATGCAGCTGTGGAGCAACAGCACATTAGGTCAGTCCATTCTGAAGGGACACCATCCGCAGAATCTGGAAGAGTTTCGCCAGATGGTACCTCTGACCACTTATGACGATTATGCGGATATTCTGCTTTCAAAGCAGCCTGGTGTTCTTCCCGGAAATCCCATTATCTGGATTCAGACAACCTGGGAGGGCGGCAAGCATCCCATCAAGGTGGCACCTTATACGAGAAGTATGCTGGATACATACAGGAATAATGTGACAGCATGTCTGATATTGTCGTCCAGCAGAGAGAAAGGCAAGTTTGATGTGGCAAATACTGACAAGTTTTTATACGGACTTGCACCGCTGCCGTTTGCTACAGGGCTGTTTCCGCTGGCATTAAATGAAGAGGTAGATATACAGTTTCTTCCGGCTGTGAAAGATGCGGTGAACATGAGTTTCAGTGAACGGAATAAGCTGGGATTTAAAATGGCAATGAAACAGGATCTGGAATTTTTCTTCGGACTCGGCAGTGTGGCTTATGCAGTCAGCCAGAGTCTTTCTTCCATGTCCGGCTCGGGTAAGGGAATGCACCCGAAGGATCTTCTTCACTGCAAACCGCATATGATATATCGTATGCTTCGGGCAAAACGGAAATGCAAAGAAGAGGGCAGAAGTCTGCTGCCCAAAGATCTTTTCAAACTGAAGGGCTTTGTGGTGGCAGGAACGGATAACCAGTGTTATAAGGATGATCTGGAGCGGCTTTGGGGAATCCGCCCCATGGAGCTGTTTGCAGGGACAGAGCCTTCCATTATCGGTACAGAGACATGGACGAGGAATGGTATGTATTTTTTTCCGGATACATGTTTTTATGAGTTTATCACAGAAGCGGACATGATGAAAAATTATGAAGATCCCTCTTATATTCCCAGGACTTATCTTATGGATGAGGTTTTTCCGGGGGAAAAATATGAGCTTGTGCTGACTGTTCTTAAGGGAGGGGCGTTTGCCCGGTACAGGTGTGGAGATATGTATCGCTGCGTGGGTTTGGAGAGCAAAGAGGATGACACGAAAATTCCGCGCTTTGAATATGTAGACCGTGTACCGTGGATTATTGATATTGCCGGCTTTACACGGATTTCCGAAAACGGGATCCGCAGTGTGATACAGCTTTCGGGCCTTCCTATCCGCAGCTGGATCGCAGCGAAGGAATATAATGAGCAAAATCGCCCGTATTTACATATGTATGTGGAACTGGAACGGGAAACATTAACGAAAACGGCTATGAGTGTGGAAATTCTGAAAGATCTGCTGAGTACATATTTTAAATATATTGATCAGGATTACCGGGATCTGAAGAAAATTCTGGGAATGGATCCTTTGGAAGTAACAGTACTGCGATGTGGAACTTTTGAAACGTATGAAAGAGAAAAAGGAAAACAAATCCGTCAAATGAATCCCCCGTATTACGAGCTGACAGAGCTGCTTAGGATTCAGGAAAGAATTTTGGATTTCAGATAAGGGGCAGGTAAATGGGTACTTATAGTTATATCTCTATTATTGCAATGATCTGCTACGGTTTTATGATGCTGACATTTCTGGCAGCCAAGAAAGATAAACTGGTCAACAGTTTTCTGATTCTGCTGGTAGGTCTGCTCTGCTGGACCGGCGGTTCGGTTTTCATGAGAATGAAACTGTGGCCTAATTACATATTCTGGTTTCAGGTATCGCTTTGCGGAATCCTGCTGCTCCCTTATGCATATTTCCGCTTTATCAATGCAGTGGGTGGAATCGAGGATAAAATAACAGGAAAGTTTTACCTGATCATTATGCTGGTCTGTTTCCTGATAAATATTCCCGGCGGACTGTTTCTTAAGTATCCGGAAGTAATAGAGAAAAACGGGCAGTATCGGTTTGTCTATGATATTAAAATATCCATATCCGTATTTTTTATTCTGGCAGGCATAATATTGCTGCGCATGTTTTTTAATGCGGTAAAAGTCTGCAAAAATAATAAACAGATGCAGCGGCAATATGAGCCGGTGATACTGGGTGTTCTGATCCTTTTTCTGGGAAATATGGCTATCAGTCTGCCGTTCTTTGAAGGATTTCCCATTGATCTGCTCTGCGGCCTTGTGAATGCATTCTGTCTTTTCTATGCTCTGATCCGACGACGGCTCTTCCGCGTGCAGATGCTGGCTTCCGAAGGACTTTGCTATGGTGTGGGAATTCTGCTTTCCATGTTGTTGTTTGTAAATCTGACACCATATATACAGAAAATTGTCCGCGAAAGCTTTCCGGTGCTGAAAAATTATTATGCCCTGATTTATGCGGTGCTTTTTCTTCTTACATACCTTGCTTTCACTTATTTATGGAAAACACTGGTGAACAATATTTTTGTAAAGGATGAGCTTCAGCAGGCCGAAAAGCTTAAAAATTTCAGCAACAGCGTTTCCAGAACGCTGCATTTACAGGAAATCATGGATGCTACAATTTCCGTGATTAAGGAATGCCTGAATGCAGACAGTATTTACATCTGTATGCAGGAACAGGAGGACGGACCATACAGAGGTCTTTACAGTGACAGACCGTTAAATGATCTGGATTTTGCCATTGAAAAAGAAAATCCCATGGTCCAGTGGCTGATTGAAAATGAGGAACCGTTGATTTATAAGGAATTTCGCTATACAGTGGAATATAAATCCATGTGGGAGAACGAAAAATATCAGCTGGAAAAAATGGGTGTGAAATGCTGTATCGGTCTGAAGGATGGAGGAAGTCTTGCGGGAATTCTGCTTATGGCAACCAACAGTGGAAAAAAAGGCCTGGGATACAGTGAGCTTCAGATGCTTTCATCAATCGCGTCAGTGGCATCTATTGCCATAAAAAATGCAAAAATGTATGAGCATGCATGTAAAGAGGCACGTACAGATGAGATGACAGGGCTTCTGAACAGAAAATATTTTTATGAAGTACTGAACCGGGAATTTGAAAAAAACCGGGATGGATCCATGGCGCTTGTTCTTTTTAATGTGGATGATTTTAAGCTTTATAATCAGCTTTACGGTGTCAGGGAAGGTGACCGGTGCCTGAAACGGATTGCAGATATCATACGCTATAGTGTGGGAGACAGCGGATATGCAGCCAGATACAGCGGAAAAGAATTTGCCATCCTTTTACCCAAATACGATCTTTTCTCTGCGAAAAACCTTGCAGAGTCCGTCTGCAGACAGGTTTATCTTATGAACGGAAAAGAAAATGACTGTAAGCTGAAGGCGGTAACATTGAGTGCAGGCGTTTCGGCAACTCCATATGCTGCAAAATCTGTAAAAGAGCTTCTGGAAAATGTGGACATGGCAGTATATCACGTTAAGCGAAGCGGAAAGAATGGAATTCAGGTTTTTGACACGGTATTTCAGAATTCCTGTGATAAACCGGAGAAGACTGATCATGCCCATATTTACCAGGAATATCAGTCTACCATATTTGCTCTCACTGCCGCCATAGACGCCAAGGATCATTATACCTTCAGCCATTCCAACAATGTGGCTTATTATGCTACGGAGCTTGCAAAAAATCTTGGGATGAATGAAGACGTAGTGGAGATCATCCGTCAGGCTGCGCTTCTTCATGATGTGGGAAAAATCGGAATTCCGGAAGATATTCTCAGTAAGCCTACACGTCTGACTGCGGCGGAATACGAGATTATGCAGGGACATGTGGAAGCTTCCATCAGTATTATCCGTCATCTTCCTTCTCTTGATTATGTTATTCCGGCGGTGCTGGGACATCATGAAAGATATGACGGTCAGGGATATCCCAGAAAGATCTCGGGAGAAGATATTCCCTCTACGGCGAGAGTGCTCTGCATTGCCGATTCTTTTGATGCGATTACGTCAAGGCGCTGTTACAAAGATGCCAGCTCGCTGGAGCGTGCAAAGAAGATTTTGCAGGAGGAAGCCGGAAAACAGTTTGATCCTTCGATGGTAAAGGTATTTGTACAGTGCCTGGAGGATGGCAGAATCAGTCAGATACAGGGTGAATATGAGGAATGGAAGAATAAAAAAGATGAATCCGTCCCCTTATAGTGTGAAATACAGCTGTCGCAGAACAGATATTTTGATCTGAAGCGGCAGCTTTTTCTTTTGCATAAATGAAAAAAATTATGAAAAATGATATTTTAAAAATATTTTTTGAAAAAAGGAGGAATTTGTGATTTTGTGTAGAATATAATATACAAGAGGTTTTTTGTCAGTCTGTGGAGGATGTGCCTATGAATATCAGAGAGAGCATGGAACAGCGAGAGCTTGAACTGTTAAGTCCATATGCGTCCCACAGTGCTCATTCCAGGGGCAGAAAGCGCCAGGAGGAGGAGTGCGACGTAAGGACTGCGTACCAGAGAGACAGGGACCGGATTCTGCATTGTAAGGCCTTTCGGCGTCTGAAAGACAAGACGCAGGTGTTTCTTGCACCTCAGGGGGATCATTACCGGAATCGTCTGACCCACACACTTGAGGTTTCTCAGATTGCCCGGACCATCGCAAAAGCATTGCGGCTTAACGAGGATCTGGTGGAAGCCATTGCCCTGGGGCATGATCTTGGACATACACCTTTTGGTCATGCAGGGGAGCGAGCACTGGATATTCTCAGTCCGGATGGTTTTTCCCATTATAAACAGAGCATTCGGGTGGTGGAGGTCCTGGAAAAAAACGGAGAGGGTCTGAATCTTACCTGGGAGGTTCGTGACGGCATTCTGAATCACAGAATCAGCGGAAATCCTTCCACGCTGGAAGGACAGGTAGTACGATTCTCGGACAAAATTGCCTACATCCATCACGATATGGATGATGCACAGCGTGCGGGGGTTCTGACGGAGGATGACATCCCCATTACCCTGCGAATGATGCTGGGCGATACTACCAGAGAACGGCTGAATACATTTGTACATGATATTATAGAAAACAGTGCAGGAAAAGACAGAATAGAAATGTCTTCAGAGATTCAGGAGGGTCTGATGGATCTGCGCAGAATCATGTTTCAGAATGTGTACCGGAATCCGGTGGCTATCAAAGAAGAAGATAAAGCAATAAAAATGCTTTCGGAATTATATGAATATTATATGGAGCACCCGGAAACCATGTCCAGAGAATACCGGGAAATGGTGTTTTTATACCAGCAGCCCAGAGAACAGACTGTCTGTGATTATCTGTCCGGAATGACGGATCAGTACTCCATGGACAAATTCCGGGAGATTTATATCCCGCGTTCCTGGGAGGTTTATTGACAAGGAGGGTTAAAATGCGGTATTCAGACGATATCATTGAAGAAGTACGTATGAAAAATGATATTGTAGATGTAATATCCCAATATGTAAAACTGAACCGGAAGGGAGGATCCTATTTCGGACTGTGTCCGTTTCATAATGAAAAAACGCCGTCCTTTTCTGTGACTCCGTCAAAACAGATGTATTACTGCTTCGGCTGCGGGGCGGGAGGAAACGTTTTTAATTTTATCATGGAATATGAGAATTTTACTTTCGGAGAGGCACTGTCTCATCTGGCAGAAAGGGCCGGTGTGGAGCTTCCAAAAATCGAATATTCCAGAGAGGCACGGGAAAGGGCAGAACAGAAATCAGCGCTTCTGGAAATACATAAACAGGCAGCACAGTATTTTTATTACCAGCTTCGCCGCGAGAACGGGGCGCTGGCACATAAATACCTGCTGGACAGAGGCCTGAGTGAGGAAACAATAAAAAAATTCGGGCTGGGCTATTCAGATAAATACAGTAATGATCTGTATAAATTTCTTAAATCAAAAGGATACAGTGATGAGCTGCTGCGGGAATCCGGTCTGTTTAATGTGGACGAGCGTCACGGAATGTATGACAAATTCTGGAACCGCGTGATTTTTCCCATCATGGATGTAAATAACCGGGTGATCGGATTTGGGGGAAGAGTCATGGGTGATGCAAAACCGAAATATCTGAATTCCCCGGAAACAAAAATATTTGATAAAAGCCGTAATCTGTATGGACTGAATGTGGCAAGAACCACGAGAAAGCCTTACATGATTCTGTGCGAAGGATATATGGATGTTATTTCCATGCATCAGGCAGGCTTTACCAATGCAGTGGCATCTCTGGGAACGGCACTTACGTCCGGTCATGCCAGTCTTCTGAAGCGCTACACAAAAGAAGTGCTTCTTCTGTATGACAGTGATGCTGCCGGGATCAAGGCGGCCCTCAGGGGAATTCCCATTCTGTCTGAAGCAGGAGTTCACTCGAGAGTGGTTAGCCTGAAGCCCTACAAGGATCCCGATGAATTTCTTAAGGCCCTGGGGCCGGAGGAGTTTGAAAAACGGCTGGAACAGGCTATGGACAGCTTCATGTTCCGGGTGTCGGTGGCCGAAGGGGAGTATCCCATGGAAGAGCCTCAGGGACAGAACCGTTTTTTTGGACAGTGTGCCCGGATGCTGCTGGAGCTTTCGGATGAGCTGGAAAGAAATCTTTATATTGAGGCAATTGTTAAGAAATATCACCGTTACGGGATCAGCACGGAGGATCTTCGCAGAAGAGTTCAGCAGCTTGCAATGAAAGGAACACCGGCTGAAAACAGGATACGGCCCAGGCCCACTGATTCCCAGCAGAAAAAAAAGGAGTCTGCGGCAGAGAAATCTCAGAAACTGATGCTTACCTGGCTGGTCACATATCCGGGGATTTTTGACGAAGTAAAGAAATATCTTGCACCGTCGGATTTTGTAACACCTCTTTACCGGAGGGTGGCGCAGATGCTGTTTGATCAGCATGACAGCGGAGAAGTAAATCCCGGACGCCTTCTCAATGAATTTATTGACAGTGAGGAGCAGCGGGAGGTGGCGTCACTGTTTAATGCCACTATTCATCTGGAGTCGGCGGAAGAACAGCAGAGAGCTTTTGCGGACACGCTTCTGCGTATTAAAGAAGAAAGCCTGTCAGAAAAGAACAAAAAATGGGATCCTCAGGATATGCAGGGACTGATGGAAATTGTAAAAGCTAAAAAAGAGCTGGAAGACCTTGGGAGAAAACGGCACCAGCTGCATATTTCTTTTGAATAAGGTTAGAATATAAACACTATATGGAGGGATAGAGCACCTATGGAAATGAATATGGGTAAATTCAGCGAAAAACTGGTTGAACTTCTGGAGTTTGCAAAGAAGAAAAAAAATGTTCTGGAATATCAGGAAATCAGTGACTTTTTTAAAGATCAGCCTCTGGATGCTGACCAGATGGAAAAAGTGTTTGATTTTCTTGAAGCCAGCGGAGTGGATGTACTGCGCATCACAGAAAATGCAGACAGCCTGATCCTGGATGATGATATTGTTATGGAGAATCTGGATGATGAGGAAGAGGTGGAGCTGGACAAGATCGATCTGTCTGTTCCGGAAGGTGTCAGCATTGAGGATCCGGTACGTATGTATCTGAAAGAAATCGGCAAGGTCAGCCTTCTCACAGCAGAAGAAGAAATTGAACTGGCAAAACGTATGGAAGAGGGCGATGAAGCTGCTAAAAAACGTCTGGCAGAAGCAAATCTCCGTCTGGTGGTAAGTATTGCAAAGCGTTATGTGGGCAGAGGAATGCTTTTCCTGGATCTGATCCAGGAGGGAAATCTGGGTCTCATTAAGGCAGTGGAAAAATTTGATTACCGGAAGGGCTATAAATTCAGCACCTATGCTACCTGGTGGATCCGTCAGGCTATTACAAGAGCTATTGCGGATCAGGCCAGAACCATCCGTATTCCGGTTCATATGGTTGAAACAATTAATAAGCTGATCCGTGTTTCCCGTCAGCTTTTACAGGAGCTGGGAAGAGAACCTTCTCCGGAAGAAATTGCGGAAGAGATGGATATGTCTGTGGACCGTGTACGTGAGATCCTTAAGATTTCTCAGGAACCGGTATCTCTGGAAACTCCCATTGGTGAAGAAGAGGACAGCCATCTGGGAGACTTTATCCAGGATGATAACGTTCCGGTTCCTGCCGATGCTGCGGCATTTACACTGCTGAAGGAGCAGCTTGTAGAGGTTCTTGGAACTCTTACAGAGAGAGAACAGAAGGTTCTCTGCCTGCGTTTCGGTCTTGATGACGGACGTGCCAGAACCCTGGAAGAGGTAGGCAAGGAATTTAATGTAACACGTGAACGAATCCGACAGATTGAGGCGAAAGCGTTAAGAAAGCTCCGTCATCCCAGCCGCAGCCGCAAGCTGAAGGATTATCTGGATTAAGGTGGGCTTATGCAGTTATCTCTGCGTTTACAGACAATTGCAGATATGGTGACACAGGGCGGTGTCCTGGCGGATGTGGGCTGTGATCACGGATACCTGCCTGTGTATCTTGTTTTAAATAAAAAAATTTCGGGTGCCATTGCCATGGATGTGGGCAAAGGTCCTCTTTCCAGAGCGAAGGAGCATATACTGGCGTATGGTCTGGAGCAATACATAGAAACCCGTCTTTCTGATGGCCTGACGGCTCTTAAGCCGGGGGAGGCTGATACGCTTGTAATTGCCGGAATGGGAGGTCCTTTGATGGAGCAGATTCTCACGAAAGGCAGTCTGGTGACAGGAAGCTTTCGTGAGATGATCCTGCAGCCCCAGTCTGATATCGGACATTTCCGTCGTTTTATCCGGCAGCAGGGCTGGGAAATTATCAGAGAGGAAATGGTGCTGGAGGATGGAAAGTTCTATCCGATGATGAAGGTGGTTCCTGCAGGGTATGCTCTTACACCATGGCAGCCGGAGGAAGAAATGTTCGGAAGGCTGCTCCTGGAACAACACCATCCTGTTTTGAAAAAGTACCTCATAAGAGAAGAAAGGATACGTCGGGATATTCTTAATGCCCTGGCGGATACGGAATCTCCCGGTGCCAAAAAGAGAAAAGAAGAAATAGAGAAGGAGCTGCAGCTTATTTTTGCTGCACAAAAAAGATATGAAAGCATATGAACTGATCAGCTGGCTGGAAGGGATGTTTCCCCCGGAAGCAGCTGAGGACTGGGACAATGTGGGACTTCTGGTTGGAGACGATAACTGTGAGGTTGAGCATGTTTTTCTGGCTTTGGATCTGACGGAGCCTGTACTTGAGGAGGCAGCGGCAGCCGGAGCGGATATGATCATTACCCATCATCCCATGATTTTTTCGGGCATAAAAAAAATCAACAATCATACTTTTTTAGGAAGAAAGGTATTAAAACTCATAAAAAACGATATAGTATATTATGCCATGCACACCAATTATGATGTTTTGGGCATGGCTGATTTAAGTGCGGATTATCTGAAGCTTACAGATACCAGCGTACTGAGTGTTACGGAAAGCCGGGATGGCAGAGAAGAAGGCTTTGGTCGTGTGGGAATGCTGCCTGAGCCTATGACGCTGGGACAGTGCGCACAGTATGTAAAAAAATGTAATCGCCTGGAAGATGTGCGTGTTTACGGCGATCTTGATCAGATAGTTAAAAAAGCGGCAATATGTACAGGTTCGGGTAAGAGTATGATCCGCGAAGCCATTGCTGCCGGCGCAGACGTGTACATTACAGGAGATATTGACCACCATACCGGAATTGATACGGTGGCTGAAGGAATGTCTCTCATTGATGCAGGACATTACGGCACAGAATATATATTTGCGGAAGCATTGAAAGAAAAGCTCTTATCTCAGTTTCCGGATCTGAAAGTTACATGTGCCAGAGTTCAAAGCCCGTATACAGTAATTTAGAAGGATACCAGGGTCAAAACATCTGAATCCACACTGTGATTGCACCAGGTGGCTGTATGGCCCCGGAACTTTTTAAAACATGAAGAAAAGGGGGAGCCGGATATTGGAAAAAAAGATGCTGAAAATAGTTATTAACGGTGAAGTAAGGGAGTATCCGGAAGGAATCCCCTACGAAGAGATCATAACGGATTACCAGGGGAAAATGTCGTCGGAGATTATTCTTGTGACGGCTGACGGACGCCTGCGGGAGCTTCACAAGCGGCTGAGAAATAGCTGTGAACTGAAATTTGTGACCACAAAAGACTCTATTGGTTACAATACTTATGTGCGAAGTGCAATTTTAATGATGCTTAAGGCGGTTTATGATGTTGCCGGACAGGAGAATGTCAGAAAGGTA
>JAXFBD010000016.1:0-16670 GCA_034118545.1 Blautia sp.
AGCCTGGTCCACCAGGGGAAACAGTCTGGATATTCCAACCGACTGTCCTACCAGGGAACGCCACGGATGGACGGGGGATGCGCAGATTTTCTTTGAAACGGCATCCTATCTGTTTGATTATGCAGCGTTTTCGAGAAAATACATGAACGATGTGTTTGATTGGCAGAAAAAGGATGGAAAGCTTCCGCAGATCGCCCCTGCAGGCGGTGTGGACTTTTATATG
Source organism: Blautia sp. (assembly GCA_034118545.1). Taxonomy (GTDB): domain Bacteria; phylum Bacillota; class Clostridia; order Lachnospirales; family Lachnospiraceae; genus Blautia_A. The sequence goes on from JAXFBD010000016.1 coordinate 224, forward strand.
AGTGCCATGAACGGAAGTGTTGGCTGGTCGGATGTGGGAATTCTGATACCTTATCGTTTCTGGAAGATTTACGGTGACAGAAAGATTCTGGAAGATTACTATGATCGTATGAAAAAATATGCCCATTTTATGATGAGGCGCTGCGGAAAATGGGGCGGTCCCCTTGCAAAACCAGTGAAAGGATTATCCAAAGAGGCCAGAAGATATTTTGTAAATTGCGGTCAGAGTTATGGAGAATGGGCAGAACCGGAAGAAGTTCACAAGATGAGCTGGAAGGACTGTGCGGCACCTCATCCGGAGGTATCCACTGCCTATACTTCCTATGTGTTGGGAATCATGGCGGAGATTGCAAAAGAACTGGGACAGACAGAGGATGAAAAGGAATTTCGTACTTACAGTGAAGGCTGCAGGAAGTCCTATCAGGCTCTTGCGGAAACAGAAGAATACAGCCTGGATACAGACCGTCAGGCGCAGCTTGTACGTCCATTAGCATTTAAACTTCTCGATAAAAAACAGGAGAGTTTTGCCAGAAAGAGACTTCTTCAGGCTCTGGAAAATTATGACTGGAGACTGGGAACCGGATTTCTTTCCACCCCTTTGATCCTGGATGTTCTGGCGGAATATGACCTGGATTCTGCCTATCGCCTTCTGGAAAATGAAGAAATGCCGGGATGGCTGTTTATGCCGAAAAACGGTGCCACAACCATCTGGGAATCCTGGGAAGGAACAGAGGCACAGGGAGGCATAGCATCTCTGAACCATTATTCCAAAGGGGCTGTTTGTGAATGGCTGTTTAAGACCATGTGCGGAATCAGAGTGGATGGGGAAAATCATTTCCGTATTGAGCCGAAACCGGGCGGACATTTTACCTATGCCAGGGCAGTTTATGACAGTGTTTATGGCCAGGTAGAAAGCGGCTGGAAAATAGAAGAGGGGCATACGGTATATGAAATTGTGATTCCTGCAAACTGTACGGCAGAAATCTGTCTGCCGGGACAGGAAAAAGAAAAGGTAGAATCGGGAATGTTTATACAGTTTGTAGCTGACAAAACAGTTCACATTATATTCTAAGCACTTGTAGAAATACAGGTGCTTTTATAATGCAGAAACATAGGAAGAAGGGATTCCAATAGCAGGAAGCATTCTTCTGCTCAGACTTGCTGTTTCCAGATGGTTCCAGTATAATGAGAGAAGAGGAAAAAGGCATAGGATTTTTTACTTGCCAAAATTATCCTTTATGTGTTATACATAGGGATAAGGGTTAGTTCATCTGTATTGTGTAAAAGCAGAGTACAGGATGGGCTATGTTGACATTCAGGAATTATGACACGAACCATAAAAGGAATTGCTGTCTTTTGTTGCACAGAGCAGTCAGGCCAATGCTTTGTAACAGCTCCATCAAGACTCTTAGCAAATTTTAAGAAGTGGGGGATGCAATGAAGTTAACTACGATTGAATTGCGGCAGATTAACTGTCAAAAAGTATATGATTTCATTTATGAGCGGCGTGTTGTATCCAAGCAGATGATAGCAGATGAGTTGAAGATGAGTATTCCTACGATTGCTCAGGATTTGAACTATCTCTCAGAGAAAAACCTGATTTGCGAAGATGGATTTGCAAAATCAACAGGTGGACGACCGCCTGTGCTGTTCCGATGTAATGAAAATGCAAAAGTGGCTGTCGGAGTAGAAGTTATGTTTGACCGTCTGAATATTTATGCGGTGAACATAGTGGGAAATGTGCTGAAGAGTATGACCAGAATGATATCTTTTATAGCGGAAGATGCTTATTATCGCGCTGTCGGACAGACGGTAAGCACATTTGTTTCTGAGCTTGATGTTGAAGAGGACAGCATACTTGGAGTTGGTGTGGCGATACAGGGTATTATCTCCTTTGACGGGGAGCGGCTCGTGTACAGTGGTATCCTGAATAACAGTGATATTACCAGAGAAGATTTTGCCAGATATTTAAAATGGCCATGCTATCTGTTTCACGATTCTGATTCTGCGGGATACGCGGAATCCAGATATGACAAAAATATTGCAAAGGCTGCGTATATATACCTGAATCCGTATTTTGGCTCGACTATGATTCTTGATGGAAAGGTTATCCAGGATGAAGATATCAGCAGCGGCATTTTTGCACATATGTGTCTGTATCCCGGGGGAAAACAATGCTATTGCGGAAAGAAAGGATGTGTGGATGCATACTGTTCTGCCAAAGCACTGGAGAGGGAATCGGGAGAGGAGACAGAAGTTTTCTTTGAAAAGCTCAGAAAAGGCGGGAAGCATGAGAAGGCTGTCTGGAAGAAGTATCTTCAGAATCTTGCTATTGTGATCAATAACATACGCATGGTGATCAACTGTGATTTTGTTATTGGTGGCAAACTTGAAAGATACATGATTGATGAAGATTATGAAAGGATAAAGGAGTACGCACGGAATGCAAATGCCTTTAATTCAGCTGGATTTCAGATAAAACAAGGTCATTATGGAGACACGGCAGCGCCAATCGGTGCGGCGTTGATCCTGATAGACAAATATCTTGCAAATGTATAAAAACAAATATTAAGCCGCTGCAGGTTGTGTATTGTGCTAAATACACAACCTGTTTTTTTAAATGATTTTATAAATAATAAATATAAAAACAGTGGATCAACAGAGTTTGGCTTGTATATTTTTTACAAAAAATAAAAAAATGTTTTGGATAACTGTTACATTGAAATAATTGAAAAAATATGATATAAACTTTATAAAGGATTTTTAATAAAGTCATTGGCCTAATCTGCAAAAACTGTGATGAAACAGAAACAATAATTTCGTATGATTGCCGGTCACAGGCATTGGCCGGTCAATAATAAAAAACTGATTTTCGAAATTACGAACCCGCAAATCAGGAGTTACGGTCGAATTCCGGAAATCTATAAAGAAAAAGGAGGAAACAACTATGAAAAAAAGACTTGCATTATTTACAGCAGCGGCGCTTGCAGCATCAACCCTTATTGCTGTACCGGCAATGGCGGAAGAGGGTGGCTACAAAATCGGTATCGCAAACCGTGAGATTACAAATGATTACAATCGTTTGATTGCGTACGGTGCTCAGGAAATCTTTGAAGAAGCCGGTTGTGAAGTAGTTATGACTGATGCTGAAACAGATTTCCAGAAACATAATGAGAATGTTGAAACACTTCTTAATTCCGGTATTGATGCACTTGTTATTCAGCTTGGTGATAATGACCAGCTTGCTCCTCTTTGTGCAAAAGCAGTTGAAAAAGGTATTCCTGTAGTAACGGCAGGTATCGGTTCACATATCGATAATACAATTTGCGATGTAAATGCAGATGATGGTATTTCAGCAGTTCTTCTTGCAGATGCTGTTTTCTCGGCAATTAATTATACTGGTGATGTATATGTATTCTATGTACCGGGTGCTCCTCTCCTTGAAAACAGACTTGCAGTTATTCAGGGTGTAGCAGCGGCTTATTCCAATATTAATATCATACCGATCACAACAGAACATAACGTTTCAAAGGTACAGACTCAGATGGAAGAGCTTCTGACTGCCAACCCGGATCCGGGTTCTATTCCGGCAGTAATCGGTACTTACGATTCACTGATCACAGGTGCAGTTGAAGCAGTACGTCAGCAGGGACGTTCAGAAATTGTTATGGGTGGTATTGATGGTGATAAGGTAAGTTTCCAGATGCTCTTTACCGAGGGAAGCCCATTCCAGGTTTCTGTAGCACTTGATGCCGGCGCAATCGGAAAAACTGCTGCCGAAACAGTTCTTGGTGTTCTGGACGGAAGCATTGATCCCGAAACAGTTGCATCCAGAATCATGACTGCAAGCTATACCTGCACACGTAAGAATGGTGTTGCAGCAGCTGAGACAAAATGGGGTGAAGGAATCTGGGAAGAAATAGGCATGAGCAAGGAAGATATTGAAGCTGCTTATCCACAGACAGATGACCTTCTTGTATGCTACCCGACACTTCCGTAATCGGAATTTAAAGTAAATAAGGTGAGATGACGTGAACAGACCTTTGCGCTTTTGTATTCCGAAAGCGCAAAGGTTTTCAACATTTCCTTTGTGAAATGCTGAAGGAAATAATTTATATGACACAGTAAGGGAGGGCGACAACATGCCAGAGGCTCCGGTTTTGCTGGAATGCAGGAATATCTGCAAATCATTCGGACACAATCAGGTACTGCGTGATATCAATATTCAGATCAGGAAAGGTGAAGCGCATGCACTTCTTGGAACCAACGGTGCAGGTAAATCAACACTGGTCAAGATTATCACAGGAGTATATACAAAAAATTCCGGAGATATCCTTATCGACGGAAAGGTGGAACAGATCAGATCCCCGCAGGATTCTGAACATTTGGGCATTGCTATTATCCATCAGGATCAGCAGATGGTTCCGTTTTTTGACGTAACCAGGAATGCTTATCTGGGGTCAGAAATAGGAAAGACGGGAAAACTTGATTTTGCAACTATGAAAAAGAATGTTGAAGAAAAGCTGAAGCTGATCCAGGCTGATTTTACAGCTGATCGCCAGATTTCAACATTGACCGTTGGACAGAGAGAACAGGTGGCAATCGTATCCGCATTGTTGAAAAATCCCAAGCTGTTGATTCTTGATGAGCCGACAGCCTCCCTTAGTAACAAAGAGATAGATAAATTATTTGAGATTATTGAATTGTTAAAGTCTAATGGTGTGACGATCATATATATATCACATCATTTAGATGAAATCTTTAATATCACAGACAAGATTACCATATTGCGTGACAGTCGGGTGCAGGGGACGATTTCTACAAAAGAGGCTGATCCCAAATCTGTGGTAGCCATGATGATCGGAAAGGAATTGAAAGATTTTTATCCAAAAGAACCGGCAAAAATCGGAGAGACTATTCTGGAAGTGGAGAATCTTCATTCAGGTAAGCTTGTAAAAGGAATGAGTTTTTCCGTAAGACGTGGTGAGATTCTCGGACTTGCAGGACTCGTCGGGGCAGGTCGTACAGAAACCATGCTGGCTGTTTACGGAGCAGAAAAGGTGACTCAGGGTTCGATCAGGATACACGGAAAAGAATATAAACCTTCATCTCCGAAAAATGCGGCTAAAGCAGGTATTGCATTCATTCCGGAGGACAGAAGAAATGAAGGCATTGTTGCTCCTATGACCATAGCTGAAAATCTTTCATTGTCTGCTACGAAGCTGTGGTCCAGATTGGGAATCATCGGACGTAAGATGGAAAAGAAAGGTTCTTCTGACATCATTAATTCTCTGGATATCATCTGTACAGGTTCTGATCAGATAGTTGGAGAACTGTCCGGAGGAAATCAGCAGAAAGTAGTTATAGGCAGATGGCTTGTGGGTGATTATGATATTTTTGTGTTTGACCAGCCGACAACAGGTGTTGACGTAGGTGCAAAAACAGAAATATATAAACAGATGATCCGGCTGGCGCAGGCAGGAAGTGCCATTATTTTTATCTCTTCGGAGAATGAAGAGCTCATTGGAATCTGCGACAGGATAGCTGTTGTGTCAAAAGGACAGGTTGTAAAAGAATTCCAGGCCGGCGAAGCAACGGAACAGAATCTTTTATACTGGAGTGCCGGTGGAAGCGAACAGGAGGTGGCTGAGCATGAATAAGAGCAATATAAGGAAAATTGGCAGCTCTGCAATGAAAAAGAGTACAGGTATCGCCATGATTCTTATCATTCTGGTTCTCGGAATCAGAGCACCTCTTTTTTTTCAGGTATCAAATCTTCTGACGGTATTGAAACAGAGCGGTATTTTATGTATGACTGCAATAAGTATCACCACGGTTTTGATCGTAGGAGGCTTTGATATGGGTGCAGGGGCAGCTGTACAGCTGGCCTGCAATCTCGCAGCAGGATTAATTATCACCTACAACCATGCGGGCTTTTCGTGGATCGCGGGAATTGGAATAGGTCTTCTATTTGGCATTATCAATGCATCCCTTGTTGTGTTCCTGCATATACCGACTTTTGTTACTACTCTTGGTACGATGTATCTGATGAACGGTCTGACGGCGCTTTATAATCAGGGTTCTACACTGGCCATCAAGGACATGGGATATTTTACAAAACTGACGCAGGGAAGTCTGCTTGGTATACCGATCATCTTTATTATTGTAATGGTTACCTGTCTGGCACTGCATTATTTTTTCAAACATACACGTACAGGCCTCAGGATGTATGCCTGCGGTGAAAATAAGGCAGCAGCAAGTCTGCATGGTATAAAAATATCAAAATATATGTTTCTGGGATATATTATGTCCGGAACACTGTTAGGGTTTACGGGAGTTTTGCAGTGTTCCTATAACTATGGTGCTTCGGCAGTGGATTACGGCATGGATTTTCTGGTAAAGGCACTTGCATCTGCTTATCTGGGAAGTACGTTTTCAAAAACAGGTGAATTAAGCATGATTGGTACAGTGATTTCCGGAGTGTTCATTGCAGCGTTATCCAACATTTTGATTATTAACGGTTTTTCCAATCAGATTGTATCCGGAGTTTTGGGTGCAGTATTGATTTTGTCGATCTTGCTTACTGTAATTAAGACACGCAAGATCGGGCAAGTCACAATTTTTTAAAGGAGGGTGTATCATGGAACAGAATAAGACAAAAAATGCATCCTCACAGGGAAAAATTGGGGATTTTCTGAAAGAGTATGGTTCAATTATTGGGATCCTTGCACTGCTTCTGATATTTCATGCATTCGATCACAGATTTTTGCGTCCGGCAAATATCTGGGGTGTGTTAAAAAGCAGCGCATTCCTGATCATGATGTCTCTTAGCATGACTCTTGTCATGTCGGTGCGCGGTATTGATTTTTCAATAGCGCAGGTGGCAGATGCTGCTGCTGTAATTTCGGCATATTTAATTTTACACGATACTGACCCGATGCTGGCCTTGGTTATTGCCATAGGATTTGGTCTTCTGGTAGGAATTGTCAATGCGTTTCTTATGGCATATCTTGGTGTTCCGGCTCTGATAGGAACACTGGGAATGATGTTTATTATACGCAGCTTTGAGCTTCTTATCACAAATGGTGCCCAGCCGCAGGTATTGTTTACTCTTTCGAGAAAAGTGACAGGGAAATTCCTGGATATTGGTCAGGGCTCTGTTGGAGTGGTACCTAATGTAATGGTAATCAGTATTTGCGTTGTTATCATTATTTATCTGATAAAAGAACGTTCTGTCATTGGCCGCCATATGGATGCCATAAACGGAAATGTGCAGACTTCGTTTCTTGCCGGGATAAATATTCGCAGAACGTTTGCTTCTGTATTTGTGATCAGTTCGGTTCTGGCAGCGATAGCAGGTGTGCTGATCTGTGCGAGGGCGGGAAGTGCTACTCCGAGGGCAACTGAGTCCTATCTGAATGATTGCTTTGTATCTGTATATATTGGAACTCTTCTGTCAAAAAGAAGAAAGTTTAATGTTATTGGTACAGTGATAGGATGTTTGTTTGTTGGATTTATCAGTAATTTCTTTACCCTTATGAATCTTGGAAATGGTATAAAACAGCTGTGCAACGGTGCATTTATTATTCTTGCCGTTGTATTGGGGGCTGTCAGTGCAAGAAAGAAAGACTAGGAGGAAATAATTATGTATAAGATTGATGCGCATACACATGTTGGAGAAGGTGCTGCCGCATGGACAGGACAGCAGGTTGTTGAGAGAATGGACACGATGGGTGTGGATAAAACGGTGGTGTTCCCGTTTACAGAAGGATATTTTACAAACGACCTTGTGCCAAAATATGTTGAAGAATACCCTGACCGTCTGATTCCGTTTTGTGCAGTGAATCCCTGGAATTTCCATGAAGCTGCCGATGAATTGGAAAAATGCTACAAGGCTGGATTTAAAGGTGTGAAGCTTCATCCGACGCTTTGCGGTTTCCGCCTTAGCGATCACAAGCTTTGCGATCCTTTATTTGAAGTTTCACAGGCATATAACGCGGTTATTATAGCTCATGGTACAGCAGATCTATACTGCTGTCCGCTGGAATTTGACCGCATGGCAAAACGTTTCCCGAAAGTACCGCTTCTTATGGCACATTGTGGCTTCTTCTGGGAATGGGAGCTTGCAATTGAGGTTGCAAAGGAAAATGAAAATCTGTATCTGGAAACTTCCAGAGTACCTGGTTTTGAGACAAGCAAGATTATTGAGAAGCTTGGTGCTTCTAAAGTAATCTGGGGCACAGATGGTCCATTCTGTGATTATGAGTTTGAATTTAATAAAATTAAACGTTACGCTGCCAGTGAGCACGATTTTGATATGATGATGGGTGGAAACATAGCATCGTTGCTTGGCATTAAGTAACGTTATCTGATTATCCTCACTATTTTTGTAGCCGAAAACCTTCTTGATCTGCAGTTGCACACCTGCAGCCAAGGAGGTTTTTGGCTTTACTGTGAACAGTTTCAGATTGTTTGAAGCGTTGTATCGTGCTATACTTAGTGCAGACCTTGTGCATAAAGGGATGCGGCGAAGTGTGAAGGCAGAAAAGGGTGCATGTTCATGATACAGGAAATAACAATACAGCAGGGAATGGAAGAAATCCGTGCGCAGGTGATACGCTCTGCAAGAAAAAGTATCGGTCTGGAAGTCAGGGGAGAGGATATTGTTTATGTAAGAATTCCAGCCGGATTATCAGACCGGGAATTGAAGCGTTTTGTTGAAGAACATAAACAATGGATATTTGAAAAGATAAATATGTTGAAGGAACGCCTGGAAAGCAGGAAACCCACCGGGGCAGCGGGACCGGAGAATCTGACATCGGAAGAGATTGAAAAGATAAAAGAAAAAATATCGGATCGGGTACAGCATTATTGTGGGATTATGGGTGTAACGGCAGGGAAAATTACCATCCGCAATCAGAAAACCCGTTGGGGAAGCTGCAGCGAGAAAGGTAATCTGAATTTTAATTATCAGCTGTATTATCTTCCTGATGAGCTTCTGGATTATGTGGTAGTTCATGAACTGGCGCATCGAAGACACATGAATCATTCAGGAGAATTCTGGGCGGAAGTAGAGAAATATTGTCCGGATTACAGAAAGCACAGGGCATCATTGAAGATGTATACCCTGTAATCACAGATGTTAGGAGATGTTATTTTGCAGCAGAAAAAAGATGAAAAACTGGGTGTAATGCCCATTCCGCAGCTGATGGTGAGCCTTGCAATTCCGTCGGTCATCGCGCAGTTGATTAATGTGCTTTATAATATTGTAGATAGGATGTATATCGGCCATATTCCGGATATCGGACCGGTGGCATTAACGGGTGTGGGAGTTACGATGCCTGTCATAATGCTTATATCTGCTTTCAGTGCGTTTATCGGGGCAGGGGGAGCTCCTCTGGCAGCCATTGCTCTGGGAAAAGGGGACAAAGACCGGGCGGAAAAGATACTGGGAAACGGTGTCAGTATTCTGCTGTTTTTTTCTGCTGTTCTGATCCTGTTTTTTATGATTTTTAAGCGACCTCTGCTGTACATGTTTGGTGCAAGTGAGCAGACAATCGTCTATGCACAACGCTATATCACCATTTATCTTGCGGGTACGGTTTTTGTGCAGCTCGCATTAGGTCTGAATATGTTTATTTCTTCCCAGGGCCAGGCAAAGACAGCCATGCTGTCTGTGCTGATCGGTGCGGTTATCAATATTGTTCTGGACCCGATTTTTATTTTCGGTCTGAAAATGGACGTTCGTGGCGCAGCCCTTGCGACGGTTATCTCACAGGCTGTAAGCGCCGTCTGGGTGGTGCGGTTTCTTATTTCGGAAAAATCTGTGATTCGTATCCGAAAGAAAAATTTTGTCCTGGATTTTCATATTGTTGCAGGTGTTATGGCGCTGGGAATTTCTCCGTTTATTATGCAGGCCACAGAGAGTGCGATCAATATTGTGCTGAATCGTGGTCTTTCTATTTATGGCGGTGATCTGTATGTTGGTTCTATGACCATTCTTCAGAGCGTTATGCAGTTGGCCGTTATTCCTGTTCAGGGATTTACCCAGGGAATACAGCCCATTATCAGTTATAATTTCGGAGCCGGGAAATTTGACCGTGTAAAGAAAACATACCGTCTTACAATACTGATCACATTTATGGTTTCATCTGTTTATTGCCTGCTGACAGTAAATTTCCCCACGGTTTTTGCCGGTATTTTCACTTCTGATAAAGATCTGCTGTTGCTGGTTGGAAAGGTGATGCCTATATTTATGGCCGGAATCTGGATCTTTGGAATACAGATGGGATGCCAGACCACATTTATGGGACTGGGCCAGGCAAAAATATCGCTGTTTCTTGCATTGCTGCGCAAAGTGATTCTTCTTATTCCTCTTGCGCTGATTTTGCCGCGGTATTTTGGAGTGATGGGAATATACTATTCCGAACCGATTTCTGATACTATATCCGCCGCAACTGCCGGGATAATCTTTTTATGTGTCAGAAAGAAAATCGTTTCCCAGGAAGCACTGTCGAAACTGGATTAAAAAGAAAGCCGAGAAGAGATAAAAATGGGAGAAGCTTACTATTACAATCAGTTGAATAAACAGCAGCAGGCTGTATATTATGCAATGTTAAAGGGAGTTGAGAGTCTGGAAGAGGAATTTATGATTCCCAGGTGCGAAAATGAAGAGTTGTACGATATTTTCTTTCGCATGCGGCTGGATCATCCGGAGATTTTCTGGGCTGTTGGATTTCGGTATAAATACTATAATGATTCTCCTAACCTGATTTTTGTGCCGGAGTATCTTTTCAAAAAGAGTAAAATTCTGGAGCACCAAAAGGCGATGAAAGCTAGGGTGGAGAAGCTTGTTCGCCCGGCTTTGAAATTGCCAGAATGGGAGAAAGAAAAATATGTTCATGATTTTATTTGTGAAAATGTCTGTTATGATAAGCTGAAAAAACCATATTCCCATGAAATAATCGGCCCGTTGGGCCAGGGTATTGGAGTATGCGAAGGTATCGCCAAAGCAGTAAAGGTTTTGATGGATGCTCTTGGAGTATGGTGTACGATCGCCCTTTGCGGAAATAATCCGGATAAGGGGATTAAGTATCGTCATACCTGGAATATTGTGAAAATAGGCGGTACATATTATCATCTGGATGCTACATTTGACAATACTCTGAGCAAAGGAGAACTGCAGTCAGAGATTCGTTACGATTATTTTAATCTTTCGGACAAGCAGATTTTCCGGGACCATGAACCACTGATCGCTCCGGCACCGAAATGTGTAGATGGCGACCACTTTTTCTATAAAGAAAAAAAGCTGTCCTTCACAAAAATGGAGGATGTGTATAAACGTTCTTTGCAGGCGGCAAAAAAGGGAAAACCGCTGATCTTTCAATGGAGAGGCGGTTATCTGACCCGGGAGATAATGGGTGAAATTCTGGAACTTATGAGAAAGGCCGGTCAGGAAAAAAATAAGACCGCGAGAGTTCAGTTGAACTGGCCGCAGGCAGTGATAAGGGTTTCTTATCAGGACGCCGGAATGAAGGAGCTTCTCCTGATGGAAGAAACAAATATTTCTGAACAATGTGGGGAAGCATGAGGAAAGGAAGGTAATTTCCATGAGTCGCTTTGAGATAGAGATAAAAATATCCGTTAAAGATCGGCAGCAGGTTCTGGAAAAACTTCAGAAGATGGGGTTTCAGAAAAAAACTGAGATCATAGAAGAGGATATGTATTTCAACAGTGATCATTATGATATAAAAAAGCGGGATGAAGCACTTCGTATTCGGAAAAGTACATATATTGCTGAAAATCGGACGACAGCGCAGATTAACTTTAAAGGACCTAAAATAGATAAGATATCTATGTCACGAATAGAATATGAAACGGATATAAAAGATGCAAAAAGTATGGAGAACATTTTGCAGGCGCTGGGTTTTCAGCCGGTTGCAGGAGTGGAAAAGGTTCGGTGCTATCTGGAAAGAGACGGGATGGCTGCATGTGTTGACTGTGTAAAAGGTCTTGGGGATTTTCTGGAATTGGAAGTGCTTACCGAAGAGGAAGGGCAGCGGGAAAAGAATCTCAGGAAAATGGATAAGGTACTGGAAGAACTTGGGTATTCTATAAAAGATACTGTGAGAAGCTCTTATTTAAGTATGTTGATGCAAGAGCGAGACGATGGTAAAATGATTGATATTTGCTTATGCTGAATCCCGGTTTGGCGGGATCTGCGAGAAAGGAATAGTAATAGTATGAAAGAAAAATACAGAATAGACACAGAAGAAAACAAATTGTTTGCAGATGAAATAAGAAATAATTTATTAAAGTTTGGACATCAGTTTCCGTCTCCGGGAGGAAGCTCATGGTACCTGGGAGATGACGGTACACCATGCAAAGAGAAGAACAGGGATACTTATGTGACCTGCCGAATGGCTCATGTATACAGTATGGGTGTTTTTATGGGCCATGAGGGAAGCGCAGAGCTGGCAGATGAGGCGCTGAAAGGATTGAATGGAGAATTAAAGGATAAGGAAAACGGGGGATGGTATGCGGGTCTTGCTTCGGATGGAAAAGCCCTGCCGGATAAGCTTTGCTACGTTCATGCGTTTGTTATTCTGGCAGCCACATCCACATTGCTGGCGAAAAGACCGGGGGCGGAAAAGCTTCTGGAAGAGGCTCTTAATGTATTTGACAAATACTTCTGGGATGAAAATCAGGGATTGACCGTTGATACGTGGAATACAGAGTTTACCTGCCTGGATGACTACAGAGGCCTTAATGCAAATATGCATACGGTAGAGGCTTTTCTGGCTGTGGCAGATGCTGCGGGGCTGGAGCAGTACAGAGACAGAGCAGGGCGGATCATTCGGCGTGTGATCGGCTGGGCAAAAGAAAACAACTGGAGAATCCCGGAGCATTATGCAAAAGACTGGACTCCGGAGCTGGAACTTAATAAAGAAAAACCGGATGATCCTTTTAAGCCTTATGGTGCAACCCCGGGTCATGGACTTGAATGGTCTCGTCTGATCACACAGTGGGCAATGTCTTCTGCGGTCGGAAGAGAAGAGGGATGGGCTGTCCCTTATATAGAGGCTGCTGAAAATCTGTTTGACAGAGCGGTTGAAGATGCATGGAATGCAGACGGAGCTCCTGGTGTTGTTTATACAACGGACTGGGATGGAAAACCGTGCGTGCATGACAGAATGCACTGGACACTGGCAGAAGCCATCAATACTTCTGCCGTTCTTTTCAGAGTAACAGGGAAGAATAAGTATGCAGATTATTATGCACAGTTTATGGAATATCTGGATGAAAAGGTTCTGGATCATGTAAACGGTTCCTGGTTTCATCAGTTAGACATAAATAATCAGGTGATGGATACGGTATGGCCCGGTAAGCCGGATATTTATCATGCACTGCAGTCAGTGCTGATTCCTTATGAAAGAGTTGATAAATCCATTGCTCTGGCAGTACGGGATGAGTATAAAGCCGGGAAAAAACTTGGTTTCGGTCTGATGCGTCTGCCTCTTCTGGATGCGCAGGACGCAGGAAGCATTGATATAGAACAGACAAAGAAAATGGTGGATACTTTTCTGGAGAGAGGCTTTACATATTTTGACACCGCCTGGATGTACTGTGCATTTCAGAGTGAAAATGCAGTAAAGGATGTTCTGGTAAGCCGTCATCCCAGAGAAAGCTATACCCTTGCCACAAAGCTTCATGCGGGATTTATTAAGACAAAAGAGGACAGAGATAAAGTTTTTTATGAGCAGATGAAGAAAACAGGCATGGAGTATTTTGATTATTATCTGCTTCATGATGTGAGAGAAGAGCATTATAAAATTTATACTGAGCTGGACTGTTTCTCCTGGTTGGCGGAGAAAAAGGCGCAGGGTCTGGTGAAGCATATGGGATTTTCTTTCCATGACAGTGCAGAATTTCTGGATAAGGTGCTTACAGAGCATCCGGAAATGGAGTTTGTACAGCTTCAGATTAATTATCTTGACTGGGAAAGTGCTGAAGTACAGTCAAAGAAATGTTATGAAGTGGCGGTGAAGCATAATAAACCGGTGATTGTTATGGAACCGGTGAAAGGCGGAACGCTTGTAAATGTACCGGAAGAGACAAGAAATGCTTTTCTGGCATATCATCCGGACATGTCTGTACCTTCCTGGGCAATCCGGTTTGCTGCCAGTCTTCCCAATGTGAAAGTTGTATTAAGCGGTATGAGCAATATGGAGCAGCTTCTTGATAACACGGAATATATGGCAGATTTTGTTCCGCTTAATGAGGAAGAACAGGAAATCATAAAAAATGCAGTTGATGATATTCACAAAAGTATTGCTATTCCCTGTACAGGCTGCTCTTACTGTACAGACGGATGTCCGCAGAAAATTGCCATTCCAAAATATTTTTCTCTTTATAATGCTGCCAAAAAAGAGACTGATGAGAAGGAATGGAAAGCACAGATAGAGAATTATAAAAAGCTTGGGGAAACCTTCGGAAAAGCAAAAGACTGTATTGGATGTGGTCAGTGTGAAGAGGTTTGTCCTCAGAATCTGCCGGTTATCAATCATCTGAAAGATGTGTCAAAGTACTTTGATGAATAAAACCGGGGTACAAAAGGGATGAGTGATAAAAATAAAGGGAATCTGTACATATTGCTGACAGCTGTTCTCTGGTCAACGGGCGGGGTTCTGATAAAATTCATACCGGGAAATGCAGTGATGATCAATGGAGCACGGTCGTTTATTGCGCTGGTTTTTTTCTGCATATACAGAAAAGGAATCCGGGTAAAAATCAATCCCTGGATTTTGTCGGCTGCCGTATGTCTGGTTATGACAAATCTTCTCTACGTTATTGCGAATAAAATGACTACAGCTGCAAATGCCATCGTTCTGCAATATACAGCACCGGTTTTTGTGCTGATCTGGGATTGCATTTACAGGAAAAAAATCCCGGGAAAAAAGCAGTGTCTGGTTGTGCTGATGGCATTTGCGGGAATGCTGCTGTTTTTCCTTGACCAGCTGGATGGAGGGCAGATGCTGGGAAATATCATCGCAATTGGAGCAGGAATATGTTTTTCAGGAGTGTTCTTTATTAATTCATTACCGAAGGCGAGCAGTCAGGATGCCAGCATGATCGGCTTCTTTTTGTCCTTCGTGATTTCCATTCCTTTTCTGGGACAGCTGCAGAGCCTTGATTTCACAGGAACAGCAGCGATGGCAGCTCTGGGAGTTTTTCAGGTGGGCCTGGCATATGTGCTGTTTGACAGGGGAGTAAAGCTTACCAGTCCGGTAAGCGCATCTCTGATCGGCCTGCTGGAAGCCATCCTGAATCCCGTATGGGTATATTTGTTCTGCGGAGAAAAGGTTGGACGCTTTGCGCTGGCAGGAGCTGTGGTGATTCTGGCGGCGGTGATAATTAATACACTGCCGCAGGAAAAGAGAATATATACGTAACTGTTGCTGCAATGCGGATGGCTGCGAATAATTTTAACAAAATAAAAACAGTATAAGGACACAAAAAAGACCCGAGTTCCTAAAAGGACTTGGGTCTTTTTGATGAAGAAATGCATTATTATACTGATGAAGTGGGGGCTATCATGCATTGTATACCGATATTTTCAAAATGTTGAATCCATTCCTTACTGAGGTTATCGTCAGTTATTACAATGTCTATGTTTGAAAGATTAGTAAACATGCATGGGCGAATCTTACCAAATTTAGTGGAGTCTGCCATAAGTATTTTGGTCATGGATGATTTTATAGCATTTTGTTTATATAGTAATTCGTGTTGTTCGATACAGGAAACGGCACCGTTTGTACTGATACCGGCTGCTGATAAAAAGCATTTATTGATGCAAAGGCGGGATATAAGCCCTGCACCTTCTGTGCTTTCGAACATCTGTGTATTAGGATGATAAAACCCGCCTGGAAAAATGATTTTACTTCTTTCCATTTTTTGGCTTTCGATGAGGGTATTCATATTATAACAAACAATTGTTAAAGAAAAATTCTTGGGTATAAAAGAGAATAGACATTCTGTTGTTGTTCCGGTGTCGATTAAAATAGTATCATCAGGTTCAACTAATGTGCTGGCAAGTTTAGCGATTGCCAGTTTTTCGGCAGACATTTGTGAACGTTCCATTGGAAGGGAATAATCTTTTATTATTTCTGATCCATCTTGGTTTTTATTAAGTATGGCAACTCCTTGAATGATTGTGATGTAACCTTTTGCACGAAGTTCATCCAGATCTCTTCTGATGGTCATATCAGACACATCGAACGTTAATGCAAGATTATGGAGTGAAATCCCGGCAGCTTTTCCAAGTTCAGATAAAATTGCGTTTAATCTTTCTTGCTTTTTCATCGATATGCGCCTCTCCTCTATATAGATTTTGTTAGAAATATTACTTTGATTTGATAATGAAAATTGTAACACAATAAATGTTACAT
>JAXFBD010000017.1:0-78059 GCA_034118545.1 Blautia sp.
GCAATGCTGTTGCCATATGTAGCTTAGCATAAATGGATTTGGGGAGTATTCCACTATTCTCCCCATGCTCCTTGTAACTTATCACCATATCAGTTCATTATAAAAATCTTAGATTTTTGTCTTGACAACTGAGCCACTATAAGAAACGAAGAAAAGGGTCTGGCGACGCCAGACCCTTTAAATCAATATTTCAGATAATAATGTTCTTAAAATTACAGGGGGATAGGTGCATTATGAAAAGAAAATGGCTGGTATGGTTGTTAGCAGGAACAATGATATTATCAAATTCTGCAGTTGTTATGGCTGTAGATGAGGTGTATGTTGAAAATACAGATGATGTATTTGGTGCGGGAAATGATCAGGATGTTTATGAAGCGGATGCAGATGACAACGTTGTAGTAGAAGAAGTTTTTGATGAAGAGATAGATGAACTTGAATTAACGGATGAAGATATTTATGAAGAAATAAATGAGAATACTGAACCGGAATTGATTGAAGCGGAAGTTGTAATGGATGATGGTTTATCTGAAGAAGAATCATTTGATATATTTCCCGTTATGAGTGCTGGAGAAAGTTCGGCAGATGGATTTGAATATAATACTAAAGATGATGGAACAATAGAAATTACAGGGTATACTGGGAATCAAAAAGATGTTAATATACCTGAAATAATCGATGGAAAACGGGTGACAAGCATAGGTGCCTTTGCTTTCAGCGGATGCGATTTGACAAGCATGGTAATACCGGATAGTGTGACAAGAATAGGTTTAAAGGCATTCTATAGTTGCAGTAGCTTGACAAGTGTGACAATACCAGATAGTGTAACGGACATTGCTTCATATGGATTTGCATATTGCAGCAGTCTGACAAGCGTGATTATACCGGACGGTGTGACAACGATTGAGTATAAAACGTTCCTGGAATGCAGTAATCTGATAAGTGTGACAATACCAGATAGTGTGACATACATTGCAGCACATGCATTCCGAGGATGTGGTAGCCTGACAAGTGTGGTAATACCAAATGGTATAACAACAATTGAAGAAAGTGTATTTGAAGATTGTGGTAGTTTGACAAGCGTAATAATACCAAATAGTATAACAACAATTGGAGACTGTGCATTCCGAAAATGTGTTAGTCTGACAAACGTGGTAATGCCCAATAGTGTAACGAGCATTGGAGGAAATGTATTTGAGGATTGCAGAAATATAGAAATATACTTCAATGGAGATTGTCCTGTTTTCCATGTCGCATCAACATTTTATAATAATAATGAAACATTTTATAATGCAACTGTAACAGCATATTATCCGATTGGGAATAATACGTGGAATGATGATACGAAAAAGGATTATGGAGGAGTTGTTACTTGGGTTCCGTATCAAATTGAGGAGGAATCTACTACCACAAGTACGCCTGCTGAACAGACACATTATTTATCAAATGATTCGTATGGTGGTACAACAGTTGAAAATACAAACGAAAAAATAATACAAGCTGCTTTTAAAGAATATAATACTGCTATTGATAACTATGTGCATCTACTAAATAATACATTAGCATCAGATTTGAGGACAAAAGGTGATGTGCAAGACTTAAAGAATATAGATCAGTCTAAAGTTACCGCCGCAATTACAATTGATCCATCGGCGTCTCAGAAAGCCATATCAGCTGCATATGATGGATTAGCAGAATTATATGATCAAATGGTATTAAGAAAACCATCAATTGAAAAGATTAACTTATCGTTATCACTGATTGAGATTGAAAATCAGATAGTAAAAATGATTCGATCTTCTTTTACACCTTATAAATTTGATATAACTTCTAATGGATTTAATGTCTGTGTTGATGCATATAGTCAATGGACTTCATTTGCTGGTGAGATTAGAGTTTCAAATTCAAAGAATACATATTATTTTCCATTTACATCAGATATTCATGCAACTGCAGGGACTATGGCAGAATATTTGAGAATTCTTAATCAAAGAACAGAAGAAGTACTGCGTGATGGAATAAGAGCATATTTGAGAGAAGTTGGTAGAATATCGTATTTAACTCAGATTGTAAAAGAAGATTATATTCAGGCAATTAGTAATATCTATGATTATGCATTAGATAAAGGATATGGTGATTTGATTAAATATTCTGTACATATTTATGAAGGATACGAAATATCCAAAACAATAATGTCTCTTTCGTATGCTTCGCTCGAAGAAAAACTTTCAGCACCATCAGAGCTTCTTACGGTAATTGAAAATATGAGTTTTTCGGATTCATCAATTAAGAATAAAGAGATAGAGTTGGCATTGAAAAAGGTTGAAGAAAAAAGAAAAAGCATAGAGGATAAACTATATAATTATATTTATCATCCGACAGAAGATTTAGATACGGAGAGGAACTGGATTGATAAATTAGGAGACTGGTTCGCAAATGGATTTAAGAAAATAACGGGGCATTGTCCGGTTAAATTTGTTGTGTATGATATGAATGGTAATGTTCTGGGATTTGCAGAAGATAATTACTGTGAATATGTTGAGGGTATATATATTGAGGTCTATGGAGATGACAAAACAATATACATTCCCGAAAATCTTCAAGTAAGAATTGAAGCAATCGGTACAGGCGATGGAGAAATGAATTATACCGTTGAAGAGTATAATAATGGTCTGCCTTGCTACAGAATGAATTATTATAATATTCCGTTAGTAGAGGGAAACAAATATACACAGAATTTAGATTCAGGTTCAATAATAAATAGTATTTCATCTTTGCCATTAATCTCTGACGAAGGAAATACGATTTCTGCAAATGAAATTTTGTCATCTGATGATCTGGGGGTTCGTAAAGTCAATGTATCAGTGAAAGGCAAAGGTGAAATATATGGTGCAGGTGATTATATTTTAGGAGACGCAGCTGAACTAATTGCATATGCGGCAGAAGGCTATGAATTTGCAGGATGGTATGTAAATGGTATCCTGACAGAAGGAACTTGTGTTTATAAGTATATTGTTAAAGATAATGTTACAGTTGAAGCAGTATTTGAGAAACAACCATCAGAACAGGAAATTTTTTGTGAAAGTGTATTTAATAAAAAAATAGGAGATGACGCATTTACATTAAATGCCATCGCTTCAGGAGATGGTCAAATTTATTATTATGTGGAGGATGAAGATATACTACATATTACTGCTGATGGAATTGTTACATTAATTCATCCCGGAACCACAGAAATATTTATTGTTGCAACTGGAAGCAAAAACTATAATATTGCCACCAAAACAGTTACAGTTAATGTAAATTCCGATGTTCCGGGAATAGCACATATAATTCAGATAGATGAGGCTGTGAAACCCACCTGTACAGAAGCGGGAAAAACAGAAGGTTCACATTGTTCTGTTTGCAATACGGTTCTTAAACCACAAACAACAATTAAAGCACTTGGCCATACATGGTCAACTTGGAAGACTACCAAAGCGGCAACAGCACTTGCAACGGGAACTCAGGCACGAACATGTTCTAGATGTAAGAAGATTGAAACAAGAACAATTGCAAAACTTAAACCTACAATAAAACTTACAACATCGACATTTACTTTGCAAATAAAAAAATCAGTTGTATTAACTCCATTTGTTACAGGACTTGCAAAGGGGGATTACATTTCATCGTGGAAAAGTAGTAATACAACAATTGCTTCAGTAAAAAATGGTAAAGTTATAGCTGCAAAGAAAACAGGAAATGCAATTATAACTGTCAGAACAAAAGCAGGTGTATCAGCTAAGTTTAAAATTAAAGTACAGAAAGGTGCAGTAAAGACAACCAGTATCAAAGTAAACAAACGAAGTGTATCTCTTGCGGTAAAACAGAAATTTAAAATAATACCAATAATAAAACCGATTACGTCAACTCAAAAGGTTACTTATACAATATCTAATAAAAGGGTAGCAACAGTATCTCCAAAAGGTGTAATCACAGCAAAGAAGAAGGGGACAGCAACAATTACTATTAAATCGGGAAGCAAGAGTGTTAAAGTAAAGGTTATAGTCAGATAAGGACGGAACTTTTGGGGAAAATGGTGAAAATAATTCATGAAGAAATTTGTGAAGAGAACAGGTTGACCATATGCATTTATTGAGGTATATTTTATTATATATGGAAAAATGTAGAAAATCTGCAGTAAATTTAAAAAAAAAGAGGGAGATTATGAAGAAAAAATGGAATGTGCTTGTGGCATTGGCGATGTGTGTCGGTATGTCGCTTAATGTAACGGCGGATGTTTTAAATGAAGATACAGAGATTACAGCAAATCCGAGAGATTACTACATGATGGTTCAGAGTCAGGACGATGGTGTATGTCTTTATGAAAAGCCGGATGGAAGAATTCTCCTGGGTGGTGAAAAAATACCGAATGGAATGCCGCTGCATATTGAAGCAGAACAGTCCGACAGTGACAGGGATATCTGGGGATATACTCATTATAAGGATGAAGAAGGATATGTTCCAATGGACGAGATGGAGCCGATTACGCTGGATGAAGCAGTTAAGGCCGGGTACGAGATCGGGGACGGACACGAAGTTTCTTATGAAGTGACTATTGATTCCGGGAATGGATCCGTATGGATCTATCAGGGACCTGGCGAAAAGTTCGGGAAAACAGTTCCGGGATATGAATACTATAATGGAGAGTCTGTTTACATTTCCGCAGAAGTAATTTCTCCCGATGATGGTCCATGGGGAAAGGTTAATAATGGACAGGTTTCAGGCTGGATCGATCTGGATGAAACAACCTGGGAGCAGGCGCTGGAAATGGAAGCGGCAGGGACTGCAGACAAGGATAAAGCAGATGAAGAGGCGGAGGTGACTCCGACAGAGGCTCCAGAGGCTACGCCAACAGAAACTCCGGAAGTGACTCCCACAGAGGCTCCAAAGGCGACCCCGACAGAGGTTCCGGAGGCTACGCCGACAGAAGTTCCGGAAGTGACTCCGACAGAGAAGGCAGAGGCTACGCCGACAGAGGCCACAGAGCCGACCCCGACAGAGAAAGCAGAAGCGACTCCAACAGAGGCTGTGGAACCTACAGAAGCTGAAGAGGTGAAACCTACAGAAGCAGAGCCTACAGAGGCAGCGCAGGTCGCAGAGGATCAGGCGGAAAATGCTGAACAGCAGGAAGCATCACAGTCCGTATATTATCTTCTGGGACTTGGTGTGATACTCCTTATCATTATTATTCTGCTGCTCTGGCGTCTGAGAATAAAAAACAAAAATAACAGCTGATAATAAGAAAAAGCATGAAGCAACAGCAGGGAAAGGGCAACCGGTAAAATGATTACAATTGCAGTAGCAGGAACGAGTAAAATCGCAAAAAGTTTTATTCGGGCAGCAGGAAGCTGTGAGGATATTAGAATTGATGCGGTTTATTCACGGAGCATGGAGAGAGCAAAAATATTTGCAGCAGAGCAGGGAATAGCAAGATGCTTCGATGACCTGGAAGCACTGGCAAACGACGAACAGATAGATGCTGTTTATGTTGCCAGCCCCAATGCCATCCATTGCGGCCAGGTGCTGCTTTTAACGGGACATGGCAAGCATGTTCTCTGTGAAAAATCTCTTGGCTCCAACAGCCTGGAGGTGGAGCAGATGTTCCAAAGTGCCGGTGCAAATGGTGTAATTCTTCTGGAGGCTATGCGTTCCATTCATGATCCGGGATATCATCAGCTGAAAGAAAATCTTTATAAGCTGGGAGAAATTACAGAGGCGGAATTCTGGTTTGGAAGATATTCCAGCAGGTATGATGATTTTAAAGCAGGAAAGCTGCCCAATATTTTTAACAGAGAATATTCGGCAGGAGCGTTGATGGATATGGGCGTATATTGTGTGGAGCCAATGGCAGAGCTTTTTGGAATGCCCCGGGAAATCCATGCAGAAGCAGAGCTTATACGCGGTGGAATTGACGGTGAAGGAAAAATATCTGCTGAGTATCCGGACAAAAAGATCAGCCTTTATTATTCCAAGATCAATGATCTGAAGAGGGAAAGTGTGATCTGCGGAAGCAGGGGAACGATGGTTATAGATGATATTGCCAATCCGGAAAAGATTTCCATTACATATTCCGACGGAAGAAAAGAAATCATCCGCGATGCAGAGCGTGTGGAGCTGGGCAATATGAGATATGAAGCACAGTTTTTCGCTGATGCTGTTCAGGGAAAAAGAGACGTAAAGCACTATCAGGAAGTATCAGAGATTACCATGAAGATTATGGATGAAGCAAGAAAAATCTGCGGGATTGTATTTCCCGCAGATGAAGACTTAAGCCAGAAATGAGAAGCTCATAACAACAATTCCAAGAATCACCAGTATAATACCTGTTGCACGGTTTAATGTTTTCGGGGTGGCTTTGTTGGCAAAAATTGCGGCGATCCTTGCCCAGAGGAAAGTAAAGATAACGCACAGAATCCAGACAGTCCAGTCAGGTGTACCGCCAATGGCGAAATGGGAAACAGCTCCGGTGAATGCGGTAAATGCCATGATAAAAACGCTTGTTCCCACGGCTGTTTTCAGTTCATATCCCAGTACAGAGGTAAGAATCAGAAGCATCATCATTCCACCGCCGGCACCTACAAACCCACAGATAAATCCGATGGCGATGCCGCATATCACTGACTGAACGGCTCTTTTTCGGGCAGATACGGATTCCATGGATTCTTTTGTTGTCATAACCGGCTTCACAATAAATTTAATGCCCAGCAGAAAGGTCATAAACACTGAGAAATTTCCCATTGTGGCGGAGGGCACAAGGCTGGAAACGTAGCTTCCCACTACAGTAAAGAGCAGGACGCTTACCATCATAATGATGCCGTTGCGGACATCAAGATTTTTATTTTTTCCATAGGTGTATGCGGATACGGCGCTTGCCAGTACATCGGAAGAGAGCGCGATTCCTACAGCCATATAAGGTTCCATCCCCAGAAAGGTGATCAGCATGGGACTTATGACAGCGGCTGCACTCAGGCCTGCAAAGCCGGTGCCAAGGCCGGCACCCATACCTGCCAGGAAGGTTACAATGATAGTCAGTAATAAATGCATTTTTCAGTCACATCCTTTTGAAGTAAAAAAAGTTTATATTTAAATTGTTTGAATTTGAAGGAATTATACCTTTGGAGGAAGAAAATGTCAAGGGTAACAAAATAGTTTCAGCAGCGAAAACTCTTGAAAAAAAGAGATGAAGGAGGTATAATAACTTAAAATTAAGAAGCAGGGGAGCTTGTGAGCAGGCTGAGAGGAAGTAATCGAACTTCGACCCTTTAACCTGATGCGGATAATGCCGCCGTAGGAAGTCACAGAGCGTTTGATTTTTTCGGAGACACCAATTCAGGTGTCTTCTTTTTTCATGTCAATTTATTTTATTTTCAGGAAAGGAAAAACAAATGAAAACTATGACAAACACGAAAACCATTTATAACACGAAAAAGATGGTCCTTTCTGCCATGCTGGCAGGTCTTGCCTTTGTGCTGAATACCTTTGTGTATTTTCCGGCAATGGCACCTTTTCAGCATTTTGTGGATGTGATCGCAGCTGTTATTGTGGGCCCATGGTATGCCTGTGCGGCGGCATTTATCTGTGGAGCGCTGCGAATGCTTTCCGGACGTACGATTCAGGCAATCGTCGGAGCTGTTTTCGGACCGGTTATCGGAGGGCTTCTCTACAGAAAGACAGAAAACATCTGGCTGGCAATGGTGGGAGAAATTATCGGAACAGGCTTTTTTGGTGCCATGACCGCATATCCTCTGATGAAATGCTTTTATGGTCTTGATGCCCAGTCACCCTTTTATTACATTCCTTTTTATACGCCGTCGGCTGTTGTGGGTGCAGCAATGGGTGTGGCTGTTTTGCTGACACTTAAGCGTACAGGACTTCTGAGCAGGATACACAGTGAACTGAACTCATGATAAGAGAGGAAAATATGGATTTTGCAAAAGCACTTAATTTAACAAGAACAAAGCTTCCGCTGGTACAGTGTATTACCAACATTGTCACCGTAAATGACTGTGCCAATATCATTCTGGCTTCCGGCGGTTCGCCGTCAATGGCACAGGATATCCGTGAAGTGGAAGAAGCAGTCACCGGTGTACAGGCACTTGTCTGTAATCTGGGGGCGATAGAGCACCTGGAATCTATGATCCTGGCGGGAAAGCAGGCCAACAGACTTGGTATACCTGTTGTTCTGGATCCGGTTGCAGCAGGGGGAACACAGATCAGAAGAGATGCTGTGAAGCGTCTTCTTTCGGAAGTACACTTTGCTGCTATCAGGGGGAACGCTTCCGAAATAAGAGCTATCGCCGGCCAGGGGGCAAAAGGCAGCGGTGTGGATGTAAGCATGCTGGATGAGATAAAAGAAGATAATCTTTCTGAGGCGGTATCTATGGTACAGGAACTGGCTTTCAGGCTGAGTACAGTGATCGCCGTTTCCGGAAAAATTGATCTGATCTCTGACGGAAAACAGACGATTGTTCTGAGAAACGGATGTGCCACAATGGCCCGGATCACAGGCAGCGGATGTATGGTGACATCTGTTATGGGCGCAGTTGCGGGAGCCATGCCGGAGAAGCCTTTTGAGGCAGCTTGTGCGGCTATGGCAATCATGGGAGTGAGCGGAGAGCTGGCAGAGGCCAGAAGAATAAAAAATGGAACAGGAAATGCAACATTCAGGAATGATCTGATCGATGCAGTATTTAATTTAACAGAAAAACAGCTTGTGGAGGGAGTTAATTATGAAATATTCCAGAGATGATATCCGTAAGGCAATGCTGCTTTATGCAGTGACTGACCGTGCATGGCTGAAGGAAGGAGAAAGCCTTTATTCTGTCTGTCGGGAAGTGCTGGAGCAGGGAGCTACTTTTCTTCAGATCCGTGAAAAGGATCTGGATGAAAATACTTTTGAGCAGGAGGCAGAACAGCTTCGTGCGCTCTGTGAGGAAAAAGCCGTACCTTTCGTGGTGAATGACAGTGTGGAAATTGCACTGGAATGTAATGCGGATGGTGTGCATGTGGGACAGTCAGATATTAAGGGAAGAGATATCCGGGCAATGATCGGACCGGATAAGATCCTGGGAATTTCTGCGGGAACAGTGGAAGAAGCTGTTGCGGCTGAAAAAGCCGGTGCAGATTATATCGGGGTAGGAGCGGTTTTTGCCACAAGCACAAAAAAGAATGCAAGAAACATGACTATGGAAAGGCTGAAAGAAATTCGCGAAGCAGTTTCCATTCCCATTGTGGCCATTGGGGGAATCAATGGAGAAAATATGCTGCAGCTTAAAGGTAGCGGTGTGGATGGCGTGGCCGTTGTTTCGGCAATTTTTGCTGCTGAGGATCCCGGAAAGGCAACAGCAGAGCTTTTGAAAACTGCCGGAATTTTGGTGAACGAAAATGAATAAGCCCTTTGCGATTTTTGATATGGACGGTACACTGGTAGATTCCATGGTCTACTGGAAACAGCTTGGACGGGAATATTTAAGAGCGAAAGGTGTTACCGGAAACCTGGATGAAATGATGGAAAGAATCAAGCCTCTCACCATGTCACAGTCTGCGGAACTGTTTAAAGATACATATAATCTGCCGGGTACGGCAGAGGAAATTGCAGAAGAAATGAACCACATTATGGATGAACATTACTGCCGGGATATTCCGTTAAAGGAAGGTGTGAAGGAATATCTGAGTCTTCTCCATGACCGGGGAGTGAAAATGTGTGTGGCATCAGCCACAGACAAGCCTCTGATGGAGGCCTGCCTTAAAAGGGCCGGTGTGAGAGAGTGTTTTGATTTTCTGCTTTCCTGCGAAGAAGTTGGCGCAGGAAAGCATCAGCCGGATATTTATTTCCGCGCGGCAGAGCGTCTGGGAGCAGAGCCTTATGAAACGGCTGTTTATGAGGATGCTTTTTATGCGGTAAAAACAGCAAAGCAGGCATCCTTTTATGTGATCGGGGTCTATGACAGCAGCTCTGCAAAGCACTGGGAGGAAATCTGCAGGATATCCGACGAAGTGATCCGCTGCTGGAAGGATATTCATCCCTGCTGATTTTCGCTGCCGCTTCTGTAGCAGATTTTTCCGCGGCAGATTGTGAAGATAACCTTTCCCTGCAGCTTCATTCCTTTAAAAGGAGTATTGGAGGATTTTGAGGAAAAGGTTTCCGGAATCCATTCCTGTTCAGGATCAAAAATAACAAAATCAGCAGGAGCGCCTGTTTCTATGGTTCCGCCGGGGAGCCCGTAAAGGCCGGCGGGATTGGAAGTCATTTTTTCCAGGAGCTGCATTAATGTCAGATGTCCGGGTTTTACCAGACTGGTAATACCAAGACTTAATGCAGTTTCAAGACCAATAATGCCGCTTGGACAGGAGGTAAGGGGACGGGATTTTTCTTCTTCACTGTGTGGTGCATGGTCTGTAGCAATCAGGTCGATGGTTCCGTCCGCAAGCCCTTCAATAATTTCCAGGCGATCTTTTTCCGTACGTAAAGGCGGGTTCATTTTTGCCAGACTTCCATGCTTAAGAACAGCCTCTTCTGTCAGTGTGAAATGATGAGGTGTTGCTTCTGCGTGGATTTTAGCACCAAGTGCTTTTGCCATACGGACAAGTGCAACAGAGTTTCCGGAACTGATATGCTGGATGACGGTGTCTGCGCCGGTGTGAAGGGCAAGCATACAGTCACGGGCAACCAGTACTTCTTCTGCAACAGCGGGAGAACCTTTGATACCAAAGCTTTCGGTAACTTTTCCTTCATTAATGCCGTTATTTGTGATAAATGCAGGATCTTCTTCATGAAGGCTGATGGGCATGCCAAGAGCGGCTGCTTTTTCCATTGCTTCATAACAAAGAGAGGCAGATTTCAGCGGGATACCGTCATCTGTGAAACCGCATGCACCGGCAGCTTTTAATTCCTCCATAGAGGTGAGAGTTTCGCCCTTCAGACCATGGGAAACGGCGGCTGTCTGGTAGATGCGGATATTTTCGTTTTTGGCACGGGTGAGGATATCTTCCAGAACCGGTACGCAATCTACAGTCGGGGAAGTGTTTGCCATACAGATCACAGAGGTAAAACCGCCTCTTGCAGCAGCCAGAGAACCGGTATGCAAGTCTTCTTTATATGTGAATCCCGGATCGCGGAAATGAACGTGGGTATCGATCAGGCCGGGGGCGATGGTCAGTCCCTGAATATCCAGAGTTTCTTCGTCGCCGGCGGGAGTGAGCTGCCCGATCTCGGCGATTTTTCCATTGCAGATACGGATGTCTGCTTTCTTAAATTCTTTTGTACGCGGATTTATAAGTTGTCCGTTTTTTATTATCATTTTTTGAATTCTCCTCTGATTTTATAGGCAATCAATATGTCCTATACTATTATACAATGAATCATCCACTTTGGGGAGTGATGTAATTATATTTTTTATATATTTTTGGGTGAAGCCTTCGGCTTTTGTTTATCCATTACCTTGCTATTTCCAATACCCGATGATAAAATGAAAACAAAAATGGGAAGATAAGACAGAAGGTGTAAATTGTGACAAAAAATATGACAGAGGGAAGACCGTTTCCGTTGATTCTTCAATTTGCGGTTCCTCTTCTTGCAGGTAATTTATTACAGCAGACATATAATATCATTGATGCGGCAATTGTAGGAAGGATTCTGGGAACTCAGGCGCTGGCGGCTGTGGGCTCCACAAGCAGCGTACAGTTTCTGGTACTGGGCTTTTGCATCGGTTCCTGTACGGGCTTTGGAGTGCCTGTGTCCAAATGCTTTGGCGGCGGAAAAATGGAAGATATGCGTAATTATGTATTTAATGCCATGGTGCTGGCGGCAGGGATAGCTGCAGTTCTGACGTTTTCCTGCGCAATGCTGTGCCCGTGGATTCTGCATATTCTTTCGGTTCCGGAGGAAATTTACGCCAATGCTTACCAGTATCAGCTGGTGATTTTTCTGGGAATTCCCTTCACGATCCTGTATAACTTTATGTCCAGTATTCTGAGATCTGTGGGGGACAGCAGAACCCCGTTTGTATTTCTTGCTTTTTCCACAGTGCTTAATATTGGCCTGGATATATTCTGTATCGTGGTGCTGAAATGGGGATGTGCCGGAGCAGCAATCGCAACGGTAACGGCACAGGCTATGAGCGGCATACTGTGCGCAGTATTTATCTGGAAAAAAGCTGATATTCTCAAACCATCAGGAAGAGACCTCGTAATGAGGGCAAACGTGGCAAAAAATCTGCTTCTGATGGGGATACCCATGGGTCTGCAGTTTTCCATTACAGCCATTGGAAGTATGGTTATGCAGTCATCCAATAACAGTCTTGGCAGCATCTGTGTTTCCGGGTTTACTGCGGGCATGCGGATCAAGCAGTTCCTTATGTGTCCGTTTGACGCCATCGGTTCCGCAGTATCTGTTTTCTGCGGACAGAATCTCGGTGCAGGAAAGATAAAACGGATTCGTACCGGAATAAAGGAAAGCATTATGATGGCCGTGGGATATGGCATATTTGCAGGGGTGATCATGATTCTGTTCGGAAGGACACTGTCGCTGATCTTTGTCAGCAAAGAAGCAATAGAGGTGTTGGATGCGTCTGCAAAATATCTGCGATGTATGGGATATTTCTTCTGGTGTCTTGCAATTCTGATCGTGTGCAGAATGAGTACACAGGGATTGGGATACTCCGGAAGAGCAATCTTTTCGGGAGTAACGGAAATGATCGCAAGAAGTGCGGTATGTCTGGTGTTTGTGAAATATTACGGATATGCGGCAATTTGTTTTGCAGACCAGACAGCATGGATCACGGCATGCTTATATATCGTACCCATGTGTCTGATCTGTCTGAAAAAGCTCAGCTTCTCTTCCTGAACTCTTCTGTCATTTTCAGAAAGTCCCTTTCATTTATGATGGCAAGCCCCTGGGCTTCATCTCCCAGTATGATCAGGTTATCTCCGGGTTCGATATGAAACAGTTTTCTTGCCTTGGCAGGAATGACAATCTGTCCTTTATCGCCTACTTTAACCATGCCGAAAATATGCTTTCCTTTGGGAGGAACGCCAAGTCCGGATTCTTCCCTTTCATAGTTAACCAGGTCATCCAGGGAAACATCAAATATACCGGCAATAGCTTTGCACTTCTCAATATCAGGAAGAGATTCCCCTGTTTCATATTTTGACAGTGTCTGGCGGCTGATGTTTAATCTGTCTGCCAGCTCTTCCTGAGACATGTTATTCAGTTTTCTAAGTGAAATCAGATTATCTTTAAACATTTATTTCTCCTTTTTTATTCCCAGTGTACACCACCGCAGAAACGGAATTCTTGAAATGATCTCATATAGAAGGATTCCGCCGGCGAAGGCTGCGGCTGCTGATAAAACATATATTCCAACACCGTTCATATGGGTGTATCTGGTCAGTACATATGCGGCAATGGATAATGCCAGATAGTGAAATATGTAAAGTCCGAAGCTTTTTCCCGTCATGAAGGCGGAAAGGGAATCTGTCCTGTCATACCAGCGTTTTACACATCCTATAAGTGCAAGGCAGGCAATCCATGCATAGGCAATGGCCAGGGGACAGTTTACCGTCGGATCTTTTGCGTAATCCTGTCCGTAATAAATAACTGTGTATGCAGTGCCAAGAACGGCAGCTGCTGCCAGCAGAGGGATACAGTATTTTTTCAGGATATCCGTCACCTCATCATGAGAGAATACATAATATCCAAGTAAAAAACAGAATCCATAGATTCCAAAACGATAAACACAGATAACGGGAGTATTCAGTACCTGTGCTGCGGCCCAGACCGGAATCCCGAGAAGGAGCAGCCATATTATATTGATTTTTTTACCCCAGGTGCGCAGCCTGCCCTTTTCGATTTTTCTGATCAGTATCAATATTTTGGAAAATATCCACATCACCTGGATGGTCCAGAGGACTCCAATGCCGGAAACGGACATGATCAGGTAGGAAACAACAGGCGGCAGTGTTTCCGGAAGATTATGGAATGCGCCGCTGAACGCCATATTAAAATATCCCTGTATCCATCCAAACACGAAAACACCGATGGTAGACGGAACAAGGAGCTTTCGTGTCCTTGCCCGGATAAACTCTTTTACAGTGTGGCTGTCCAGATAATACCTGGCACACATTCCGCTGACAATAAAGAGAATGACCATAAACCAGGGATAGAGTATATATTGAATGTGATCCTGCCAGTGCGCGGACGTGACAGGTCCGATTACGCCCTCAGTTATAACAGAGTTGAACATGTAAAATACATGATAGATTACTACAAGAACAATAGTAATCCAGCGAATGTTGTCTATATAGTACTTTCTCATATTTATACCACCTTTGCAATGATTTTTAACATATTGTAGCAGAGAAGAGACCGGGAATCCACCAACTGATGTTAACAGAAAAAAGGAAATCCGGTTAAAAAAAGTGGCAGGAGAATCAGGGGGGCTCTTCAGGATTTCCAACGGTTGTTTTATCGTTGTGCTGAGTATATTATGAATCTGTTCATGGCATGGGTTTTATCATTTCTGCATACACTGTAAAAACAGCGTCTTCGGAGGCTTATCCTTGAAAGATTATATCGAAGAACGTGCAGTGGAAATTGGGAATTATATCATTGAGACAAAGGCAACAGTGCGGCAGACGGCGAAGAAATTTGGAATCAGTAAATCAACGGTACATAAAGATGTCACCGAGCGTCTTTGTATCCTTAATCCTGTTTTGGCGGGTAAAGCCAGGCAGGTACTTGATGTGAACAAAAAGGAGAGGCACATTCGCGGCGGGCAGGCTACAAGAGAAAAATATCTGCATATGGAGCAGCTGAAGAAATATTAAACAGGAAAAGAGGGGATCGTTCTTGAATGACGTAATCCCCTCATTTTTTACTTTATTTCATAAGTAGTTGATGATATAATATTTCAGAAGATGTTCCTTGCTTCAGGCGTGCAGAGCGTTAAGCTCCGCGCGTATCGATTTAAATTATCATATATCTGGGTTGACCTGCTTATGCCCTGAAATATTTCCAATTGGCAGGAAAGACAGGAAAGGCGGGTGATGGCAGATGAAAAAAGAAAAGCAGAAATGGTATTCTTTTAGCAGCGGATACTGGAAAATGATTCTGCTGGCTGCTGTCATGGGTATTGTGCTGCTTTTGTTTGGCTATTTTTCCGAACAGAATCAGGAACGTATTTTAACTCAGAACAAAAATTATGTGCAGGACAGTGCCGAGCAGCGTGCAGCGCAGATTGACAAGGTGCTGACGCAGGCATCATCGCAGATTCAGATGATGGCTTACTGGTTTGGAAATCAGCTTACTTCTCCGGAGGTTTCACCGGAACAGCTTCAGGAACTTCAGGATCATACATCCTTTGATTATGTCCGTTATGCGGATGCCGGCGGGAATAACATGTCTGCGGACGGCAGAAGCAATAACGCCCTGGACAGGGAATACTTTCAGGAAGGAATTAAAGGAAAAACAGGAATCTCTGTTACTTTGAAGTCGCGCATTACCAGTGAAACGCTGGTTGATTTTTACACACCTCTTCGATATAAGAATGAAATCATCGGTGTGCTCAGAGGCGTTTATCTGGCAGAGAAGCAGATGAAGGATCTTCTGGATGCTTCTTTTTTCGGTGAAGAATCCGCAGTATATTTGTGTATGAAGGATGGAACTGTTATTTCCGGAAATGGCGGAGTTTTTATTGATGCCAGAAATCCGAAAAATGTCAGAGAATATCTGACGGACGGAAGCCGTGTACGGTCAGAAGGTGTAAAAGAAGTAGAAAATGCTTTTGAAACAGGGGAGCCGGCCGGTTTTATTTACGATACAGAATATGGGATCGGAAATGGTTATATTACAAAGCTTTCGGTTAATGACTGGTTCATTGTTCAAACCTTTCCGGCAAAGGTAACCGGAAAAATGTATCATGAGGCAATCGGTGCAGGAGTGATTCTGGAAATCGCTCTGGTCGTGCTTTTTGTAACATATATTTCGATTGTTTTTTGTGTTAACAGAAAACAGAAAAAACGGCTGCTTAATGAAAACAGAGACATGAACTATGTCCTTCACGGGATTCCCAAGCTGTTTGAAAAATTTATTCTGGTGGATCTGGAGAATGAAACTTACCGCTATCTTCAGGGCGGGGAGCCTGCATACGAGAGGCTTCCAAAGGCAGGACAGTATTTTCTGCTGGAAGAGTGCATTCTGGAAGATGTGAAGGATAAAAATGAACAGCAAACGATTCGTGGATTTCTGGAGCCGGAAATGCTGAAAAGTAATATGACGGAGGATGTGCAGGAGCTTCAGTTTGAATACAGGTCTGCCCAAGTAAAGGAAGGCTGGCTTCGGTTCAGGGTAGTATGTCTGGAGCGTCAGGATGGTATTCCGGCAAAAATTCTGCTGGCCAAACAAAATATTACAGAAGCCAAACATAAGGAACTGAAACGGCAGCAGATTCTGGAAGAAGCCATGGAATCAGCCGAGAAAGCAAACAGAGCCAAGAGTACGTTTCTGTTTAATATGTCCCATGATATCAGGACTCCTATGAATGCCATAATGGGGTTTGCAGATCTGGCGGAAAGAAATGTTGAGAATCCGAAGACTGCAAGGGACTATATTCAGAAAATCAAGAGCTCAAGCAGCATTCTTTTACGGATCATTAATGATATCCTGGATCTGGCCCGTATTGAAAGTGGAAAGACAATGCTTAATCCGTCACCGTCCAGCCTCCAGTCCGGAATGGATACGATTCAGGATATGTTTGCGGAGAGTATGAAGGACGCAGGAATCACTTTTGAAATGGTGACAGATGTAACGGACGCATATGTTATTTATGATGAGCTTCGTTTTACACAGATAATCATCAATCTGTTGAGTAATGCGCAGAAGTTTACACCTGAAGGGGGCACGGTCCGGTGTTCGCTGATTCAGACCGGTGATGTGGATAATGGAAAAGCACATTACCGTCTCACTGTCTGCGACTCGGGCATTGGAATCAGCCCGGAATTTCTTCCGAAGATTTTCTGCACCTTTGAAAGGGAAAGGACGTCTACAGTAGCAGGAATTCAGGGAACGGGTCTGGGGCTGAGCATTGTAAAGGATCTGGTGGACATGATGAAGGGAACCATTGGAGTGGAGAGTACTCCGGGAACGGGTACAAAGTTCACGCTTTGCTTTGTTTTTCAGGTTGTAACGAGGGATGCAGCAAAAAAAGAGAAGGCAGCCGGGCAAAAGATCGATTTTGCCGGAAAACGTGTACTGCTGGTGGAAGATAATGAACTGAACCGGGAAATCTCCGAGGAACTGTTAAAGAGAGCAGGCTTTTTATTAATAGAAGAAGCGGCAGATGGACAGGAAGCAGTGGATATGTTCAGGCAATCTGCATCGGGTTATTACGATCTGATCCTGATGGATATCCAGATGCCTCGTATGGATGGATATGAAGCGACCAGGGTGATCAGGAAACTGCCCCGGCAGGATGGAGAGCTTGTGCCTATTGTGGCAATGACAGCCAACGCTTTTGAGGAAGACAGGGAAAAGGCTCTGCAAAATGGAATGAACGGACACATTGCAAAGCCTCTTGATATAAATAATATGTTGGATACACTGCAGCAGGTTTTGTTCCGGCAGCAGCGTTAACAGCAACAGATAAAATATAAAAATACAGGAGAGATGAATATGACGATTGAAGAATGTTATCAGGAACTGGGGGGGAATTACGCCGGTGTCAGCTCCAGAATTCCCAGCAATAAACTGATTGAGAAATTTATCGGGAAATTTCTGGATGATCAGAGTTTTGAAACATTATGTACCCAGATGCAGACAGGAAACAGAGCTGAAGCCTTTCGGGCTGCACATACGCTGAAAGGTGTCTGCGCCAATTTAAATCTTGACCGTCTGCAGGAATCCGCAGGGCGGCTGACAGAGATTCTGCGTGCGGAGGCAGCAGTTATTCCTGAAGCAGCTGATGAGGTGTTTGAGGAAGTAAAGAAGGATTATGAGGAGACCGTTTCGGTTATCCGCAGATATTTTGATAAATAATAAGGAGAAATGAAAGGAGCACAGAGTATGCTGGAAACAGGAATAAAAGCACCTGATTTTACTCTTCCGGATCAAAATGGAGAAATGCATTCTCTGAAGGATTATGCAGGAAAGAAAGTGATTCTTTATTTTTATCCCAGAGATAATACGGCGGGCTGTTCCAAACAGGCCTGTGGCTTTGCAGAACGCTATCCGCAGCTTACGGAAGCAGGAGCAGTGGTTTTGGGAGTCAGCAAGGACAGCGTGGCATCTCATAAAAAATTCGAAGAAAAATATGGTCTTCCCTTTACTTTGCTTTCTGATACGGAGCGTACGGTAATTGAGGCATATGATGTCTGGAAGGAAAAGAAGAATTACGGGAAGGTTTCCATGGGTGTGGTAAGGACTACTTATCTGATCGATGAGGAAGGAATTATCGTTAAAGCGCTTGATAAGGTTAAGGCTGCAGATAATCCTCAGCAGATGCTGGAAATGGTGCAGGAAAAATAAATACATCAAATATACCGAATACAGGAGGAATCTGAAAATGGTAAGAAAAGCAAATATTGTGGAAGTGGAGGGACTGGCAGGCGGCAGAGGAATTGCCCGCGTAAATCATATTGTTCCGGCTGAAGAGCTGTACGGACATGGAAGAATGTATGCGAAGGTAGAGCTGCTTCCGGGGGCTTCCGTTGGCTGGCACCGTCATGAAGGTGAAACAGAGCCTTACTATATTCTGTCGGGAAAGGGCGTTTTTGTGGACGATGACGGAAGCAGAACAGAAGTTGGAGAAGGAGATGTCTGTACCATTCTTCCGGGACAGTGTCATGCCATTGTTAATTCTTCTGAAACAGAAAATCTGGTATTTATGGCTTTGATTCATAAAGCGTAAAATAATTAGGGAGACAAAAAGGGAGTGTGTGATAACTATGCAGACAGATCAGATTGATTTTCAACAGGTGATTGCGGTAACCAATCGCCATTTATGTGTACGTTCTTTTGCGGAGCAGATAGACAGGGTATGCAGGATGCATCCCAGGGCAATTGTGCTCAGAGAGTCGGATCTTCCTCCGGAGGATTATGCATGTATGGTGTCAGAAACATTGTTTTTCTGTCAGGAGTATGCAGTAGACTGTATAATCCATACATATGTGGACGTGGCAAGAAAGTACAGAGTGGATAAAATCCATCTCCCTCTGGAAAAGCTTCGTGAGTATGGAAAAAATGGTCTGGCGGATTTTCATATGATAGGTGTTACTGTTCATTCTGTAGAAGAGGCTCTTGA
The DNA here is from genome assembly GCA_034118545.1 of Blautia sp. GTDB lineage: Bacteria > Bacillota > Clostridia > Lachnospirales > Lachnospiraceae > Blautia_A. The sequence goes on from JAXFBD010000017.1 coordinate 19,335, forward strand.
GGCGCAGGAGCTGGGGGCAACGTATCTTGCTGCAGGAAGTATTTACAGATCGGATGTGAGAACGAATCTGAAAAGCCTTGGAACAGATTTTCTGAAAGAGGTTTGTGATACAGTGAAAATTCCTGTATATGGAATTGGCGGAATTAAGCTGGATCCCTCTCAGATTCAGGAGGTGCTGGAACAGGGAGCTGTGGGTGCCTGTATCATGTCCGGAATCATGGAACTTTAATGAAATCTGATATGAAAAAGAAATTTGAGGCTGCAGAGATCCTTTTGGGATAAATGCAGCCTTTTGACAGAAAAAAGGAGGCGGCGGGATGACGGTCCGGATATATATAATACTGATGAACATTTTGGGGTTTGGAGCTATGGGTCTGGACAAATGGAAGGCCCGCCATCATAAATGGAGAATTCCTGAAAAGACACTGTTTCTTATCAGTATTCTGGGAGGGAGTGCGGGTTCCTGGCTGGGAATGTATACCTTTCATCATAAAACAAAGCATATTAGCTTTGTGGCAGGGATTCCTCTGATTTTTATTATTCAGATAGTTTTGGCGTTTGCATTCATGTGAAAGGAGCTGATGACAGATGGAAAAGACAGTAACATCCAATTACGATAAAGTACTGGAAACCTGGAGACATAATTTTCTTGCCATGGATCAGAATGCTCTGATCAGACGATTTTGTCTGGAAGCAGATGAGAATGCTCTTTATATCACTTATTTTTCAAGAAAAATACGTATTGACAGGAAAAACGGTTATATATCTTATGTGGATTTTCCGGAAGAGGTGCCGGGATTTAATACATCGATTACAATTTACAATATGTTTCATTATGCGGTGGAAAATCCCAGGGCTTCCGGGAAGCTGGTGGCTTTTCGGGAAGTGAAACGGGTTTATCCTTTCGAGGCAGCCTATCGGCAAACGATTCTGAAGGAAATGGAAAATCTGTTCGAAGGGCATACAGAGGAAATGCGTCGGGGATGCGAACGGCTTAACGGGCGAAAAATGCCCCAGGGAGATGTGGGATATATTTTGCCTGTATTTCCTTTTCTGGAGATTGCAGTTTTATTCTGGGATGGAGATGAGGAATTTCCTGCTCAGGCGAATATGCTGTTCGACTCTGATATTACTGATTTTATGCATGAGGAAAATGTGGTAGGTGTTGCGGCAGATGCTGTGCATTATCTGGGAATTGCTGCCGGAATGGATCCGGGGGAAATATACGCAGGATAAGGAGGCTATAAAGGAGATGATACGACTGAGAAAAAAAAGTATACTGCTTACAGCGGCAGCGGTTTTTGCAGCGGCGGTTATGGCAGCAGAGCCTGCAGCAGCAAAAGAAAATGCACCGGAGCTTCCGGGACTGGTGTTTGAATCGCAGATGGAACTGGAATATGCCCAGTGCTTTGATGTCTTTTATTACGAAGGCGGCTATGAGCTCCTGGATATTCATGACAGCGGCCGGTATCTGCTGGTGCCTGAAGACGGACAGGTTCCGGAAGGGCTGGATGAAAGCATTGTGGTTTTGCAGAAGCCCCTGGATCATATATATCTGGTAGCCAGTGCGGTAATGTCACTGTTTGATTCACTGGATGCACTGGATCATATCCGTTTTTCCGGCACAGATGTTTCCGGATGGTATATCGAGAATGCGGCAAAGGCCATGGAAGCTGGAGAGATTGTATATGCCGGTAAATATAACGAACCGGATTATGAGCTGCTGATAGGTGAGGAGTGTGATCTTGCCATTGAGTCCACCATGGTCCTTCATTCGCCCAAAGTCCGGGAGATGCTGGAAGAACTGGGAATACCGGTGTTTGTGGATTATTCAAGCTATGAAAGCCATCCTCTTGGAAGAACAGAGTGGATCAGGCTGTACGGCTGTCTTGTGGATAAAGAGAAGGAAGCAAAAGACTTTTTTGACGAACAGGCGGAGGTTGTGGAAAAGCTTAAGGACTTTCCGAATACAGAAAAAACAGTGGCTTTTTTCTATGTGAATACAAACGGTACTGTCGTGGTGCGGGAAGCGACAGATTATATTCCAAAGATGATTGAAATTGCCGGCGGAAGGTATATTTTTGAGGATCTGAAAAATGAGGAAAATAATCTTTCTTCGGTTTCTCTTACCATGGAGGAATTTTATAATCAGGCCATTGATGCGGATTATCTGATTTATAATGCCACCATTGACAGTCCTGTGGGAACCATAGACGAACTGCTGGCAAAAAGCGAGCTGCTGGCAGATTTTAAGGCAGTAAAAGAGGGCAATGTGTGGTGTACGGATAAATATATGTATCAGGCCACAGATATTATAGGAAACATGATTACAGATATTCATCTGATGCTGACGGAGGGGGATGACAGTCAGATGACCTTTATGAAGAAAATTTCGTAGAAAATACAATACGAGGATTATTATGGGAAAAATAGAAAAAACAGAAACCGGATCCGGGAGTTTTCACAGAGAAAACTTTAAAAGACGTTCCCGGTATACGCTGGTATTTCTGATGCTGATTATTGCGTTTTTGGCAATTGTTATCTGGAATGTGAATACGGGAAGCGTCCGGATATCTCCTGCGGAAATTATTAATATCCTGCTTAAGAGAGGAGCGGGACAGACGGAATATAATATTATCTGGAAAATAAGGCTTCCGCGTATTCTTATGGCTGCTATGCTTGGGGGTGCATTGTCGCTGTCAGGCTTTTTGCTCCAGACATTTTTCGGAAATCCCATTGCAGGTCCCTTTGTGCTTGGAATTTCCTCCGGGGCGAAAATGGTTGTTGCGCTTACCATGATTTATTTCCTTCAGCATTTTAAATATGTATCCTCTTATGCGATGATTGCTGCGGCGTTTCTTGGATCGCTGATCGCAGTGGGATTTATTTTGCTGATATCCAGAAAGATCCATCATATGGCAACCCTGCTGGTGGCCGGGATTATGATAGGTTATATCTGCTCTGCCGTAACAGATTTTGCAGTTACCTTTGCGGAAGATTCGGATATTGTAAATCTTCATGAATGGTCTCTGGGAAGCTTTTCCGGCATGAACTGGAGTAATGTGGGAATCACGGCTGTGGTAGTGGGAATTTCCCTGGCGGTGGCCTTTTTTATGTCAAAGCCCATTGGAGCTTATCAGCTTGGGGAAGCCTATGCTCAGAGTATGGGAGTTAATATAAGGCTTTTCCGTATCGGCCTGATTCTTTTGTCCAGCATTCTTTCCGGCTGTGTAACGGCTTTTGCAGGTCCTATATCCTTTGTGGGAATAGCGGTTCCTCATCTTGTAAAAATGTCTCTGAATACATCGAAGCCGGTGGTGGTAATTCCCGGTGTTTTTCTCGGCGGTGCCGTATTTTGCATGATGTGTGATCTTATTGCCAGAATGGCCTTTGCACCTCTTGAACTGAATATCAGTACAGTGACATCAATTTTCGGAGCACCGGTAGTCATTGTTATGCTGATCAGGCGGCAGAAGGAGAAACAGCTATGACAGAATACTATTTTCAGACGCAGAAGCTTGCTGTCGGATATAACAAAAAAACACTGATACATGATATTTCTGTGGATATTAAAAAAGGTGAGATTGTTGCCCTCATAGGCCCCAATGGAGCGGGTAAATCCACTATTTTAAAGACGATAACCAGGCAGCTTCGTATGATATCAGGAAAAGTGATTCTGGCAGAGGGCAGCCTGCAGGAGATATCATACAAAGAGCTGGCAAAGAAGATGGCGGTGGTTCTGACGGACAGGATGAAGCCGGAACTGATGACCTGTCATGATGTGGTTGCCACAGGTCGTTATCCTTATACAGGACGATTGGGGATTCTCACAAAAGAGGATGAAGAAAAAGTGGAAGATGCCATGGAATCCGTTCATGCGCGTGAGCTGGGGAGTCGTGATTTTAATGCGATCAGCGATGGGCAGCGACAGCGTGTTCTGCTGGCGAGAGCTATCTGCCAGGAACCGGAGATCATCATTCTCGATGAGCCCACATCTTTTCTGGACATTCGTCATAAGCTGGAACTGCTGTCTATTTTGCGGAAAATGGCAAAAGAAAAAAATATCACCGTTATCATGTCTCTTCATGAAATCGACCTGGCTCAGAAGGTGGCAGATAAGATTATCTGTGTAAAAGGAGAAACGATTTTTCATTATGGAACACCGGAAGAAGTGTTTAAGGAAGACATGATAAGGGATCTGTACGAAATTGAAAATGGTGTGTACGATCCCCGTTTTGGCAGTATTGAGCTTCCCAGACCTGAGGGGAAACCGGATATTCTGGTTCTCTCCGGAGGAGGCTCAGGAATATCACTTTTCCGGAAGCTTCAGAGAGATAACATACCTTTTATTGCGGGAATCCTGTATACAAATGATCTGGAATACCCTCTGGCAAAGCAGCTTGCGGCAGAGGTGATTTCCGAAAAGCCTTTTTGCAGAATCAGAGAGGAAACTTTTGAAAAGGCAAAGGCGGCGGTCATGAAGTGCTCCCGGGTAATTGCCTGTGAGGTGCCCATAGGAGAAATGAATGAAAGAGTATCAGAGCTTATTGAACTGGCAAAAAAACTGGGAAAACTGGAAGAACAGGAGTGGTAATCAGAAAAAATGAAGAAAAACGAAGCAAAAAAGCAGGAGATTTCATTTATTGAGGGTTCTATTTTCGGGTCGCTGATACGGTTTGCAGTACCTGTTCTGGGGGCACTGATCCTGCAGGCGGCATATGGCGCGGTAGATTTGCTGGTGGTGGGAAAATTCGGAGACGCATCCAGTATTTCAGCGGTAGGTACGGGAAGTGCCTTTATGCAGATGGTAACATTTATTATTACCAGTCTGGCCATGGGATCCACAGTTATTATCGGACAGCATATAGGGGAACAGAAGCCAAAAGAGGCTGGCAATGCGGTTGGGACTACCATTGTGCTTTTTGCAGTCATTGGAATTGTTATGACGGTTATACTTGAGCTTTCGGCAGGAGGAATCGTGTCTATTCTTCAGGTCCCGAAGGAATCTGTGGCCAAGGCGATTCTGTACATCAGGATCTGTTCCGGAGGCATTCTGGTCATTATTGCATACAATGTTATCAGCAGTGTATTAAGAGGCGTAGGCAATGCAAACCTTCCTTTTCTGTTCGTAGGAATTGCCTGTGTGGTAAATATTATCGGAGATCTTGTATTTGTTGGTGCCATGCATATGGATGTGGCCGGCGCAGCTTTTGCAACGGTTCTGGCTCAGTTCGTTTCTGTGGTGATTTCTGTTTGGGTACTGAGAAAACAGAGCATGCCTATCCGTTTTTCTTTGGAGCAGTGCCGCATATATGGAAGGGAATTACGGCGTATTTTGAACGTGGGAGTTCCTATTGCACTGCAGGAAACGATGGTTCAGATATCTTTTCTGGTAATTAATTCCATTATTAACGGTATGGGACTTATGCCCTCGGCCGGGTATGGTGTGGCGCAGAAGCTGGTTTCTTTTATTATGCTGGTTCCGTCCTCGGTTATGCAGAGCGTATCGGCTTTCGTGGCACAGAATATTGGTGCAGGGCAAAAAAACGTGCCTGGAAAGGCTTTCGTACAGCTATGGCAACCGGATGTGCCGTGGGTATTTTTATGTTTCTGCTGGGATTTTTTGGCGGTGGATTTATGTCAGAATTTTTTACCAACAGCCCCGAGGTTATTGAACAGAGTGCGGCATATCTGAGAGGCTTTTCTCTGGACTGTATCCTGACCAATATTCTTTTCAGCAGTATCGGATACTTCAATGGATGCGGAAAAAGCATTCCGGTTATGATACAGGGAATTACATCTGCATTTTGTATCCGTATTCCGGTATCGATTTTTATGTCAAGGCTGCCGGGAGCCTCGCTTACACTGGTAGGACTTGCAACACCGATCACAACAGTATATGGAATTATTTTCTTTATTATATGCTTTGCGCTGGTAAAACAAAAAGAACACAAAAGATAAAAAAAGAAAGAAGGGGTTTTTATGTGGGCAGTATTTGCGTTATTGTCAGCAGTATTTGCAGCGCTGACATCTATTCTGGCAAAAATAGGAATTGAAGGAGTAAATTCCAATCTTGCCACAGCCATCAGAACAGTGGTGGTGGTTTTGATGGCATGGGGAATGGTATTTCTTACGAAACAGCAAAGCGGTATTGCAGAGATTAGCAGAAAAAGCTGGATTTTCCTGATTTTATCGGGACTTGCCACAGGGGCATCCTGGCTTTGCTATTACCGTGCACTGCAGATTGGAGAGGCATCCAAGGTTGTACCTATTGATAAACTGAGTGTTGTGATTACGCTGATACTTGCATTTGTATTTCTGCATGAACAGTTTACATCCAAATCTCTTATTGGCGTGATTCTGATTACAGCAGGAACGTTGATTATGGTTCTGTAAAAAAAGGGCTTATCTGCTTAGGCAGAGGCCTTTTTTGTTTTTGTTTGCCCAGAGGAGGTGGTTTTTATTTGTACGGATTTGTGCATTTTTACGATTGACATTTACTTTGATATTGATATAATTTGAATATCAAAATATTTGAGAATAAAATTAAAAATGGCAGGAAGAACATTATGATAGGAAGAATTTGCGGGACTGGTTCCTACATTCCAGAGCTTGTGTGGGATAACAACAGGCTTGCCCGGATGGTGGAAACCAATGACCAGTGGATACAGGAACGAACCGGTGTCATACGGCGGCATATTGCCGGAGAAAACGAAACGACCGCTTATTTTGCTTCAAAGGCTGCTCAGGCAGCACTGGAGGATGCGGGCATCAGGCCGGAAGAAGTAGACCTGATTCTTGTGGCTACCATTTCTTCAAATGAAATCATGCCCACGGCATCCTGTGAGGTTCAGAAATACCTTGGCGCTTCAGCGGCAACCTGTTTCGATCTGAATGCAGCCTGTACAGGATTTCTTTTTGCATTAAATACTGCGCAGGCATATATTGCACAGGGAATATACAGGACTGTTCTGGTAATAGGAGCAGAAAGCCTTTCCAATCTGACAAACTGGAGTGACCGCTCCACGTGCATTCTTTTTGGAGATGGCGCCGGTGCAGTGGTGCTTCGGGCAGAAGATGGCGGAAGCTATTCTCAGGTGACTCATTCGGTGGGAAGCCAGGGGGAGGTGCTGACATGCAGCAGCCGAAATCAGAAAAAATATGAACAGACAGCCGATGCCCCGGAGACATATATGCAGATGAATGGTCAGGAAGTTTTCAAATTTGCGGTATCCAAAGTGCCGGAGACGATTCGGGAGCTTATGGAAAAAGAAAAGCTTTCAACGGAGGATATTCGTTATTTTCTTCTCCATCAGGCAAATAAAAGGATTGTGGCTTCTGTGGCAAAACGCCTGAAGGAAACCATGGATAAATTTCCGGTAAATATCAGTGAATACGGGAACACTTCTTCTGCGAGCATTCCCATTTTAATGGATGAAATGAATAAAAAAGGAGCCTTTCAAAGAGGTGACCGCCTTGTTCTGGCAGGCTTTGGAGCAGGTTTATCCTACGGTGCAAGCCTGATAACCTGGTAATTTTTCGGAATTCCGGCACTGCCGGATGGAAAAGCTTACATCTATAATAGAATACAGAAAAATCAAAAAAGAAAAAAGAAAAGGAGAACAAAAACATGTTAGAAAGAATTAAGGAAATCGTTGCAGAATCACTGGGAACTGAGGTAGAAACTCTTACAGCAGAGACATCCTTTAAGGATGATCTGGGAGCAGATTCCCTGGATTTATTTGAGATGGTAATGGCATTGGAAGAGGAATTTAATGTGGAAATTCCTTCTGAAGATCTGGAAGATATCCTTACCATCGGTGACGTTGAAAAATATATTCAGAAGCTGCAGTAATTCAGCTGTTAATAAGCAGGAGGCGGACCTTTATGAAAACGGAACTGACCAAAATATTAGGAATTGAATATCCGATTATCCAGGGCGGTATGGCATGGGTTGCAGAATATCATCTTGCAGCAGCTGTATCAGAAGCAGGCGGCCTTGGCCTGATCGGGGCAGCAAGTGCTCCGGCAGACTGGGTGCGTGAACAGGTAAGGGAAGCAAAAAAGCTTACTGATAAGCCCTTTGGAGTTAACATTATGTTAATGAGTCCTTATGCAGATGATGTTGCAAAGATTATTGTGGAAGAAGGCGTAAAGGTTGTTACAACAGGCGCCGGAAATCCTGAAAAATATATGCCCATGTGGAAAGAGGCAGGTGTTAAGGTTGTTCCCGTAGTGGCATCTGTTGCACATGCAAAGCGTATGGAACGCTGCGGCGCAGATGCAGTTGTTGCAGAGGGCTGTGAAGCAGGCGGACATATCGGTGAGACAACAACCATGGTTTTGGTTCCCCAGATTGTGGATGCAGTAAATATTCCGGTTATTGCAGCAGGAGGAATTGCAGACGGAAGAGGAATGGCAGCAGCATTTATGCTGGGTGCAAAGGGTGTCCAGGTGGGAACCCACTTCGTTGTGGCAGATGAGTCTCAGGTTCATGAGAATTACAAAAATATGATCATAAAGGCCAAGGACATTGATACAAAGGTAACAGGACGTACCACAGGCCATCCTGTCCGTGCACTTCGCAATCAGATGACAAAAGAATATCTGAAAAAAGAAGCAGAAGGAGCTCCTTTTGAGGAGCTGGAACTGCTTACGCTGGGAGGACTGCGCAAGGCAGTTGTGGAAGGCGATGTGAAGATGGGAAGTGTTATGGCAGGACAGAGTGCAGGGCTTGTAAAAGAAAAGCTCTCCTGTGCACATATCATTCAGAAGCTGATGACAGAGGCGGACGCATTATTGAAAGGAACTGCTGTTTATGAGTAAAATTGCATTTATTTTCCCGGGGCAGGGAGCTCAGAAAGCCGGAATGGGAAAGGATTTTTATGAAACATTTAATACGGCAAAAGAAATCTTTGACCAGGCATGTCAGTGGCTTTCTCTTGATATGAAGGAACTTTGCTTTACAGAAAATGACAGGCTGGATCTGACAGAATATACACAGGCAGCACTTGTTACAACCTGTCTTGCAATGGAAAAAGTTGTGGAAGAAAAGGGCTTATATCCGGATGTGACAGCAGGTCTCAGTCTTGGAGAATACTGTGCCATTGAAGTATCCGGAGGAATGTCTATGCAGGATGCGGTGACCACCGTTCGCAAAAGAGGTATTCTGATGGAGCAGGCTGTTCCGGCAGGACAGGGGATGATGGCGGCAGTTCTGGGAATGGATGCTGATAAGATTGAAGCAGTAACAGATGCCATAGATGGTGTGAGCATTGCCAACTATAACTGTCCTGGACAGATCGTTATTACAGGTGCAAAGGAGGCTGTAGAAAAGGCTTCTGCAAAGCTGAAAGAGAGCGGTGCAAGAAGAGTGCTTCCACTTAACGTCAGCGGACCGTTTCATTCCGCCATGCTGGAAGATGCGGGAAAAGAGCTGGCACAGGTTCTTGAAAATGTGTCTTTATCTCCGCTGAAAATTCCTTATGTTACCAATGTAACAGCACAGTATGTGGAAAATTCTGATGAAACAAAAGCACTTCTGGCAAAACAGATTTCTTCTTCTGTAAAGTGGCAGCAAAGTGTGGAGACAATGATCAAAGAAGGTGTGGACACCTTTGTGGAAATCGGTCCGGGAAAAACACTGGCAGGATTTATGAAGAAGATTGACAAAACTGTAAAGGTATATAATATCCAGACCGTTGAGGATGTAGATAAGGTAATTTCTGAGATAAAAGGGTGAGAAAGGGATAGATTATGGCAGATAAAAAGGTTGCAGTTGTAACAGGCGCATCCAGGGGAATTGGCAGAGCTATTGCGCTGGAGCTGGCAAGAACAGGAGCATTTGTGGTTATTAATTACAACGGTTCCGCAGAAAAAGCAGAAGAGGTAAAAGCGCAGATCGAAGCAGAAGGCGGACATGCGGTTACTTATCAATGCAATGTGGCAGATTTTAAAGCATGTGAGACTTTTTTTGCTGAAATCATAAAAGAATATGGCCGTGTGGATGTTCTTGTAAATAATGCAGGAATCACCAAAGACGGACTTCTGATGAAGATGAGTGAAGAGGATTTCTCCAGGGTCGTAGATGTAAATCTGAAAGGAGCCTTTAACTGCATCCGCCATGTTTCCCGGTACATGATCAGACAGAGAAGCGGCAGAATTATCAGCCTTGCTTCCGTAGTAGGAATTAATGGAAATGCAGGACAGGCAAACTACGCAGCCTCCAAAGCAGGAATCATTGGTCTGACAAAATCCGCGGCTAAAGAGCTTGCTTCCCGGAAAATAACAGTAAATGCCATTGCACCGGGATTTATTCAGACAGATATGACAGACGTTCTTTCTGATAAAGTGAAAGAGGCAACAGCAAAAATGATTCCCATGGGAACCTTTGGGCAGCCTGAGGACATCGCAAAAACAGCAGCATTTCTGGCATCAGAGGGCGCAGCATATATCACCGGACAGGTAATCTGTGTGGATGGCGGAATGGCAATGTAAAATATTTGGAGGTTTTGTAAAGCTATGAAAAGAAGAGTCGTAGTAACAGGAATGGGTGCTATCACCCCGATTGGAAACGATGTGGATTCTTTCTGGAATAATGTGAAAGAAGGAAAGGTGGGCATCGATTACATTACCCGGTTTGATACTACTGAATATAAAGTAAAGGTTGCTGCAGAAGTTAAGGATTTTGTGGCGAAAAATTATATGGATTTCCGTTCCGCAAAACGTATGGAATTATTTTCACAGTATGCAGTTGCGGCTGCTCTGGAAGCTATGAAGGATGCAGGGCTTGAGATGGAAAAGGAAGATCCGTTCCGTGTGGGTGTTATCGTAGGATCCGGCGTGGGAAGTCTTCAGTGTGCGGAAAATGCGGAGCAGAAAATCCTGGAAAAAGGTCCTTCAAGGGTGGAGCCGCTGATGGTTCCAAAGATGATTACTAATATGGCAGCGGGAAATATTTCTATTATAACAGGAGCAAGAGGAAAATGTACCAACGTGGTAACTGCCTGTGCCACAGGAACGCACAGCATTGGTGATGCATATCGTGCCATTCAGTACGGTGATGCTGACGTAATGTTTGCGGGAGGTACAGAAGGCGCCATCTGTCCTATGGGTGTGGCATCTTTTACAAGTCTGACTGCACTGACTACAAGCACAGATCCTCTTCGTGCATCTATTCCTTTTGATAAGGAAAGAAGCGGATTCGTTATGGGAGAGGGTGCCGGAATTGTGATTCTGGAAGAGCTGGAGCATGCAAAAGCACGCGGTGCAAAGATTCTTGCAGAGGTAGTTGGCTATGGCGCAACAGCAGATGCATATCACATTACATCCCCCATTGAGGATGGAAGCGGTGCTGCAAGAGCCATGACTGATGCCATGAAAGAGGCGGGCATCACTCCGGAGGATGTGGATTATATCAATGCCCATGGAACCAGTACACATCATAATGACTTATTTGAGACAAGAGCTATTAAAGCAGCTTTTGGTGATGCGGCATATAAACTGAAGATTAATTCCACAAAATCCATGATCGGTCATCTTCTTGGCGCAGCCGGCGGTGTGGAATTTATTGTTTGTGTGAAATCTATTCTGGACGGTTTTATCCATCAGACAGTCGGAACAAAAGAAGTGGAAGAAGGAATGGATCTGGACTATGTTATCGGTGCTCCGGCAGAGCAGGAAATCACTTATGCAATGAGTAATTCTCTTGGATTTGGCGGTCATAACGGAACACTTCTGATAAAAAAATACCAGGACTAGGGAGGATAAAATCATGGATTTTGAGCAGATTTTAAAGCTTATTGATCACGTATCTGATTCTAAGCTGACCTCCTTTCAGTATGAGAGCGAAGGTCTGAAAATGACGCTGGAATGCGGACAGCAGCAGACTGTGATCGTAAACCAGGCGGCAGCTTCTGTTCCGGAAGGTACGGCGTCTGTAATGCCTCAGCCAGAGACATACGTTCAGACTGCGGTGGAAAAAATAACGGAACCTTCCGGAAATATTGTAAAATCTCCACTGGTGGGCACCTTTTATGCGGCTCCGGCGGAAGATGCGGCTCCTTTTGTAAAAACAGGAGATACAGTGAAAAAAGGACAGGTGCTTGCCATTGTGGAAGCAATGAAGCTGATGAATGAGATTGAGAGTGAATTTGACGGAGAAGTGGCAGAAATTTATGTGAAAAACGGAGAAGCTGTAGAGTACGGGCAGCCGTTATTTCGCATTGTATAAAAACAGGAAAGCTGTAAATAAGAAAAGGTGGAAATGACTATGAACAGTTTGGATACAAAGCAGATAGAAGAGATTATTCCTCATCGTCATCCGTTTCTTCTTGTGGATTATATTGAGGATTATGAACCGGGCGAATTTGCCATCGGATATAAATGTGTAACTTTCAGGGAGGATTTTTTTCGTGGCCATTTTCCGCAGCAGCCGGTTATGCCTGGCGTTCTGATCGTGGAAGCACTGGCGCAGACAGGTGCGGTTGCGATCCTTTCCAAGCCGGAGAATAAAGGGAAAATTGCATTTTTTGGTGGTATTGACAAATGCCGTTTTAAGAAAAAGGTTGTTCCGGGTGATAAGCTTCGCCTGGAAACGAGAATCATTAAACAAAAGGGTCCGGTTGGAATCGGGGAAGCTGTTGCCACAGTGGATGGTAAGGTTGCCGTAAAAGCAGAACTGACATTTATGATTGGATAAAAGGTGTGCATATGATTAGAAAGTTGTTGATTGCCAATCGTGGCGAAATTGCAGTACGGATCATCCGTGCCTGCAGGGAAATGGGAATTGAAACAGTAGCGGTATATTCAGAAGCGGATAAAGACAGTCTTCACACGCAGCTTGCGGATGAGGCAATCTGTATCGGACCGGCGCCTTCATCGGAAAGCTACCTGAATATGGAGCGTATTATGAGTGCAACTCTGGTTTCCGGTGCAGATGCAATCCATCCGGGATTTGGCTTCCTTTCTGAGAATGCAAAATTTGCGGAATTCTGTGAGCAGTGTAATGTGACTTTTGTGGGACCGGGGTCGGAGGTGATCCGAAATCTGGGAAATAAGCAGATTGCCAGAAATACCATGACAGCGGCAGGCGTTCCGGTAATTCCGGGAACGGACAAGCCGGTTATGGATGCAAAAACCGGTGCCGCAGAGGCGGACCGTATCGGCTATCCGGTTATCGTAAAGGCAGCTCTGGGAGGCGGCGGGAAAGGTATGCGTACCGCTTATACCCCGGAGGAATTTGTGCTTGCTTTTCAGACTGCGCAGAAAGAAGCGATGATGGCTTTTGGCGATGGAACCATGTATATTGAACATTTTGTGGAGCATCCGCGCCATATTGAATTTCAGATTCTGGCAGACAGTCAGGGGAATGTGATTCATCTCGGAGAGAGAGACTGTTCTATTCAGAGAAATCACCAGAAAATGATAGAGGAATCTCCCAGTGCGGCTGTATCCCAACAGCTTCGTAAGGCCATGGGAGATGCAGCAGTAAAGGCTGCCAAAGCGGCAAAATATGTAAATGCGGGAACCATAGAATTTCTTCTTGAAAAGAATAATAAATTTTATTTTATGGAGATGAATACCCGAATTCAGGTGGAGCATCCGGTAACGGAATTTGTAACAGGTCTGGATCTTATTAAAGAACAGCTTCGGATCGCGTCAGGGCTTCCGTTATCTTTGAAACAGGAGGATGTAAGAATAGAAGGACATGCCATTGAGTGTAGAATCAATGCAGAAAATCCTCTTAAAAAATTCCGTCCTTCACCAGGATTGATCAAAGAGCTTCATTTGCCCGGAGGGCAGGGAATCCGTGTGGATACAGATATTTATGCAGGATATCAGGTTCCGCCGTATTATGATTCTATGCTGGCAAAGCTGATCGTACACGGAAAAGACAGGCAGGAAGCGATTGCAAAAATGCAGAGCGCTCTGGGTGAGGTGATCATTGAAGGCATTGACACAAATGTGGATTATCAGTTTGAGATTCTTGGAAATGAAGACTACCAGAGCGGGGATTTTGACATTGAGTTTTTAAATACCCATGTGATTGCGGGAGTGGATATCAATGAAGTTTAGTCATATGTTTAAAAGAACCATAACAGAACAGCCTGTACAGGAGGCAGCGGATCGCCCGGAGGTACCGGACGGTCTTCTTAGGAAGTGTAATGCCTGTAAAGCGGCTGTGTTTGTGGATGAGGTAAAAAGTAATTATAATATCTGCCCCCATTGCAGAAATTATTTTCGTGTACATGCATATCGCCGTATTGAGATGATTGCAGATGCGGGCTCTTTTGAAGAATGGGATATGGGACTGCAGACGGAAAATCCCCTGCATTATAAGGGATATGAAGATAAGCTGCAGCTTTTGAGAGAGAAAACAAAGCTGGATGAGGCAGTGACTACAGGACGCATTACCATTGGCGGGATGCCGGCTGCTGTGGGCGTGTGTGACGGCCGTTTTCTCATGGCGAGTATGGGAAGTGTTGTAGGTGAAAAGATTGTGAGGCTGGTGGAACGGGCCACAGAGGAACGTTTGCCGGTGATTCTTTTCGCATGCTCCGGTGGTGCAAGAATGCAGGAGGGAATTGTATCTCTGATGCAGATGACAAAAACCTCCGCAGCATTGAAGCGCCACAGTGACGCGGGACTTTTGTATGTGAGTGTTCTGACAGATCCTACCACCGGAGGTGTTACAGCAAGCTTTGCAATGCTGGGCGATATTATTCTTGCCGAGCCGAAAGCCCTTATTGGCTTTGCAGGTCCAAGAGTGATTGAACAGACCATCGGACAGAAGCTTCCAAAAGGTTTTCAGCGTTCAGAGTTTCTGCTGGAGCATGGATTTATTGATAAAATTGTGGAACGTGAAGAGCTTCGCGATACACTGGAATTGATTTTACAGCTTCATCAGCAGGGCAGGGGAATGGATCAGGTAAAAACACTGCTGAAAAATGCATCCTTTGATGAGGCGGCCGAGGATCTTTGTGATGTAGTCTGCAGGAAGGCATTTGCTGAGGAGATGCCTCTGGAAAAAATCGAGGCATGGGAACACGTACAGCTTGCAAGAGATAAAGAACGCCCTACAGGAGCAGACTATATTGACCTTCTTTTTGATGATTTTGTGGAGCTGCATGGCGACCGCTATTATCGGGATGATCCTGCTGTTATCGGCGGAATTGCCCGTTTTCACGGAATGCCTGTTACAGTTCTTGTACAGGAAAAAGGGCAGGGAACAAAGGATAGTATAGCGAGAAACTTTGGGATGGTTTCTCCGGACGGATACAGAAAATCCCTCCGTCTGATGAAGCAGGCAGAGAAATTTAACCGTCCGGTTATCTGTTTTGTGGATACACCGGGAGCTTTCTGCGGACTGGAGGCAGAGGAACGGGGACAGGGAGAAGCCATTGCCCGTAATTTATATGAAATGTCCGGGCTGAAAGTACCTGTTCTGTCAATTGTGATCGGGGAAGGCGGAAGCGGCGGTGCACTGGCATTTGCCACAGCGGATCAGGTCTGGATGATGGAGCATGCCATTTATTCCATTCTCTCTCCGGAGGGCTTTGCTTCCATTTTGTGGAAGGACAGCAAGCGTGCAAAAGAAGCCGCCGGAGTGATGAAGCTGACAGCCCGTGATCTGAAAAAAATGGGAATTGTGGAGCACGTGATTCGGGAAGAAGAGCCGCTGACGAGGGAAAATCTGGAGGAAATCAGAGATAATCTTCAGCTTGGTATTGCCGGTTTTCTTGCAGAATATGTGACCATGGAACCTGATCAGATGACAGAAAAACGATATATGCGGTTTCGAAAGTTTTAGGATAACTGCTGCGGGAGATTTACTTAGAAAAACGTGGAAAATCGACGATTTATATGGTAGAATAGAGATATCGACAGGATGTGATATGGTTTTTAATACTGCATCATGATAGAAGACAGAATGGAGAAGAAATAGTGGATAGCCATAAAATCATAAATGATGTATTAGTTCATCTGTTTAATGAGATTCTGCAGCTGGAAGAGGAGGCGGTTATTACCGATGAATATAAAGACATATCCAACAATGATATGCATATCATTGAGGCGGTAGGTCTGTATGGGAATAATATGTCCACCATTGCCGCCAAGCTGAATATAACTGTCGGTTCTCTGACCACATCTATGAACAGTCTTGTAAAGAAAGGCTATACCCGGAGGGAGCGCAGTGAGAAGGATCGTCGTGTGGTCTATATTTATCTGACAGATAAAGGCAGAAGGGCCTATGACCATCATGCTGAATTTCATCGGCAAATGGCGGAAGCAGCCATGAGTGAATTGTCTGAGGAAGAAATTCAGATACTTGCACGTTCCCTGAAGGATCTGTCAGGCTTTTTCAGAAAGTACAGGAAAACTCCTGAGAAAAAATAATAATCTGGATGCATAAGGGACCGTCGGGAAATATAGATTTCTGACTCCCTGAATCCGAAATAAGAGCACCCTTGATAGAACTTTAATGTTGATTCTATCAAGGGTGTTCTGATAATTACATTAGGGAACTTTGAATTAATAATTCCGGGTAAATCATTTCTTGGTTTTAACCGTTTTTGCAGATGACCACGAAGAATAATACTTTGTTCCGGACACTTTTTTATATGTTCTTATACGCACATAGTATTTTTTCTTCGCCTTCAGACCCTTTAATGTCTCCGATGTAGCTGAATTTTTAGTGATTGTTTTTGTGGTTCCATTGGAAAAATACTTACTGGTGGAATACTGTATCTGATATCCTGAGACCTGAGTTGTCTGTTTTTTCCATTTCACTTTAAACCCTTTTGATTTTGCAGTGAGACTGGTTATACTGGTTGATTTCGGATTGATTGTGAAGCTCTTTGATACAGTTCCGCTATAATTGCCTTTAAATGTTATTGTTACCTGATAAGTTCCAACATTCTTTCTTCCACTCGCATAACGAACGGTATAATTGGATGAACTTATGACTTTGCCGTCACTTCCCTTTACGGTTACATAGGGGGTTCTGGTTTGTCCATTATATGTATATTTTGAAGTGGATAAAGAAATGGTTCTCGGATAATAAATGATTGTCTGCTTTGTTGCACCACAGGCGCATTCATAATTAATCTTCCCGTTCTGGTATAAGGTTGCGCTGGTCACTCTTGAGGTATAGCTGTGAGAGTGTGGAGCAATCTTAAATGAATAATTTCCTGTATAACCACTGCTTTGTTCCACTCCCAGATAATAAACCCCGTTTGATAAGTCCAGCGTTTCATTAACAGTAATATTACCGGCACTGTTTGCAACATAACCGTTATTCCATATACGATCTCCCATACTGTCATAAATACGGTAATCTAACCAGGTTATTGCTGCATTAGACGATAAAGTATATTTACCGGAGGAGCTGATGGTAAATTTATAGAAGTCTTTATCATCATTTTTCGCAATCTGTCCTTTGTAAGTTGTTCCCACAGATATAGTGCTTGCCGCAGCAATTGTATTATTACTGCCGTTGTCTGTCTCTGTAAAGGATTCTCCTGCACTTGTGAACATTATTTTAAAGGAATAGTTGCCTGTATTACCACTGGTTCGTGCTACTTCCAGATAATATGTGCCTTTAGTCAAATCAAAAACTTCATTAATACTGCTTTGTCCGGAACTGTTTTCTGTATAGAATTGATACCATATGCATTCTCCTGTACGATCGTAAATTCGATAATAAACCCACGGTATTATTGCAATGGATGTCAATGTGATTTTTCCTGATGAACCGATAATAAATTTGTAAAAATCTTTTTCATCATTTTCTGCAATCTGCCCTTTATAGGATGTTCCGATAGATATACTGTTTGCTGCGGCAATTGTATTATTATTACCGTTGCCTGTTTCTGTAAAGGATTCTCCTGCGCTTGCAAATGCTATTTTAAATGAGTAGTTGCCGGTACCTTTATATTGTTCTACTTCCAGATAATATGTGCCTTTAGTCAAATCAAATGTTTTATAAATGCTGCTTTGTCCGGAACCGTTTTCTGTATAATATTGATACCATATACATTCGCCTGTACTGTCATAAAAACGGTAATAGACCCACGGTATTATTGCAATGGATGTCAATGTGATATTGCCTGATGAACTTATGGTGAATTTGTAAAAATCTGCTGTGTTAGTGGACGTAATTGATCCATTATAAGTAGTGCCGATTGAAATGCCTGTTGCACTGGATATAGAATTGCCTGCAGCATATGTCTGCAGAGAAGCCTCTGCCATTTCTTCGCACGAGAACACTATCTCATCTTCCTGTGTCGGGCTGTCACCGGTGTCACTTGTATTTTCTTCTTCTGCATAATCCGTTAATGTGGATTCCTCTGGTAATTCATCTTCTGAATATACGGATACTTCATTCTCATTATTTTGAGAAATGTCTACTGCTTCTTCTGGAGTTTCAGTTGTTTCGTCAAAGACAGATGCGCCTTCAATCACCTCGATACCTGCCTCATCACTGAACACTGCAGTTTCTGCATCAGGATTTTCTGCAAATACCGGAATAGTTTGTGATAATATCAGGGACATTGATAAAATAAATGCTGATACTTTTCGTTTCATCACTTTTCTCCTCTCTTTTCCTCAATGACAGGGAAAATATTTACTTTATTTAAATCTATCATTTTGAGTAGTTTTTGTCAGTATTGCTGCATGAACGACAGGAAATATGTAATTAATAACATCGTAAAAAATATACTGTTTTCTTGTTGATTTTTAAGTGGATTTTTCTCTTGTCAACATTAAATTCAGAACTTATAATTACTTCACATAATACGTAACATATATCTGATATTGAGGAAAACGCAGGAAAAATGTTGAATATTGCCATTTGTGAAGACAATCCCATACATGCAAATTGTCTGAAGGAAAAAATAGAAGGACTATTAGATGTACCGTTTGTAATTCATATGTTTATTTCCGGAAATAATTTTTTGCAGAGTTGTAAAAAAAATGATATTGATTATGATATTTATGGATATTATACTGGAAAAAGATTCGGAAAACGGCATTCAGATCGCTAAGACAATCAATCATCTGTTTCCATATGCACAGATTATTTTTATCAGTCAGTACCTTGAATTTGCCCCGACCGTTTATGAGACGAAACATATTTATTTTATTAATAAAGACCGGTTGGATGATTATCTGAAAAAAGCAATTTATACAGCCCTGGAAAACATATCCAGATTGCGCAGTCAGTATCTGTATTTTCGCAGAAATCAGAAGGATTATCAGGTTTTAAAAAATGAGATTCTTTATCTGGAACGTATTCTCAGAACGACGGAAATACATACCCGCGGAGCATCCTATACGGCAACAGACAGTATTCCGGAACTGCTGAAACAGCTTTCTGATTCATTTATTCTCTGCCACAGAAGTTATGCGGTAAATCTGTATGCCATCACAACCTTTCATCGCAGCGGCATAACGTTGTCAAATGGTCAGTCACTCCCTGTGGGCAGGAAATATTATGATCAGGTAAAAAAAGCATTTGCCAGAGTCATTTCTTCGGAGGTGTAAAATGAAGAGAAAGAAAAGTCAGTTTTTATTTTACTTGTTTCTGTTTTTGAACCAGTGTACTTATTTGATATATGCCATCAGCCGTAAATATCCTTTCCGCAACACAGATTATAACCAGATAAATCTTTTCCTGATGAATATGTCTTTTAGTCTGACTATAATCCTGTTTTTTTCCTATGCCCGTGAGATTGCGGCATCCGCCGCCCTTGAGGTAAAGCTTCGGAATATGCAGGAAATAAAAAAACTGCAGGATACACAGTCTCATCTGATCAGAAAAAAGAACAGGGAGGCAGCTGCTTATCAGAAAGAAATGCTTTTGAAACTGAAAAAAATCTATCAGGAACTGGAGCATGATCATAATCGGGAAGCTTTTGATATACTTAAGGGTACTGCAGAAGAATTTGACACAACCCGTCTGCACCCTGTTTGTGCAAACAGTCTTCTCAATGCAATTCTGACCAGTAAACGTGAGACGGCCATAGAATCAGATATTGATGTTACCTATCAGATATTCTGGCCGGATAGTATTGCACTTTCAGCGCAATATGTCAGCTGTGTCTTTTTTAATCTTCTGGATAACGGGATTGAAGCCTGCCGGCGTTCCGAAGAAGCACATCCTCAGCTAAAACTGACGGTCACATTTTCCGGAAATTCTCTGGTCATACACATGATTAATTCTAAATCTGAACAGGAAAAGTTTTCCGGAGATACTGCTAAAGCGGATCGGGAACGTCACGGTTTTGGCCTGTCCATCATTGAAGAAATTGTATCTTCCTATGACGGATCCTGTGAATGGCTGGATCACGGGCAGACCTTTGAATCCATTCTGTTGCTTAATAACTGCTGTTCTCCTGAGAGGTGTCACGTATGAATGCACTGAAGATCATTATGTCTCTGACATTACTATATTATTCCTTTTTAATATCGTATGCTCTTTGTACTCTTCTAACGCCCAAAAAGCAATTTCGTCATCCACGCAGCCTCTGTTTTTTTCTGATGGCATTAAATCTTCCAATCATTTGGCTATATGATATAGTCATCAGTATTTCCATTCCACTGTGTGTGTTTTTTTGCATTCTGATATTTACAGAGCCGTGGAGGATTCGAATTGCATCTGCAACAATTTCATATTTGGTGCTGGTCTTAGTAGAGGGTTTTGCCGTTAATATTTCATCTGTACTTCTTACTCTTATCACCGGAGATCTGGTGATGATTTCAAAAGAAACACAGTCAGTTCCCTTTCGCCTTTTTACATATCTGTGCCTGGCCATGACAGGTTTATTATTTATGAAATTTATTGTATCAGTCATAAAGCAGCATTTTATAATGTCCAGACCAAGAGTGCTGATTTCTCTTGGACTTCCGCTGCTTCTGGTTAATTTGAGTCCCTATCCTCTGTTTCTTTTTAAAGGCAGCAGATATTATTTTGCAGTAGTGTTTTTGCTTATCTGTTGCTATACATTGATGTATATACCGCTTTCCTGGGGAATCCGGGAATTTCGTCATCAGGAGCTTCAGAAAAGCCAGAGGGAGCAGCAGTATCAGCTGATGCAGCAGCAGCTTTCCTGTGCACAGGAATTGGAAAAGGAGTATCAGGAAATACGCAAATGGAATCACGATATTTCCAATCATTTTATTTCTTTATCATATTTTATGGAAAGCGGTAAATATGAAGAGGCAAAAGAATATCTCAGTCGATTGATTCAGCAGGCTGAATCCTGATTATTCATCCCATCCCTCATAAAGGCGGATATTTACGGAGATATTTCGAACGATATCTCCCTCCTGAAGTTCGATATCTGCAGCATCGGAAACGGATGGCAGATCACAGTCCTCTTCCTGAAGTTCGCTGTAGATCCAGTCATAGGCTGCAGCATTTGCATTGTCGATGGCGTCATCCAGAGAATCTCCGCTGGCAGTACAGCAGGCAAGGTCCGGGAAAAATGCATTATAGCCGTTTTCGGTTTTTCTGAATACAGCAGGATATATAAATTTCATGGAAAACTCCTTTCGTAATTGAGTAATGTTCAGATGCAGATGGAATTTCTGCCATAAGTAGTATATAATATTTTTATGTTCCGGGCAAGGGCTGTATTCAAGAATGCCTCTGACATTCCTGTTGCGAAATGGTTGAATACAAAGCATTCTTTCACTGGACAAAACACAAGATAAAATATCAGGAAGGGGAGAGCATATGTTTGAACGGGTTGATTTTATAGTTTTAAGAATTGACGGCGATTACGCTTATCTTGTAAAAAAAGAAGAACAGGATGGAGAAGAGCGCTGTGTGGCAAGAGCGCTTCTTCCGCCGGAGATCTATGAGGGCTGTACACTGGCCTATGAAATGATGTCTTACGAGATGGCGGACTGAGATGATTACCATTGAACTGGAATATTTCAGTCTTTCACAGATCTGCGATTCCGGTCAGTGCTTTCGGATGCGAAGACTGGAACAAAATCGGTATGCAGTAATCGCAGCAGATAAATATCTGGAAATCACTCAGGAAGGAACAATTGTCACATTTCACTGTTCAGAGGAGGAATTTCTTTTTTTCTGGGTGCTTTATTTTGATCTGGATACAGACTATTCAGCGTTTATTTCTGCCATTAATCCCCGGGATCATTATCTTAGCCGGGCGGCAGATTTTGGGTGGGGAATCCGCATTCTTCATCAGGATTTATGGGAAATGATCGTGTCATTTCTGATTTCTCAGCAAAACAATATCCGGCGGATACGCAGATGCATTGAGAATATCTGTCAGGCATACGGCGCACATCTGTACACACCTGACGGCGGAGAATATTATGCGTTTCCCACGCCGGAGGCACTGGCACAGGCCACAGAGGAAGAACTGAAGGAATACAATCTGGGATACCGGGCTAAATATGTTCTTCAGGCGGCGCAGGATGTATGTTCCGGTAAAATTTCTCTGGAAAAAATTGCATGTATTAAGCAGTATAAACGGGCCAAAAAGGCTCTTTTGGACATTTATGGTGTCGGGGAAAAGGTGGCAGACTGTATCTGTCTTTTTGCACTGCACCATATGGATGCTTTTCCGGTGGATACGCATATTCATCAGGTGTTGGAAGCTCATTATAAGAGAGGATTTCCCAACAGAAGATACCGCGGTATCAGGGGGATTCTGCAGCAGTATATTTTCTATTATGAATTGAAATCCGGACAGGAAAGTACCGGCAATGGTATCTGATTTGTTTTAAGAATGTTTCCGGCATGCTTTCCATGGCCCTGTATGATAAAAATACAGGGAAATTCCTGTGGCAATTGTCCAGCCCACAGGCCATGCGCACCAGATACCGGTGGCGCCCAGAAATGTTCCGGAGAGGAAAACAGCAAGAACAACTCGGAGTATCAGATCCGTAAAAGTAGAAGACATAAACTTGCGCATCATACCGGTACCGCGCAGGATTCCGTCAGCAACCAGCTTTGCGGAAACCACAAAATAAAAGGGCGATAATATACGCAGGAATGTCACTCCTGTTTCAATTGCTGTACTGGTTGGCTGATCCATGAAAAGGTAAAGCAGATATCGTCCTCCGAAAAAGTAGAGCAGAAACAGAGGAAGGCAAAGAAGCCATACCAGCTTGATACCGGCTTTAAATCCCTGCCTGATACGGGGAAGCTTTCCGGCTCCCAGATTTTGTGCAGAATAATTGGAAATTCCGTTTCCTAATGTTGTAAAGGAAGTAATAACCAGATTATTCAGTTTTACAGAAGCAGAATATCCGGCGATGACGCTTGCACCAAAGCCGTTGATTACGCTCTGAATTATAATATTTCCTACAGAAATAAAGCTTTGCTGAAGGATACTTGGTATGGCGATGGAAGCAATTTTTTTGAAGATATCCCAGGAAAAAAATGCGGATTTTTCCGGAGTCCGGATGGCATTCAGTCTGTGAAACACCACGATCAGTGCACAGATACAGCTTGCTCCCTGACAGAGAAAGGTTGCCAGAGCCACACCGGCCACTCCCATATGGAAAGTGGTGACAAAAAGGATGTCTGCTATAATATTTGCGGTGGAAGAAACTGCCAGGAATATAAATGGTGTTTTGGAATCTCCCAGAGCAGAAAAGATTCCGGTGGAAATATTATAGAAGAACAGGAATGGCAGTCCCCAGATATAAATGTCCAGATACAGTTTGGAATCACTGAAGATTTCCGAAGGAGTATGTATCAGAAACAGTAATTCCCGGCAGCCTGCAATTCCTGAGAGCATCAGCAGGGCACAAAGCACAGCACTGGAAATGACAGCGGTGTAAACGGCAGTTTTCATGGCTGTCAGTTTTTTTGCACCGAAAAACTGGGATACAATGACGGAACATCCTATGTTGCAGCCGAAAGCAAAAGCTATGAAAATAAGAGTGATTTCATAGCTGTTTCCTACTGCGGCAAGGGCATTTTCACCGATGAATTTGCCGGCAACCAGGCTGTCAGCAATATTATAAAGCTGCTGAAAAATGATGCTGCCAAACAGAGGCAGACAAAATCTCCAAAGAACGGTTTCGGGTTTTCCAACGGTAAGATCTTTATTCATTTTTTTACGCTTCTTTCTGATTAGTTTAGTTTTTTTAGAACGTCTCTGGCGTTCTTTTAAGAGTTTCCTGTGTCAGCCATCCGATTATCAATCCTGTGATTACTCCGGATATGAGAAGGACGGGAGCATAATAAAAAAGGCTTCTGTTTTCTACCAGCAAAACAGCAATAATCAGCTGGCCGATATTGTGTGAGATACCTCCGGCCACGCTGATTCCCAGCAGACTGAAGCCGCTGAATTTTTTCATGAGAACCATAACAGTGAGACTTAGTGCAGCACCGGCAAGGCTGTAGGCAATGCTGAAAAGGTTTCCAAACAGAAAACCAATGACCAGAATTCTTACCACAGATACCAGCGCCGCCTCCCGGAGCCGGTAACGCTCCAGTATAAACAGTACAGCCAGATTGGCCAGTCCAAGTTTGATTCCGGGGATACCTGCAAAAACAGGAATAAGAGATTCCACATAGCCGAAAATGATGGCAACGGCGGTGAAAAGGCCCAGATAGGCGATTTTTTGTCTTTGTTTTTGTTTCATTTTTCAGGCAACAGTGTCGATTTCCAGTCCGTCCTGACTGGATCCGGCAGCTTTTTCTCCTTCTATTACGACTTTGTTGGGAAGACATATGATGGTTCCGCCGGT
This sequence comes from Blautia sp., assembly GCA_034118545.1. Taxonomy (GTDB): domain Bacteria; phylum Bacillota; class Clostridia; order Lachnospirales; family Lachnospiraceae; genus Blautia_A. Next base: position 44,079 of record JAXFBD010000017.1, read on the forward strand.
TTCATCAATTGCTTTTTGATGCATACACAGCTTATCGGGGCAGGTGGCTTCTGTCATGGTAACCTTTCCGTCTCGAATTTCACAGACGTTTGTATCACCAATAGCGATTACCTGATCTTCATCCAGATTGTAAGTACCGTATTTTTCACCGTCTACGGTAATACGGATAGTCGGATGTTCACCCTTTCTCATCAGGGCTGTAATGCCCCACAGAAGAATGGAAAATCCAAGAATACCAAGAATAAATAAAATCTCTTTTTTCTTCAATTTGATGCCTCTCTTCCCGATCTATTCCCTGCAATCATACCACAATTTCAGATAAATGGCAATTTGTTGCTGCCCGGGAATACCATGTGAACAGTAACGTAATACTGGAAAAACACTGTAAACTGGGATATAATATTTCAGAATCGCGAGCCAGGTTTTTGCGGACGTCGACTTAAATAACTGAAAAATACTGAAAGAAAAGGAGATAAACAGATGGGAATTGCGGAAATGCTGGATGAATTGAAGCAAAAGGCGCTGAAGGATGATAAGCTTCGTCAGGAGCTTCTTGATACCCGGGACGACAGTAATCCATTAACTGCTTTTTGCAGAAAATGTCAGTCTCTGGGATATGCCATATATGAAATGGATGTGATCAGTGCGGGGGAAGAACTGTATGCAGCTATGAAAAGAAGTACCAACGGCGGAGGAGAGAACTCTCCCATGCTGGAAGGTGAGGATGATTTTTATGAGCTGTTTTTTGCCGGACTTGAAATATAGGTTTAAAGGCATACTTAATTAAAGACACACTTAATTAAAGACACACTTAAATTGCCGGTAAAAACAGCTCAGAAATGTTCAGACACCGTTTTTCTGACAGATATCAGCCAGGCAGCATTTGTCACAGTAAGGGGTGGTTCTGGCTGTACAGACCTCCCTGCCGTGATAAACGAGACGGTGGCAGAGACTGCTTCCTTCTTCCGGGGGAATGATTTTCCAGAGTGCCATCTCCACCTTTTTCGGATCCTTTATATTATCTACAAGGCCGATGCGGTTTGTAAGCCGGATACAGTGGGTGTCAGTGACGATGGCCGGTTTCCGGAATACGTCTCCCATAATCAGATTGGCACTTTTACGCCCTACACCGGGAAGCTTCAGCAGAGCCTGGAAATCCTCAGGGACTCTGGAACCAAACTCATCCCGAAGCATTTTCATGCATCCGCTGATGTCTCTTGCCTTACTTTTTCCAAGGCCGCAGGGACGTACGATCTCTTCGATATCCTGAACGTCTGCGTTGGCCAGGGCGTCAATACTGGGGTATTTTTCGAATAATCCCCGGACAACAATGTTAACTCTTGCGTCTGTGCACTGGGCAGCCAGACGGACGCTGACCAGAAGCTTCCATGCCTGGTCATAATCAAGAGTACAGTCTGCGTCAGGGTATTCTTTTTTTAATCGTTCAATTACCTGGAGGGCCAGTTCTTCCTTTGTCATAATGAATCCTTTCTGCGGAAATCACCGCTTTTTATCGTGTTATATATACTTTTTATAGTTCTGATTCAAATTAATTCAGCCTTCGGCTTACATGCCGGAAGGTGAAATAATAAACGATTCCCTTTACAACGGAGGACAGAGTCAGTGCCCACCATATTCCGGAAAGCCCCATACCTGCGTGGGTAAAAAGTACTGCAAGAGGAATGCGTGCGGCAGTGAGTGAAATCGTCAGGATACTGCACAGCTTTGTAAGTCCCAGGCCGGAGAGTGCACCTACTGTCATGAGCTCTACAGACATAAATGCTTCACCGATGCCTATGATAATCAGATATTCTTCGGCAATCCGGATGACCTCTTTTTCGTGAAAAAAGATATGTGCAATAGGTCCGGGGAAGCCTATAAATGCTGCCGTTACAAGAACGCCCCAGATCAGAAGAATCCGAAGGGACAGGGAATATCCGCGGCGAATCCGCTGGTGTTTCCCGGCTCCCAGATTCTGGGCGGTAAAGGCATTTAAAGCGGCGGCAAAGCCGTCTGCCGTATTCCAGGACAGAGATTCAATCTGCCCTCCTACCCGCTGTGTGGCAACGGCACCGGAACCAAATGCGGCAACCATCCTTGTCAGTATCATAGATATAGAGGTGTAGATCAGGCCCTGGACAGCTGCAGGAATTCCGATTTTGCAGATAGTCCGATAATAGGAAACCGGAACTTTGGAAAACAGATGAATATGGCGCAGAATACTCTCCCGGGGATTTCCCTGAAATATACCTCTTAACAATACCAGAAAAACCATAAGCTGTGCGGTAACTGTTGCAATGGCAGCACCTGAAACACCCATATGGGGAAAAGGGCCAATTCCGAGAATCAGTGCCGGGTCAAGCAGCATATTCAAAATAAGACCAATCAGATTTGCTTTAAAAGGCGTTTTGGAATCGCCCTGGGCGGTAAAAAGACCGGTCAGTGTTAAATTCAGATAGGGCAGAAGAATCAGACCGCAGGTGATCCGTGTGTAAATTATGGCGCTGGCCTGACTCTGTGTATTGTTAAGATGAAAAAAACCGATCAGCCCTTCTGCGAAAAAAAGGCAAACAATACCATATAAGATGCCGAGAATAATGGTAAGCTGCAAAGCTGCAGCGGTATATTTCCGGGCATCGTTCATTCTTTTTCTTCCGATGCATTGGGCCGCATTTACCTGGCCTCCCATGCGGGCAAGGGTAACCAGTCCCTGGGACAGCCAGACGTACATACCGCCTGCACCTACACCGGCCACAGCCGAAGAACCAAGTGTTCCGATCCAGGCCATATCTGTAATATTATAGGCGGTTCCCAGAAAAGAGGAAGCCATAATAGGAAGAGCCAGTCTGGCCAGTGTTTTCAGAATGGGCCCTTCTGTCAGATTCAGTGTTGTGTTTTTGCTCATATTTCCTCATCCTTCATTTACCGCAGGTATTACGGTATCCAGAATATCTTAAGCTTTTACAGGAGATTTAGCAAGGATTTCTTATATGGTTTGTATTCTTTTTTATCATCTATTGCTTTTGCACCGGCAGTATATTAAAATGATAAAAGAAATTCAGGAACGCCTCCGGTGTTCTTGTTGTAATGCTAAAGAAAAGAGAGGAATTTTCAATGAAAATCCGCATGTATAACGTGGGTTTCGGGGATTGTTTCTGCCTTCGTGACCGGAATAAGCGATTGCTGGTGGATTTTGGAACCAGCAATGCTGTAATCAATGGCCGGCCAAGACGCCAGGTTTTTGATATGGTCATATCAGATCTTACCACGATTGAGCATAAAAATCTTCTTCTGACTCATTTTCATCTGGACCATCTGTCCGGGCTTTTATATATGGTGAAAAAACGGAGCAGTTCCTATGATTTTCAAAAAATATATTTACCGGACGTATTTTCTGAAAAATGGATGAGCCGTATTCTCGTTCTCCTTCTTCTGGCGGATATGGTGAAGAATTCTTATCTTCCCAGCAGACAGATAAGTTTGCTGGCTCTGGTGGAGGCACTGCAGCTAAAGCCGCAGACAGTGGAGCTTTTGGCAAGAAGTTCGGTTTTTGAAGGTAAATATCAGGCACTCTGGCCGGATATGAATATTATTAAAAAAGAAGCCATGGAAACATCTGCATGTCTTTGGGATAAATACGAATCAACTATGGAAAAACTGGAAGCTTTCTCAGAAAAAATTCGCAGGATTGTATGGATGATGACAGAAGCCGGACGTGAAAGTGAGGCGGAAAACAGCACCTTACAGACCAGTGGAATACTGGAAAAAGAACTGCGTGAAATCCGTGGAACTGTGGATTTTCAGGAGCTTGTAAGATACATAAATGAGGAGAAAATATCTCTTCGGCAATTTAAAAATAAGATCAGTATTGTGTTTCAGAACCAGCGTGACGGAGAACAGAATCTGTTATTTACCGGTGATGTGACAAAGGAACATATGCAGATGATTGCAGACAATTATGATGGAAAGCTGCCCCTTTACGAAGAGTACTGGTGCATTAAAGTCCCTCACCACGGAACGCAGTCGCATTATTTTGATTTTTCTCCTTATATGCCGGAAAATATGCTGATATCCAATGGATTGTACCATGCCAACAGTAAACAAAAAGCAAAGGAAAACAGGATATCGGCTCAATACGGAGGATTGTTTTATATCAGAGATGCACACATGTATTGCTCAGAATGTGACAATTGTGATGCATGTCATGATGAATGCTCCTGTAAAGAAAGGACTATTATCGGGGAGCAGTGTTATCTGGATATATAATAACGTCTTATATTTTTTTAAAATTCTATTGACGAATGAAAATGTATTTAGTATAATCCTCAGATATAAATAACCCGTATAAAAAAAGCAGACAAAGAAGTCAGTAAGACAACTTTGCCTGCTTTTTATTTTTTCAGGAAAAGATACTGAGAGGAGGAATATTATGAGACTGAATCCCAAGGAACAGGAAAAACTAATGCTTCATATGGCAGGTACTCTTGCCAGGGAACGCAAGGAGAGAGGCTTGAAACTGAATTATGTGGAGGCACTGGCTTATATTAGTTCAGAGCTTTTGGAATACGCGAGAGATGGAAAATCTGTTGTGGAGCTGATGCAGCTTGGAACAAAAATACTCACAAAAGAAGATGTAATGGATGGTGTACAGGATATGATAGAAGAGGTTCAGGTAGAAGCGACTTTTCCCGATGGAACTAAGCTGGTTACAGTACATAACCCTATTCAGTAAGCAAGGAGGACAGTGAGATGAAGATTGGTGAGATTATTCCTGCGGACAGGGAAATTGTTTTAAATGAAGGAAAGAAAACTGTAAACGTGATGGTGGCAAATACAGGAGACCGTCCTGTACAGGTGGGTTCCCATTATCATTTTTTTGAGGTGAATAAATGTTTATCCTTTGATCGTGCTGCTGCTTACGGATTTCATCTGGATATTCCTTCCGGAACTTCTGTACGATTTGAGCCGGGGGAAGAAAAGGAAGTCCAACTGACGCGTATGGGAGGACGCAGACGTGTGTTTGGTTTAAACGATCTGACATGTGCACGTGCTGCAGAAGATACAAAAGAGGCATCTTTGGAAAAGGCAAAATTAAAGGGATTTCTGTAAGGAGGAGATGGCATGAGTACGAAAATTTCGGGTGAAAAATATGCAATGATGTACGGACCTACCACAGGAGATAAAGTAAGACTGGCGGACACCAGCCTTGTAATTGAGGTGGAAAAGGATTACACCACATATGGTGATGAAGTTAAATTCGGAGGCGGAAAAACCATTCGTGACGGCATGGGACAGTCAGTGAAAACCTGCAGCAGTGATGGTGATCTGGATCTTGTAATTACCAATGCGCTGATCGTTGACACCACTGGAATTATTAAAGCTGATATTGGTATCAAAGATGGAAAAATCAAGGGGATAGGAAAAGCGGGAAATCCGGATATTATGGATGGAGTCACTCCGGGAATGACGGTAGGTGCCTCCACTGAAGCTCTGGCAGGTGAAGGAATGCTGGTGACAGCAGGCGGCATTGATACCCATATCCATTTTATCAGTCCGCAGCAGATCGACTGTGCTCTTTACAGCGGTGTGACTACGATGATCGGCGGCGGAACAGGCCCGGCAGACGGAACAAATGCCACAACCTGTACTCCCGGACCATGGAATCTGGAAATGATGCTCAGGGCAGCAGAAGAATATCCCATGAACCTGGGATTTCTGGGAAAAGGAAACTGCTCTGACGAAAGACCTCTGATCGAGCAGGTAAAAGCTGGCGCAATGGGATTAAAGATCCATGAGGACTGGGGATCCACACCGGCTGTAATTAATCATTGTCTCAATGTTGCAGATGAATTTGATGTTCAGGTTGCTATCCATACAGACACTCTTAATGAGGGCGGATGCGTGGAAGATACCCTTGCGGCTATCGGCGGAAGAACCATTCATACATATCATACTGAGGGAGCCGGCGGCGGACATGCACCGGATATTATCTGTGCGGCAGCTGCACCAAATGTGCTTCCGTCATCCACAAATCCTACCATGCCATATACGGTAAATACTCTGGATGAGCATCTGGATATGCTGATGGTTTGCCATCACCTTGACAAAAAAATTCCGGAGGATATTGCATTTGCAGATTCCCGTATCCGTCCGGAAACCATTGCGGCAGAGGATGTACTTCATGACATGGGAATTTTCAGTATGATGAGTTCTGACTCTCAGGCTATGGGACGTGTGGGAGAGGTTATCACCCGTACCTGGCAGACTGCCAGCAAAATGAAGGATGAAAGAGGTGCACTTCCGGAGGATGAAGGAAAGGGAAATGATAATTTCCGTGTAAAACGTTATATTGCAAAATACACTATTAATCCGGCTGTAACTCATGGAATCTCCAGATATGTAGGTTCTGTTGAAGCAGGAAAACTGGCTGATCTTGTTCTCTGGAAACCGGCATTTTTTGGCGCAAAACCGGATATGATCATCAAAGGCGGCATGATCATCGCGTCCAAAATGGGTGATGCAAATGCTTCGATCCCTACCACACAGCCAATACTGTATCAGCCTATGTTTGCTGCTCACGGAAAAGCAAAAAATAAGGCATGCCTGACTTTTGTTTCCAAAGCTGCCATGGAGGCTGATGTTAAGAGTGCTTATCAGCTTGAAAAGACAGTCGTACCGGTTGAAGGCTGCCGCAATATCAGTAAAAAAGATATGGTATATAATAACAGTACACCGGAGATCAGGGTGGATCCGGAGACATATGAGGTAACAGTGGACGGTGAAACCATTGCCTCCAGACCGGCAGAAAAACTTCCGTTGACCCAGTTATACAGCTTATTCTGACAGAAACAGGAGGGAGTAAAGATGTTAGGTGTTTGCCTTTTATTTGTGGGTATTGTGCTGATAAATAACGGTATGTGTACCCTTTACAATGTGGATGGAAAATCTGCTGCCGTTATGAATATTCTTACAGGCGTTTTATCAGTTTTTATTAATTTTTTAAGCCTTGTGCAGGGAAATTACTATGCGGCAGGAACAGGTCTTTTATTTGGTTTTACATATTTATTTGTGGCCTTTACAAAAATTCTGAAATTAAGCCCCATTCCTTTCGCCTGGTTCTCAAGCTTTGTGGCTGTAAATGCGTTTATTTTCGGAACGGTGGAAGGATTTCTCGGAAGCGAGGCCCTTGGTATCACACCGGATATCCGATGGGCTGCAATCTGGTATCTCTGGGCGGTACTGTGGGGAACTGCTTTTGTGGAAGATATTATGGGCAAAAAACTTGGAAAATTTGTTCCTGTACTTCAGATTTTTGAAGGTGTTGTTACAGCCTGGATTCCAGGAGTAATGCTCCTGTTGAATATATGGTAAATGGTGTGGAGGCTGTTGCAGAATTAAGTTTGCGAAGTTCTGTATGAAATTTTCGCAGTTGATTTTGCAGCGGCCTCATTTTAGAAGATAAGATGTAAAGTGTGGCATCAGAATAAATCAGGATGAGGTGAAAAAATGCTGTGTGAAAAGAAATCAGGTAAGCTGAAAGATCATAACTGTACCGGAAAAACAGTGGAATACGTAGATATTGAATGGCATGAGGCTTTTAAGAAAATACACAGGAAAGCAACAGATAAAGGACGGGAAATAGGTATCCGTATGGACGACAGTATACTGACTGACGGTTTGTTTCAGAATGACGTAATATATGAGGATGAAAGCCTGATTATTGCAGTTAATACGCCGCCGTGTGAGGTGATTGGGATCTCATTTATTCCGGGTCATGAGTTTCAGCAGGCAAAGGTTTGTTATGAAATAGGAAACCGTCATGCACCACTTTTTTGGGGAAAGAAAGAGGGCACTTTTATTACAGTTTATAATGAGCCTATGATGGTTATGCTTTCAAAAATCCATGGTGTTATTACAGAAAAAAAGATAGAGAAACTGGATTTCTGCAGCCGGATTTCAGCATCTGTTCATAATCATCATCATTGAGGTGCTTATGGAAAGAATAAATGATATCAGGCAGTTTTATCTGCTTCAGGTAAATGATGCTTTGTTTCCTGTCGGTGGGTATTCCCATTCCCAGGGATTGGAAACATATATACAAAAAGGAATTGTCAGGGATGAAAAATCTGCAGCCCGTTATCTTCTGCAGAAATTAAAATGGAATGTTGCATATACAGATCTGCTGGCCGTAAAACTTGCTTTTGAAGCTGCTTTGGAAAGAAAAGCAGAGGAGCTTGACAGATTGGAAGAAGTGCTGGAAGCATCCAGAATCCCCATGGAACAGCGGGAGGCTGTGAGGAAGATGGGGTCTCGTTTTGCAAAAACAATGATGGGGCTTTCCATAAAAGAAAGTGGGATTTTTACTCAGTATATAGAACAGAGAAAGGGAAAAAACATCAGTCACAGCTGTGTATATGGTGTATTCTGTGCAGCTGTGGGATTGGAAGAACAGCAGGTTCTGGCTCATTACTTATATGCACAGACCTCTGCTATGGTTACAAATTGTGTGAAAACCATTCCCTTAAGTCAGAGCACCGGGCAAAAGCTTTTGACCGGCTGTTACCCTGTTTTTCAGGAAATTCTGGAAGAGATCAGTCACTGTACTATGGAAGATCTGGCAATTTCCGCACCGGGCTTTGATATTCGGGGAATTCAGCATGAAAAACTGTATTCCAGACTTTATATGTCATAAATAATAAATGAGGTGAGATTATGTCCTATGTTAAAATTGGTGTGGCTGGTCCGGTGGGTTCCGGCAAAACAGCACTTATAGAAGCATTGTCAAGAAAAATGGCTGCAGACTACAGTATCGGCGTTATTACAAATGATATATATACAAAAGAAGACGCGCAGTTCCTTGCAAAAAACAGTGTTCTTCCGGTGGAAAGAATCATTGGCGTGGAGACCGGCGGATGTCCGCATACAGCCATCCGTGAGGATGCTTCTATGAATCTGGAGGCAGTGGATGAAATGATGGAACGATTTCCGGATATAGAAATATTATTTATTGAAAGCGGAGGGGATAATCTCTCGGCAACCTTCAGTCCGGAGCTTGTGGATGCCACGATTTTTGTTATAGATGTGGCAGAAGGAGACAAAATTCCCAGAAAAGGAGGGCCTGGAATCACCCGTTCGGATCTTCTTGTGATTAACAAAACAGATCTTGCGCCTTACGTGGGGGCAAGCCTTGATGTTATGGAACGGGATTCCAGAAAGATGCGGGGAACAAGACCTTTTGTTTTTACAAACATCAGAGATGATGAAAATGTGGATATGGTTGTTTCCTGGATTAAAGAAAATGTACTTCTGGAGGGTATGTAGGAAAGGCGGGGAAATGATTGTCAGAAAATAAATTCGGCAGAACTTCCGGGATATATCTGTCAGCAGAAAATCATGGGGGGAAAACTGTTTTAAAAGACGTTTCCTTTACGGCACCGTATAAAATCATGACTCCCTTTGTCCGCCCCGGCGGAGGAATTTCAGTTATGCCATTATGTGCTTCTGCGGGGATCATGGAAGGAGACTGCCAGGAGTTTAAGATTCATGTGGGAACGGGTGCAGATCTTGAAATGCTGTCACAGTCCTTTGAGAAAATCCACAGAATGAAAGAAGGAAAAGCCACCCGTAACGTATATGCATCTGTATCAAAAAATGCAGTTTTGTATTATTATCCTCAGCCGGTGATTCCGTACCGGGATTCCGCTTTTGAAAGCCGGATGGAAATTCATCTGGAGGATGAGAGCGCGCGTTTTTTTATGCTGGAAATTATCACCTGCGGCAGAAATGCGTCTCAGGAACGGTTTGCCTATCGCTATTTTGGGTCCGGAGTGATGATTTATCGTGGAGAAAAGCTGATATACCGGGACAATACAAGATATATTCCTTCCAGGATGGACATGGAAGAACTGGGGTTTTATGAAGGATTTTCCCATGTTGCAAATATCTTTCTGGGAGGTGTGGATCCGGGGCTTCAGGAGGAAATATGGGAAATTCTGGAACAGGAAAATGAATGTGAAGGCGGCGTTTCCAGACTTGCAGGCGGCGATCTTGCGGTAAGAATTTTTGGGAACCGTGCTCAGGATCTTCAGAAACTGGCAGAAAAAATAAAAGAAATATTCTGATGGGAGCTTTCTGTTTGTGTTCAGAAATAAGATGTGTTATACTGACACAAATATGACTTAAGTAAAAACGGAGCCTGTGTACTCTGTTTTTAGGTAAATGCAATTATGCGAGGAGGTTCAACATGAAAAAACTGCTGGTGGTTGTGGATATGCAGAAAGACTTCATTGACGGAAGTCTGGGAACAGAAGAAGCTGTGGCTATTGTACCAAAGGTAGCGGCAAAGATAAAAGAGTATCAGGATGCGGGGCAGGAAGTGGTATTTACGTTTGATACACATTCCGAAAACTATCTGGATACCCAGGAAGGGAAAAAACTTCCTGTGGTACATTGTATTAAAGGAACCCCGGGATGGGAGCTGGATAAAGCGCTGCAGGGATTTGAAGGAAAGAGATTTGAGAAGCCTGCATTCGGAAGTCCAGAGCTGGGTAAATGGGCAGAAGGACAGCAGTTTTCCAGTATCGAGCTGATCGGTCTGTGTACGGATATCTGTGTGATTTCCAATGCACTCCTTCTGAAGGCTCATCTGCCGGAAACGCCCGTTATGGTAGACTCTTCCTGCTGTGCAGGCGTAACGCCCCAGAGTCACCAGAATGCGCTGGAGGCTATGAAAATGTGCCAGATCGAGGTAAAGTAAATAAACGACAGAAATCATTTAATTGACTTTTTCACTGTAATAAGCTATAATCAAGTCTGTAAAAGCCATGTGATATGATTTGGAGTATCTTATCCATGCAAATATTTTCTCTGACCACCCGATTCAGGGTTAAGGCCATACGGACAGCCGGGTCAACTGCCGACGGGCGATATGGATCGCCGTATTGATTGAGTTAGAAGCTCAATTTTATAAGTTGGTTACTTTACAACCAAAGCACAGCAGTGCACATCAACTTGTAAAATGGTCAATAAGAGTAGTAAAAGTAAGTATTTGCTATATAGACTCTGAATCTGTGATATGGGAAAAACATCTGATTTTCTGCCCTTCGACAGTATATATCTGCGGTAAGGGAGTATCTTATCGTTTTTTCAATAAAGAATTTGACGTTATGAGCGGTGTGCATATGCACACCGTTTTTTGTTTCATAAAAACAATACAGATTCTATAACAAATTTAACAAAAGGAGAGGGCTCAATGAGTGATAAATTAAAACTTTATGGTTTCAATAATCTCACGAAAGCCTTGAGCTTTAATATTTACGATGTCTGTTATGCAAAAACGTCAAGAGAACAGAGAGATTATATCGCTTATATTGATGAGCAGTATAATGCGGAGCGTCTGACAAATATCCTTACAAATCTGACGGATATGATAGGAGCAACTGTATTGAATATTTCCAGACAGGATTATGAACCGCAGGGAGCTTCCGTTACCCTGCTGATTGCGGAGGAATCCATGATTCCGGCAGGGCAGACACAGCTTGCCCATCTGGATAAAAGTCACGTGACGGTCCACACGTATCCGGAATATCATCCGGAAACCTATCTTGCCACCTTCCGGGTGGATATTGATGTGGCCACCTGTGGGGAGATCACGCCTCTTTCCACACTGGATTATCTGATCGGTTCTTTTGATTCAGACATTATTACCATGGATTACCGTATACGGGGATTTACAAGGGATGTAAACGGCAGAAAGCTTTTCTGTGATCATCATATGAATTCCATTCAGAATTACATCCGGGAAGAAACACTGCGTCGTTACGATGCCGTGGATATCAATGTTTATGAGGCAAATCTGTTTCATACAAAAATGATGGTAAAAGATATCGATCTGCAGAATTATCTGTTTAACACAGATGTATATGAGCTTCCGCCCAAGGTACGTCTGGAAATAATGAGCAGCCTGCGAAAAGAAATGATAGAGATTTTCAGCGGGCGGAATATTTACTGATGGGAGGAAACAAAATGCTGTCACAGGAACGTGCTCCGATTTATGAGGCGCTGCAGCGCTTTGGAAAAATGCGGGTGGTGCCCTTTGATGTGCCGGGGCATAAAAGAGGACGGGGAAATCCGGAGCTGGCGGCGCTGCTGGGGGAAAAGTGTGTACAGATGGATGTGAATTCCATGAAGCCTCTGGATAATCTCTGCCATCCTGTCTCTGTTATCCGGGATGCGGAATGTCTTGCAGCACAGGCTTTCGGGGCGGCACATGCATTTCTGATGGTGGGGGGAACCACATCTGCAGTACAGGCTATGGTTTTATCGGTGGTGTCCCGGGGAGATGAGATCATTCTTCCGAGAAATGTACACCGAAGCGTTATGGGGGCTCTGGTGCTCTGCGGTGCGGTTCCCGTATATGTTGATCCGGAAACAGACAGCCGCCTGGGGATTCCGCTGGGGATGAGGCGGGCCGATGTGGAACGGGCTGTACAGGAGCATCCGGGTGCAAAGGCAATCCTGGTCAATAATCCCACTTATTACGGTATCTGCTCGGATCTGAAATACATTGTAGAGCTGGCTCATTCTCACGGTATGCTTTGCCTTGCAGATGAAGCCCATGGTACACATTTTTATTTTGGAGAAGAACTGCCCGTATCCGCCATGGCGGCAGGGGCTGATCTGGCGGCGGTTTCCATGCACAAATCCGGCGGAAGCCTGACCCAGAGTTCGCTGCTGCTGGCCGGCCCGGGAGTATCCAGCGGTCATGTTCGCCAGATCATCAATCTGACACAGACCACCAGCGGTTCATACCTTCTTCTGTCCAGTCTGGATATATCCAGAAGAAATCTGGCTCTGAGAGGAAAAGAGGCTTTTGGAAAAGTCCGGCAAATGGCAAAATATGCGAGGAAGGAAATCAATGAGATCGGCGGGTATTATGCCTTTTGCCGGGAACGTGCCAATGGAGACAGCTTTTATGATTTTGATATAACAAAATTATCTGTTCATACACTGGATATCGGTCTTGCAGGTATTGAAGTTTATGATATTCTGCGGGATGAATATAACATTCAGATTGAATTCGGAGATCTGGGCAATATACTCGCCTATCTTTCCATCGGGGATCGTCAGCTTGATCTGGAGCGACTGGTGGGGGCCCTGGCAGAGATCAGGCGCCGCTATGAGAAGGACAAAACGGGTATGCTGGTGCAGGAATACATAGAGCCGGATGTGGCGGTTTCACCCCAGGAGGCTTTTTATGCGGAAAAAGAAAAGCTTCTGCTGGACAGATCAGCGGGACGGATATGCAGTGAATTTGTTATGTGCTATCCTCCGGGAATACCGGTTCTGGCACCGGGTGAGAGAATTACGGAAGAAATACTGGATTATATCCGTTACGCAAAGGCAAAAGGATGCAGTATGACCGGACCGGAGGATCCGGAAATTGCATATCTGAATGTACTGAAATAAAAATGTACGAAAATAGGAGGAAAAAGATTTGGAATTCTGGTTTTCAGAGCAGCATACATCAAACGTGAAACTGTCCATTCGTGTGGATCGGCAGTTATACAGCGGAAAAAGCGAATTCCAGAGAATAGATGTTTTTGATTCGCCGGAGTTTGGCCGTTTTCTGGTACTGGACGGTTATATGATGCTGACAGAGAAGGATGAATTTATTTACCATGAAATGATCACACATGTTCCCATGGCTGTTCATCCGGCAGTGGAAAATGTACTTGTGATCGGAGCCGGAGACGGCGGTGTGATCCGGGAGCTTACCCGCTATCCGGAAATCCGGCATATTGATATGGTGGAAATCGACCAGCTTGTGGTAGAGGTATGTAAAAAATACCTTCCCAAAACAGCATGTCGGTTTGACGACAAGAGGCTGTCCATTCATTACGAGGATGGCCTGCGGTTTGTGCGCACAAAAGAAAATGAATATGATCTGATCATTGTAGACTCTACGGATCCCTTTGGTCCCGGGGAGGGCCTTTTTACCAGAGAATTTTACGGGAATTGTTATAAGGCACTGAAAAAGGACGGTATTCTGATCAACCAGCATGAGAGTCCTTATTATGACGCGGATGCGGAGGCATGTCAGCGGGCCCATAAGAATATTGTGGAATCCTTTCCCATCAGCCGGGTTTACCAGGCTCATATTCCCACATATTCTTCCGGTCACTGGCTCTTTGGATTTGCCTCAAGAAAATACCATCCGTTAAAGGATCTGGATGAAGCAAGATGGAATCTGCGCGGGCTGAAATGCAGGTATTACACCACCACCCTGCATAAGGGAGCATTTTACCTGCCGGCATATGTGGAGGAGCTGCTGGAAGATGTTGAATAAGAATACAGAAACTTTCATGAATTGTGATAAAGAACTGGAAAATGCAAATATTGTTATGTTTGGAGCACCCTTTGACTCCACCACCTCTTTTCGTCCCGGGACCCGCTTCGGAAGCGGTGCTATCCGCCGGGAGTCCTACGGCCTTGAAAGCTACAGTCCCTATCAGGATCAGGATCTGGAGGATGCGGCTGTGATGGACAGCGGTGATCTGGAGCTGAGCTTTGGTGATCCAAGGGCTGCCCTGGAACAGATTTATACACATACAAGAGAAATCCTTTCCGGAGGAAGGCTGCCTTTTATGCTGGGCGGAGAGCATCTGGTCACACTGGGAGCATTCCGTGCCGTGCACGAAAAATATCCGGAGGTTCACATTATCCATTTTGATGCCCACGCAGATCTTCGGCAGGAATATCTGGGGGCGGAGCTTTCTCATGCATGTGTGCTGAGAAGATGCTGGGAACGGACAGGAGATAACAAAATTCACCAGTTTGGGATTCGTTCCGGCGAAAGGGCAGAATTTATATGGGGAAAAGACCATGTACAGACAAGAAGATTTGACTTTGAGGGACTGGAAGAGGTTCTGGAATCCCTGAAAGGATGTCCGGTGTATTTTACTCTTGATCTGGATGTGCTGGATCCCGGAGTTTTTCCGGGAACAGGTACCCCGGAGCCGGGAGGCGTGACTTTTGATCAGCTTCGACAGGCAGCCACTCTTGTGTGCGGCAGAGCGTGGATCGTTGGCTGCGATGTGAATGAATTAAGCCCCCATTACGATCAGAGTGGGGCATCTACGGCGGCAGCATGCAAAATTGTGCGGGAGATGCTGCTTGCTCTGGAAAATAATAGTGAAAAAAGAGTCTGAACAGACAGAGTGTTAAATAAAAAGACGAGGAGGAAAGAAAAATGGGAAAAGCGTTAATAATCGGATGCGGCGGCGTAGCAGGTGTGGCAATTCATAAGTGCTGTCAGAACAGCCAGGTATTTGAGGAAATCTGTATTGCCAGCAGGACAAAGGAAAAATGTGATGCGATGAAAGCAAAGCTGCAGGGAACTACAAAGACGGTGATCACCACAGAGCAGGTGGATGCAGACAATAAGGAAGAAGTTGTTTCCCTGATCAGAAAGGTTCAGCCGGATGTGGTAATGAACATTGCCCTTCCCTATCAGGATCTGACCATTATGGAAGCCTGCCTGGAGTGCGGAGTAAATTATATGGATACTGCCAATTATGAACCGGAGGATATTACGGAGCCTGCATGGCGGGAAATTTATGAGAAACGTTGCCGTGAGGAAGGTTTTTCCGCATATTTCGACTACTCCTGGCAGTGGGCCTATAAAGAAAAATTTGAAAAAGCAGGTATTACTGCGCTTCTCGGATCAGGTTTTGATCCGGGAGTAACACAGGCATTTTGTGCTTATGCGCAGAAACATCTTTTTGATGAAATAGAGACTATCGATATTCTGGACTGTAACGGAGGCGATCACGGCTATCCTTTTGCGACTAATTTCAATCCAGAAATCAATCTTCGGGAGGTTTCCGCACCGGGATCCTACTGGGAAAACGGACACTGGGTGGAGATTCCGGCCATGAGCATAAAACGGGAATACGATTTTGACCAGGTTGGCAAAAAAGACATGTATCTGCTTCATCATGAAGAGATTGAATCTCTTGCAAAAAATATTCCGGGTGTTAAACGGATCCGTTTTTTCATGACCTTTGGACAGAGCTATCTGACACATATGAAATGTCTGGAAAATGTAGGCATGCTTTCCACAGAGCCCATTGATTTTGAAGGACATCAGGTTGTTCCGATTCAGTTTTTAAAAGCGCTGCTTCCGGATCCTGCAACACTTGGACCACGTACAGTTGGAAAGACTAATATCGGCTGTATTTTCACCGGAAAGAAAGACGGGAAAGAGAAGACTGCTTATATTTATAATGTTTGCGATCATCAGGAGTGCTACCGTGAGGTGGGCTCACAGGCTATTTCCTATACAACGGGTGTTCCGGCTATGATAGGAGGTATGATGCTGTTATCCGGTCAGTGGAATAAACCGGGTGTATATACTGTAGAAGAATTTGATCCGGATCCATATATGGAAGCACTGAATCAGTGGGGACTTCCCTGGAAAATTGTGGAAAACCCGGAGTTGGTTGACTGATGGCTGGGGAAAACTCCATCCGCACTCCCTATTTTCTGGTAGATGAAAAAAAGCTTCTTCATAACCTTGAAATCCTGCAGCAGCTGTCCCGGGAAACCGGGTGCAGGGTATTGCTGGCTCAGAAGGCTTTTTCCATGTATGAGGTTTATCCTCTGATGGGAAAGTATCTGGCGGGAACTACGGCCAGCGGCCTGTATGAGGCACGTCTGGGAAAAGAGGAATTCGGCGGGGAAACCCATGTATTTTCTCCGGCTTACCGGGAGGAGGAGCTGGATGCTCTGCTGGAGTATGCAGATGATTTTATTTTTAATTCTCCGGCACAGGTGAGAAAATATTCCCAAAAAGTGAAAGCGGCAGGAAAACAGGCCGGTCTTCGGATTAATCCGCAGTGTTCTACCCAGGAAGGACATGATATTTATGATCCCTGCGCTCCGGGATCGCGGCTTGGTACCACTCTGGAGCAGTTTGACGAAGAGCTTCTTCCCATGCTGGATGGTTTTCATTTTCATACTTTGTGTGAGCAGGATTCCGATGCACTGGAGGTAACTGTGCAGGCTTTTGAGCAGCAGTTCGGGAAATATCTTTATGGCATGAAATGGCTGAATCTGGGAGGAGGCCATCATATTACGAGAGAGGGATATGATCTGCCCAGGCTGAAAAGGATCATCCGTCATCTGACGGAAACCTATGGCGTGCAGGTATATCTGGAACCGGGAGAAGCTGTAGTTTTAAACGCGGGATATCTTGTGACGGAGGTTCTTGAAATTGTGGAAAACGGCATAAAGATTGCCATTTTGGATACCTCTGCGGCATGTCATATGCCGGATGTGCTGGAAATGCCATATCGTCCGCCCCTTATGGACGCCGGGGATCCAGGAGAAAAAGCCTTTACATATCGTCTGGCAGGCCCTACCTGTCTGGCAGGGGATGTGATAGGGGATTATTCTTTTGATAAACCGCTGAAAGAAAAAAAACGTCTGGTTTTTGAGGATATGGCATTGTATACTATGGTAAAAACAAATACCTTTAATGGTATGCCGCTGCCATCTATTGTATATCGGGATGCAGGAGGTACCTGCAGAATAATCAGAGAGTTTTCTTATGAGGATTTTAAAGGAAGATTGTCCTGAGCAGGCAGGAATAAGCAAAGGAGAAAGTATCATGAATTACGTAATTATCGGTGCGGGAGGCACGGGAGGCACTCTGGGGGCCTATCTCACAAAGGGCGGTGCGGATGTGACTCTTATTGCCAGGGGAAAGCACCTGGAGGCTTTGAAAGCACATGGACTGAAAATGAAGGAAAAATGGAAAAACGAAGAGGAGATCATTCCCGTAAAAGCTCTTTCCCAGGAGGAATACCGGGAAAAGGCAGATGTTGTTTTCGTCTGCGTAAAGGGATATTCTCTGGATTCTGTTATCCCGCTGATACGTCAGGTTTCTCATAAGGATTCCATTGTGCTTCCCATACTGAATATATACGGAACCGGCGGCTATCTGCAGGAAAAAATACCGGAGCTTCTGGTGCTGGACGGGTGTATTTATGTATCCGCTGCCATGGAAGAACCGGGTACCATTCTCCGTCACGGGGAAGTGTGCAAAGTGGTGTTTGGCACACGAAGTCCCCGGGAATATACGCCTGAACTGAAAGAAATAGAAAAAGAACTCTGCGCCTGCAAAATAGAAGGCATTCTTTCAGATAATATCCGCCGGGATGCCCTGCAGAAATTTTCTTACGTTTCTCCGGCCGGGGCAGCCGGTCTGTATTTTAATGCAGTGGCCGGAGATTTTCAGCAGGAAGGAGAAAAAAGAGATTTCTTTGCCAGCCTGATCCGCGAGATTGTGGCTCTTGCAGAGGGTATGGACATCCATTTCCAGTGTGATCTGGTGCAGAGGAATCTGCAGATCATGGGCGAGCTGCTTCCGGAGTCGGATACTTCCATGCAGAGGGATGTAAAAGCCGGAAGGCCATCAGAGATGGACGGGCTGATTTTTGAGGTGGTGCGCCTGGGGAAAAAATATCAGGTGCCCCTGCCGTGCTATGAGAAGGTGGCCGAAAAAATGCACAGGATGGGATATTAAATAATAAACGCATCAGATGGCTGCTGTTAAAAAAACAGTAACCTGCTGATGCGTTCTTTTGTATATGCCGGAAGGCGTCCATTTTATATATTTCTGATAAAGTCTGCGATAATCTGGATTGCAGCTCCGGCAGCAGTGGTTTCAATTTTGTATTTGCAGGGTTTTACATATTGAATGGCGGGATCACCAAAGCTGTCCCGAACATCTACTCTGGCGCATAAATCATCCAGGTAATCTTCAATAAAGGCCCCCACATATCCTCCGATAATGATGGTACAGTCAAAAAGCATACGCATATTGTGAATAGTCAGGGCAAGATTGTCCAGATATTCGTCCCAGATTTCCCCTGCACCGGAATCCCCTTCCTTCAGCAGCCGGAAAAATTCAGGAAGATTTCCGTCGGTATAGGAATCAAGTACACTGACATTGCAAAGGGTGTCGAAACAGCCGCGTTTGCCGCAGTAGCAGAGCTTGCCCCCTTTTGGTACGATGCACAGATGTCCCAGTTCACCTGCACGGTTATTGTCACCACAGTAAATGTGATTTCCGATGATCTGTGAACATCCGATGGTATCATTTAAGCTGATATATAACGCATTTTGGATAGAATGATCAATCCAGACTTCGGCGAATCCGGCAGCGTAGGAATCGTGGAATATTCTGGAAGGATAGGGGATGTACCGGGCAATTTCCGCACGTGTTTTTCCTGTAAAACTGCGGTTCATGGCGTGGATGATCCGTTCACCGTCATCAGAAACAAGGCTGGGCACAGCAATGCCCACACCCAGCAATTCTTTATCGGAAACTTTTGCTTCGTCTTTCAGTGTTTCTACAATTTCTGCTATTTTTCTCAGATAATTTTCATCATCCAGGTTAAAGGGCATACGTTCTCTGGCCCTGCAGACTACTTCTCCGGACAGATCCACGCACACGGCATTGATATGGTTATTGGAAAAGAAGACACCAATGGCATGACGCCCGTCTATTTTATAAGAATAGGCGGTGGCATCCCGTCCGCCGGTTTTTTTTACCTTTGAAGGGATGATCAATCCCAGATTTTCCAGAAACTGTACATTCTGCGTTACTGTCGGAAGGCTCAGCCCCAGTCCGATTACAATATCCTGCTTGGAAACAGGACCGTTTCTGCGGATAAAACGGAAGATCTGTTGTCGGTTTTGAGCTTTGATTTCAGAGGGATTGCTTGCCTTGGGCATTTTGGGTACTCCTTTACGTTTTATTGGTATCAGGCACAAAATGGTCTGTACTTTTTATGTTGCTTTTCACATCATATCACAAAAAAAATACATTTAAAAGTCCTTGACAAAATTATAACACATGCATATAATATAGATATATAAAACAGTTTTAAAAAAGCATTTGAAAAAAGAAAAATATTCAGTAAAATCAAATCGGGAGGAAAAAAGATGCAGAAGCCATACTTAATGGGAATTGATATAGGAACAAGTGCCTGTAAGGTTGCTGTTTTTAATCGTGAGGGAACAGTGATCGCGGCTGCTAACGGTGATTATCCTGTCTATTATCCAAAAGAAGGCTGGGTAGAGCAGAATCCGGAAGAATGGTGGACAGCTGTGTGCAGTGCAACCCGCAAGATTTTTAATCATGGGCAGGTAAGACCTGAGCAGATTGCAGGTGTGGGTATTGACGGACAAAGCTGGTCAGCCATAGCCATTGATAAAGATGGAAAAGTACTGACAAATAACCCGATCTGGATGGATACCAGAGCACAGTCCATCTGTGACCGTCTCAATGATGAAATCGGAGCAGATTCCATTTTCCAGGTTGCGGGAAATTCTCTTCAGCCCGCCTATTCCACAGCAAAGGTTCTCTGGTATAAAGAAAACCTTCCGGAGATATACGATAAAATATATAAAATACTTCAGTCTAACAGTTATATTGCCTACTGTCTGACAGGTGCCATTACCCACGATCTTTCCCAGGGTTATGGAATGCACTGTTTTGATATGAGAACATGTACATGGGATTATGATATGTGCGATAAGCTGGGAATTCCAAGAAGCTTTCTTCCGGAACTGGTTCCCAGTGATCAGGTTGTGGGAACTGTACATGAAAAAGCAGCCGCAGAGAGCGGTCTTGCGGTGGGAACCCCTGTTGTTGCCGGTGGTCTGGATGCAGCCTGCGGAACTCTTGGAGCAGGTGTGATCCATCCGGGAGAAACTCAGGAGCAGGGTGGACAGGCAGGCGGAATGAGCATCTGCATTGATGAGTATAAAGCAGATCCCCAATTGATTTTAAGTCCGCACGTTGTTCCGGGGCAGTGGATTCTCCAGGGCGGAACTGTTGGCGGCGGCGGTGTCATGAGATGGTTTGAACGGGAATTTGCAGATTATGAAAGAAGCATGAAAGAAGTCACCGGGAAATCCTCTCTTGTTCAGTTAAATGAAATTGCAGAAAAGGTACCCGCAGGAAGCGATGGAGTTGTTTTCCTTCCTTACATGTCCGGTGAGCGTTCACCAATCTGGAATCCATATGCAAAAGGCGTTTTCTACGGTCTGGATTACTCTAAAACAAAAGGACATATGGTCCGTGCATGTATGGAAGGTGTGGCTTTTTCCCTTCGCCATAATCTGGAGATTGCAGAGGAAGCGGGAGCGGATGCGGCAGTCTTAAGAGCCATGGGCGGTTCAGCAAATTCTCTGCTCTGGACACAGATTAAGTCAGATGTTACCGGAAAGCCTATCGTGGTTCCTTCTTCTGATACGGCTACCACTCTGGGAGCGGTGATCCTGGCAGGTATCGGAGTAGGCTTTTATGACAGCTATGAGGAAGCGGTACGGCTGACAGTGAAGGAAACAAGAAGACATGAGCCAAACCCGGAGAACAAGGCTGTGTATGATAAAGATTATGAAACATATCTTGCACTTTATGAGTCACTGAAAGGTTTAATGAAAGCATAAAAAATTAATATAAAACCAGTATAGTTCATTCTATTTTTCATCCAAAGGAGGATATTTAAATGAAAGCAGCAGTTGTTGTAGCAAATGAAGATGTACGTTATCAGGATGTGGAAGAGCCACAGGTAAAACCGGGCTGTGTAAAAATCAAAGTAAAAGCTTCCGGTATCTGCGGTTCTGATATTCCAAGAGTATTGCACAACGGAGTACATTTCTATCCTATCGTTCTGGGACATGAGTTTTCCGGTGATGTTGTTGAAGTTGGTGCAGGTGTTACAAAGGTAAAAGTCGGTGACCGTGTATCCGGTGCGCCTCTGCTGCCATGTATGAAATGTGATGACTGCCAGAACGGAAACTTTTCTCTTTGCAAACACTACAGCTTTATTGGCTCCCGTGAGCAGGGAAGCAACGCAGAATACGTTGTGATTCCGGAGAAGAATGCAGTACCCTTCGATCCTTCTATTTCCTATGAGCAGGGTGCAATGTTTGAGCCTTCTACCGTTGCTCTTCACGGCCTGCTTCAGAACGATTATCAGGGCGGACAGTATGTTGCCATCCTGGGAGGCGGAACAATTGGTATGTTCACCATGCAGTGGGCAAAGATTTTCGGATCTAAAAAGGTAGTTGTTTTTGATATCAGTGAAGAACGTCTGGCTCTGGCCAAACGTCTTGGTGCAGATGCAACCATTAATACTCTGAAAGAAGGGTATATGGAAGAGGCTATGGCAATTACCGGCAATAAAGGATACGGATATGTATATGAGACAGCCGGACAGGTTCCTACCATGCATATGGCTTTTGAGCTTGCGGCAAACAAAGCACATGTATGTTTTGTGGGTACACCTCATGTGGATCTTACCTTTACGCCAAAACAGTGGGAAAACATGAATCGTAAGGAATTTAAGCTGACAGGTTCCTGGATGTCCTACAGCTCACCGTTCCCGGGAAAAGAATGGGATCTGACAGCTCATTATTTTGCAACAGGACAGCTTAAGTTTGATCCGGCATTTATTTATAAAAAAATGCCTATGAGCCAGGCTCAGGAGGCGTTCCAGATGTTTAAAACACCAGGACTGGTTCAGGGCAAAATACTGCTGATGAATGAAGAAGATTAAATACGGGAGGAATTATTATTATGAAACATCCAATGCAGGAATTAATGGAAAAAAGACGTCAGGGAATCAAATGTGGTATCGCATCCTACTGTACAGCAAATGAACTGGCTCTGGAAGCTGCTCTGATGCGTGCAAAAGCTCTGAATACGCCGGTTCTGATCGAGGCAACGGCAAATCAGGTAAACCAGTTTGGCGGATATACAGGAATGAAACCGGCTGATTTTTATCAGATGGTGCTGAAGATGGCTGAAGAGATCGGTGTTCCTGAGAATCAGATGATTCTGGCAGGAGACCACCTTGGACCGCTGACATGGCAGAATGAACCGGAAGCTTCTGCAATGGAAAAATCAAAACAGCTTGTATATGAATACGTAAGAGCCGGATTTACAAAAATCCATCTTGATACCAGCATGAAGCTTGCAGACGACCCGGAAGGTGCTCTTTCCACAGAAACTGTGGCAAGACGGGGAGTTGAACTTTACAAAGTCTGCATGGAAGCATATGAGGAGCTTCTGAAAGAAAAACCTGAGGCTATGAGACCTGTATTTATTATTGGTTCCGAGGTTCCGATTCCGGGCGGTGCACAGGAGGAAGAGGATACACTTGCTGTAACAAAACCGGAAGCATTTGAAGACACTGTAAATACCTATAAACGCCTTTTCAAAGAGTATGGTGTTGAGGAAGGCTGGAGCGATGTTATTGCCGTTGTTGTTCAGCCAGGTGTGGAATTCGGTGATGATCAGGTGTTCTTATATAACCGTGAGGCAGCCGCAGATCTTTGCAAAAAGCTGGAGGAATATCCGGAAATCGCATTTGAGGGACATTCCACAGACTATCAGAGTGCAGAATGCCTGAAGCAGATGGTGGAGGACGGAATCGTTATTCTGAAGGTTGGTCCTGCATTGACATATGGTCTTCGTGAGGCACTTTTTGCACTGAGCATGATGGAGAAAGAGCTTGTTCCTGCTGAGGAATGTGCAAACTTCCCGGAAGTACTGGAAAAAGTAATGCTGGAAAATCCGGGCAACTGGCAGAAGCATTATCATGGTGACGAGAAGCAGTTAAAGCTTGCAAGAAAATACAGTTTCTCCGACCGTGCAAGATATTATATCGGACAGCCGGAAGTGAAGGCTTCCATTGATAAGCTTTTTGAGAATCTCAGAAAATATGAGATTCCGATGAACATGCTGCATCAGTATATGCCGCTCCAGTATCTGAAGGTGCGTGACAATGTGATCGCAAAAGATCCCAAGGCTCTTGCGATTGACGGCATTGTGGAATTTATGCATGATTACGAATATGCAGTAACTGTATAGTACAAGTATTTCCCCAAAGGGGCGGTTGCAAAGGCAGATGAATAATCTGCCGGAGCAATAGCTCCTTCTTTTCTTTGATTGAGTTTTACGCGTCAGTGTGCTATACTTGCTCGTATCTGAATGGAATCAACAGTCAGAAAACTGATAAAAGAGGCATAACAGGAATGAAAACAAAAATTGGAATCATATCTGATACTCACGGGCTGCTCAGGCCGCAGGTACTGGAAATATTGAAAACCTGTGACTGTATTCTTCACGGAGGTGATGTTAACAAGCCTGAAATTCTGGACCAGCTCCGATGGCTGGGGAATCTTTATGTTGTTCGTGGAAATAATGATAAAGAGTGGGCAGAAGGGCTGTCAGAAAATCTCCGGTTTACCATTGGCGGTGTAAATTTTTTTATGGTGCATAATAAAAAAAACATGGCAAGAAATCTGGATGGCGTGGATGTGGTGGTTTTCGGACACAGTCACAAATATTTCGAAAAAGAAGTTGACGGACGGTTGTGGCTGAATCCTGGAAGCTGCGGCAGACGAAGATTTGACCAGGAAATTACCATGGCGGTGATGACAGTGGAAGACGGCAGTTTTGAAGTGGAAAAAATTGTGATTCCGGGGTAAATGGTGATAAAAAAGGAGGAAGATTTTGAAGAAAAATATTGATTTCAGATTTATTGGAGGAATGGTTCTCTTTATTGCACTGTTTGCAGTTATTGCCGTCGGTTTCTGGTCTACAGTTGCAAAGCGGGCACAGATAGTAAAAGAAGAGGAGAAACAGCAGGAGGAGAGGGCAATTTCTGCAGTCTATATTGAGACTGGAGATGTTTTGAAGCACCAGGTATTTGTGGATATGGATACCAACATGATTTTTACGGCAAGAATACCTTCAGAAGGAATGTATAACAAGAATGGAACGCTGATTCCAGGCGATATACCTGGGGATGGGGATATTATTAAAATCTATGGCGACGGTGTCATGGGAACTTCTGATCCGGCAGTATACAGCGGTGTGGAAAAGATGCAGCGGATTGGCCGGACCAGCCTGGAAGAAGCGGAAAGATATAAAAAGCTTGTGGAAGAAGCTTTTGGAGGAGAAGAAAAATGAAATATATAAGACAATTTTGTATTATTCTTTTGGTTTCGGCATTGGGGGAACTGCTCCATCTTTTGCTGCCGCTGCCCGTTCCGGCCAGTGTGTACGGACTGATTCTTATGCTGGCAGCTTTATGCGCAGGTGTTCTCAAACTGGAGCAGGTGGAAGAAACCTCGGATTTTCTTATTGAAATTATGCCGGTAATGTTTATACCCGCCGGTGTGGGGCTGCTTAATGCCTGGGGCGTATTAAAGCCGGTGCTTGTTCCTGTTGCAGTGATCACTGTGCTGACTACGGTGATCGTTATGGCAGTTACAGGGCGTGTGACTCAGGCAGTGATCAGGAAAAGAAAAGGGGGTCAGAAAAAATGATAGAATTCCTGGAAGAATCTCTGTTTTTCGGAGCATTCATCAGTCTCTTATTTTATGAGGCAGGACTTCTCCTGAAGAAGAAATTCAGGCTTGCCGTATTTAATCCTTTACTGATTGCTATCCTCTGTGTGATGGCGGTATTGCTGCTTTTTGATATAGATTATGATACTTATAATGAAGGCGCAAAATATATCAGCTATCTGCTGACGCCGGCAACGGTCTGCCTTGCAGTTCCTCTTTACCGGCAGCTTCAGCTTCTGAAGGATAATCTTGCAGCGGTTGTTATCGGAATTGTTTCCGGAGTGGCGGCGAGCCTTCTCAGTGTATTTGGTTTGTCAAAGCTGTTTGGGCTGAATCACCAGATGTATGTTTCACTGCTGCCAAAATCTATTACAACAGCTATTGGAATGGGAGTGTCTGAGGAACTGGGCGGAATCGTTACGATTACTGTGGCGGTGATCATCATTACCGGAATTCTGGGAAATGCCATTGCAGAGGTGGTATTCAGGATATTTCGGATTTATGACCCTATTGCCAGGGGACTTGGCCTGGGAACCTCCGCTCATGCGATCGGGACAGCAAAAGCTATGGAACTGGGGGCGGTGGAAGGTGCTATGAGCAGTCTTGCCATTGCTGTCGCCGGTCTTATGACGGTGATTTTTGCCAGCGCAGCGTCTGGTCTTATGTGATAAAAGCAGTATGGTGCAGAGATGCACTGTACTGCTTTTTTCGTTGCTGTATCCCTGGAAAAATACTGCGGTTTGCATATATCTCCTAATAAACCGAACGTATTTTCGTGCGAAATAAACAAATGTTCTTAAAAAAGCAATTCATACCGTTTTATTGTACTTAATATGTGGTATAATTAAAAAAACACAGAAAATATGTTCGGAAAATACGTTCGATTACGGAGGGGATTTATATGTGGACAGCAAATGAAAAAAAGAGGGAACAGAAAGCTGCTCTGGCGGGAGGCGGATATGTGGAGCCGGGCAGAAAGAAGGAGAACGGAAAACTTTCCTGTGCTATGGCCATGATTCTGGGAGCAATTGTTACCGTGGAGATTATGATAGCAGGTGCCATGATATTTAATTTTGATTTTCGCGGAGCAGATGGCATTGCTCTTTTGTTTGCTTTTGTGGTATTATATTTTGGAGTGGTAGCAGTGCTGACAGATAAATAGGAGCGGGATTCATGGCAAAATCGTTTCAGCAAAAACTGAAGATACTGTATTTAATGCGCATTTTCTGGGAACAGACAGATGAAGAGCATCCCATATCAGTGAAGGATATTATGTCATATCTGGAAGAATTCGGGATTCTGGTGGAACGTAAGACAGTATATGATGATATAGAAACTCTGAAGGTTTTCGGAATGGATATTGTAAACCGCAGAACGAAACCTTCAGGATTTTATCTGGCCAGCCGGGATTTCGAGATTGCAGAGCTGAGGCTTCTGATTGATGCGGTACAATCGTCAAAATTTATTACACCCAAGAAATCTGCACAGCTTATCCGAAAACTGGAAAAGCTTACCGATATTCATCAGGCCAAACAGCTTCAGCGCCAGGTTGTGGCAGAAAAAAGAGTGAAGACCGGGAATGAAAGTATTTATTATAACATTGATGAAATCCATAAGGCACTTTCCCGGGACAGGCAGATCAGTTTTCAGTATTATGAGTGGACAGTGTCAAAGGAAATGCGTTTGCGTAAAAACGGAGAGAGATACCGTGTCAGTCCCTGGGCCCTTGTCTGGAAGGATGAAAATTATTATCTGATCGGTCTTGATGAAAAAAGCGGTACTGTGAAGCATTACAGAGTGGATAAAATGCTGAAAATGTCTGTGGAGCAGGATTCCAGAAACGGACAGGATATTTTTCAGGATTATGACGCAGCGCAGCTGGCGGCCCGGACTTTTGGCATGTTTGGAGGACGTGAGGAGATTTTACGTCTGGAGTTTGAGAACAGATTTATTGGTGTGGTGCTGGATCACTTCGGGCAGGAGGCGCTGATTCAGCGGAAGGATGAGACACATTTTATTACTCGCGTGAAGGTGGTTGTAAGCAACCAGTTTTTTGGCTGGCTGGCCGGGCTGGGGGGCGGTGTGACCATTCTTCATCCGGAGAGTGTGCAGACAGAATACAGAGAGTTTCTTGAAACGGCTTTAAAGCCGTATAACCAGGATAATGTGAGGAAAGAGCATGACAGTGAAATCAAAGCTCCTGGAGCTTCTGGAGACGCATAAGGGAGAGGTACTTTCCGGAGAGGTCATTGCCGGAGAGCTGAATTGTACAAGAGCTGCGGTATGGAAAGCAGTGAAATCACTTCGTGAAGAGGGATATATAATTGAGGCAGGACAGAACAAGGGATATCGCCTGCCGGAAAATACGAACAGATTGTCAGTAGAAGGAGTCCGGCTTTATCTGGAACACCCGGATGTAAAAATCGAAATTTACAGGGAAGTGGATTCCACAAACCGTGCTGCAAAGCAGGCAGCGCTGTCCGGACAGGCTGATCATGGTTCTTTTGTTGCGGCCGGATGTCAGACAGCAGGAAGAGGACGAAAGGGGAGATCTTTTTATTCCCCCGTGGATGCAGGAATTTATCTGAGTGTGATTCTGAAGCCGAGGGGAACACTGCAGGAGAGTCTTCTGTTAACAACGGCAGCAGCAACAGCTGTGCTTAAGGCAGTAAGGGAGATTTGCGGAATTTCTCTTGATATAAAATGGGTAAATGATCTTTTCTATCGTGGAAAAAAAGTTTGTGGGATTTTAACGGAGGCTGTTACAGATTTTGA
Source organism: Blautia sp. (assembly GCA_034118545.1). Lineage (GTDB taxonomy): Bacteria > Bacillota > Clostridia > Lachnospirales > Lachnospiraceae > Blautia_A. Next base: position 72,291 of record JAXFBD010000017.1, read on the forward strand.
AAGCGGTGATATACAGTTTGCAGTGGTCGGAATTGGATTGAATCTGTATCAGAATACGGAAGAATTACCGGAGGAGCTTAGAGATGTGGCTGGTGCTCTTTACAATAGTTCCACAGAGGCAGAAGCCGCAGACAGAAATCGTCTGACAGCATCTATTGTTAATCATTTGCTGGAGGAAATGAAGGAACACAGAATATCAAGGGAATATATAGAACACAACATAGTCCCCGGGCATGAAATCCGTATCCTGGATGGAGATCGGACAAGATGTGCATATGCAGTTTCTATTTGCGATGACGGTAAACTGCGGGTACGGGAGAAGGATGGAAGGGAAACATTATTGTCTTATGGAGAGGTTTCCATAAGTTTTTCAGAAAAATAATAAAAGCCATACTATTCTGAGAAAAGAAACGGGAGAATATGTATGGCTTTTTTTCATTATATGGGAAAATGTTTTCAGGATTTTTCGGTGGGGTCTGTTTCTTCTGTCAGTGGGGAAGGGGGTTCAGGAGAAGGCTCTTCCACTGTTTTTTTCAGGGATGTGACAGAAGGCTGCTGGTAAGGCCGGTATGGTTCCCAGTAATGTTCGGATTCATTATCAGATTCTTTCTGGTTGGCAATCTTAGTAATTCTTTCTGAAAACAGGTAAAACCCAAGGGTGATAATGATACACGCAATAACGATAGTGGGGAGTTTCCTTGAAATAACATATATGATTTCGTAAGCTCCCGATGGAAGCAGTGCATACAGGATATCCGTACAGGAAGACCATAAAACGGAAAATCCGAACAGGATCAGCAGAGCTGCCAGGATTTTTCTGTATTTTAAAATGAAATTTCCCGGCATAATTTCCTGCAGATCAATATTGAAGATATAGTGATCTTCCAGAGCGTAAAATTCTTCATCCGGCAGTGATTTCAGGTTGTGTACGTTAAAGAAACTGTAAAACCACAGAACCGGCAGGATGCAGGCGAAAACAGCGCTGCCGGAAAGTCCTGACAGAGCGATCAGTCCCCAGCAAAGTGCCATAATACTGGTTCCCTGCTTCCGGAATCCCATATAAAGTTCCCCTGCACCGGGGATCAGTGAAAAAATAAATAGCCAAAAACCTCTTTTTTTCTGCTGCATAAGCGTATCCTCCATTAATTATAAAATAGCTGGTTAATATAGTTCGTTATTTCCTGCGTTTTTTTCTGAAATTCCTGATTAAGCTGTCTGGAAATGCTGCTGAAATGCTGCTGTTTTTGTATCTGTTTTTGAGACAGAGTATCCATATCAGTATGTCCCATGGCAAAAAGCAGGAACAGTGCCATGAATACTCCGGCAGCTGTTTGTATACCGCAGAGGGCAATCTGCATTCTTTTGGAAACATGGTATGCCGTTCGTTTCATTCTGATTCCTGGAGAAGCGGATTTTTCCAGAATCTGCTGTCTGAGATAGGCTGGGGCGGGAGTTTCTTCCGCTGCCTGATTCTGCAGAAACTGTTCCATACAGTAGGGACACTGTTCAAGATGTTCCAGAAAAGAAATTGTATTTTGCAAAGGCATGTTGTCTGTTCGGAAGGCTTCTTTTTCATCCTGTGAAATGTGCATCTAACCGCTCCTTTCTTTTGGGGAATCTTTTGGGCACAGCAATTTTTTCAGCATGTTTTTTGCGCGGTAAAGCTGTGTCTGAATGGTGCGTGGATTTTGATTTCGCTTTTCTGCAATTTCCCGGACTGTCATTTCATCACAGAAATGAGCAGCGGCAATTTCCCGATAAGGGCTCTTAAGCTGCTGGCATAACAGATATACCTGCTTTTTGGAATCAGATAACAGACAGGCTTCTTCCGGCGAAGAGTGACTGTCTGTCAGAACTGAAAAATAGGAATCATCTGTGGGAATCGTTCTTCTGCCGGCTGCTTTCAGATAGTCCAGGCACTTGTGTACAGCGATTCTGCTGAGCCATGCTTTTTCATGTGTTCCGTCAAAGGAAGGCAGGCTTTTATATGCACAGAGGAAAACGTCCTGGGTGAGATCCTCCGCATCAAAGGGATTTCCCACGGATTTCAGACAGATGGAATAAATAAGATTCTGATATTGATGAATCAGGTATTCCAGATATTCTTCCTGCGAAATATAATCGCCCCCTCTCCGTGCTTTATATATAATTATAACGGTTTACAAAAGGAAAATCGTTCAAAAAACAGAAGAAAAATTAAAAATATTTTTTTAAAAAAGAAAAAGGGCCGGAGGAAGTGGCTGGGCCGCTCTTGCAAGGGAAAAGAATATGATTTATACTTTATGAAAATAAAATTCGGAAAGAGGAAAAAAGATGACAGAAACACGTCGTTTATATTATGAAGATGTATATCAGAAGGAATTTACCGCAAAAGTCCTGGAATGCCGGAAGGTAAAAAAGGGATATCATATTTTGCTGGATCAGAGCGTTTTTTATCCGGAGGGAGGCGGTCAGCCTTCCGATACGGGGGTGCTGAATCAGGTGAAGGTACGGGAAGTCCACGAAAAAGAAGGGGAGCTGCTTCATTATACCGAAGAAGCCATTGAGCCCGGAACCACAGTACAGGGAAAAATATGCTGGGAACGTCGTTTTGACCTCATGCAGCAGCATTCCGGAGAACACATGGTAAGCGGTTTGATTCATGAAGCTTTTGGCTATGATAATGTGGGATTTCACATGGGTGGTGATGTGGTAACCATTGATTTTAACGGCATGCTGGATGAGGGGCAGATGGCGGAGATCGAACAGAAGGTAAATCGGAGAATCTGGGAAAATGCAAAGGTTGAAATTACATATCCATCTCCGGAAGAATTGAAAATCCTGCCTTACAGAAGCAAAAAAGAGCTGACGGGACAGGTACGTATTGTAAGCTTTCCGGGAACGGATATTTGTGCATGCTGTGGAACCCATGTTGCATATACAGGAGAAATCGGTATGGTAAAGCTTCTTTCTGTAGTAAAATTCCGTGACGGTGTACGTATGGAAATGATCAGCGGAAAGAGGGTACTGAATTATCTGAACATGATCAGTGAACAGAACCATCAGATATCTGTAAAGCTATCTGCAAAGCCTGAGAAAACAGCAGAAGCAGTAAGTCGTCTTTATGACGAAAATTTCCGGCTCAGAGGCTGTGTTGCCCGGATGGAGGAAGAGATGTTCGCGGCAGAAGCTGAAAAACATACAGGATGCGGCAATGTACTGTTGTTTAAAGAGGGAATGGATGCAGAGGGAGTCCGCAGACTGACAGATGCAGTGATGCAAAGCTGCGGCGGCAGATGTGCTCTGTTTTCGGATAACGGCGATGGAAGCTTTAAGTATGCTATTGGAGAAGCAGACGGTGATTTGCGGCAGTTTACAAAGGAAATGAATCAGGCTTTGAATGGAAGAGGCGGTGGAAAGCCGTTTTTTGTTCAGGGATCAGTGCGGGCTTCAGAAAAGGAGATTCGCAGTTATTTTGCCGGATAGGCGTACGGCAGAGCAAAAAAGGTTCCGGGATACAGGAGGAAAAGATGTTTGGAGAATGCCATGCCCATGTGATAATGGACGGAATGAATTATAAAAAAGCAGTGGGAATTCATGCAGATGGGGTGAAGGATGATGTGATCAGAAGCTGCTTTACGGAATATCAGAAAAGGGGTATTTCATTTGTAAGGGATGGCGGAGATGCGTTGGGAGTTTCAAAAAGAGCCAGAGAACTGGCAGAAGAGTATGGAATTGATTACCGTACACCAATTTTTGCCATTCACAAAGAAGGTCATTATGGATCTATTGTTGGAAAAAGCTTCAGGGACATGAAGGAGTATCATCAGCTTGTTCTGGAAGCAAAAAAAGAGGGTGCTGATTTTATTAAGATAATGACAACAGGTCTGATGGATTTTGTTAATCATGGAGAGATAACGGGAATTCCTCTGGATGAAAAAGAGGTAAAGGAAATGGTGAATATTGCCCACGGGGAGGGTTTTTCCGTTATGAGCCATACAAATGGTGACTATGGTGTCCGGGCAGCAGTGGCAGCAGGAACAGACAGTATAGAGCATGGAAACTATATGAATGAGGAAACCTTATGTATGCTTGCAGAAAGTGAAACAGTATGGGTTCCAACTCTGGTTACGGTGCGGAATCTCAGAGGCTGTGGGAGGTACCGGGATGAAACACTGCTGCCGATCATAAGATGTGCGGAAGAAAATCTCCGCCTCGCTTTCCGGATGGGAGTACATGTGTCTTTGGGAAGCGATGGCGGAGCGTATATGGTGCCTCATGGGCAGGGGCTGCTTGACGAAGAAAAATCTTTTTGCGATATTCTGGGAGACAGCCCCCGGGTGCGTCAATGGCTTTTGAATGGAGAAGAACAGATACGCCGGCGCTTTTGCAGGACATAGAGTCTTCTTTTGGGAAAAGTAGTTTCTCAGGCATCCGTGATCTTGATGGCTTTATAAATATTTGATGTTTTGGACACAGAAGGATTAAAAGTGACACAGATATTGCTTCCGGTAAGCAGACCACCTGTAGAGCTGTTTGTTGTATTGTCGGTGCTGCAGGTGATGATGGCTCCGTCGGTTGTTTTTATGGTAACAGTATTTGCCGTTGAGCCGACGATCGTCCCGGTTACAGTGGAAGAAATAGAACTTTCTTTTATGCTGTCAGTGTCTTCTCCAATTACGGAAGAGATGGAAATACCATCCAGGGTGGTTCCATTGAATTCACCCTGGTAATGGATGGTTACCAGGGAGCCGGGAGCAATTCCTCCTTTAAAATAGCAGGAAATGCCGGACAGGTTTACGGTAACAGAGGTTTTACTTCCCTTCGGGCGAACTTTCAGGGAATTAAGCTGGATATCCTGTATAACAGCACGAAAGGTGGAATCTGCAGCAGCGGCAGAGGCTTCTGCGTCGGCAGGCCGGGCAGGCACAAGTGTTGGTGTTGGAACCTGCATGGGTTCTATATCGGAGATGGTCAGCACTTTCATGTGGCTTGCATTTAAGGTGCCGGGAGTATCTCTGGGAGGAAATTTTCCTTTAAAATGAAGGTAAACCCACTGACCGGCAGTGAGACCATTTTGATAATACTGTTCTGTACCGGTGATAGGGTAAGTGGCCAGGTTTCCTTTTTCTGATTTTATGGTAACAGTATTGGGCGTCAGGTTCTGAAGTGTTCCATGGATCGTTCTGTCTTCAAGGTGGACTTTTTTGTGATATTCATCCACAACTTTAAGAGCCTTTACTGTGCTGGTATCTTTGTTGATAAGCTGGCCTTCGTAAATGATGCTGACTTCATCACCGGCAATCATGCCGTCTTCACATTCCAGAGTGGCCTGTGAGACATCAAAAACATAGCTTTCTTCCTGTGTTCCCTCGATGGTAAGATAAGTACCGTCAAAATCAAGAAGAGTACCGGTGGTTTCATCCATGTATACTCTGGTTTTAACTTCTGTATTTCGGGTTTCTTCAGTTTCTTCCACGGGAATGAATTTATCGAGCAGGTCTCCGGCGCTGCAGCCGGAAACCAGAAAGGTTATACAAAGACCGGCAAAGATGGTAAAAAGTTTTTTCATGTTATCCTCCGGTAAATAATGATTCTATATGAAATATTATAACAAAAACATATTGAATTTTCCATAAATTGTGATATAATCCCGTTTTCGACAGTTAGAAGAAGAGAAAAGGGCGACAAACCGCGCAGATATGCGATTTGTCGCCCTTTATAGCATTTTAGAAATGTTGTATGGGAATCTTTCTTCAAAAAATTTTTTTGAGTTTCTTGTTCAGTTCC